>NZ_JBHFHW010000043.1:75985-78917 GCF_057333975.1 Stenotrophomonas sp. AGC87
CCTGAGGCCAGCGTCCCCGACTCGACTCACAGCAGTGGCACCAGCAGCAATGCCACGATATTGATGATCTTGATCAGCGGGTTGATCGCCGGGCCGGCGGTGTCCTTGTAGGGATCACCGACCGTATCGCCGGTCACCGCGGCCTTGTGCGCCTCGCTGCCCTTGCCGCCGAAGTGGCCATCCTCGATGTACTTCTTGGCGTTGTCCCACGCGCCGCCGCCGGTGGTCATCGAGATCGCCACGAACAGGCCGGTGACGATCGTGCCGATCAGCAGGCCGCCGAGCGCGCGTGGCCCGAGCAGCAGGCCGACCACCACCGGCACCGCAACGGGCAACAGCGAGGGGATGATCATTTCGCGGATCGCCGAGCGGGTCAGCAGGTCCACCGCGCGGTCGTACTGCGGCTTGCCGGTGCCGTCCATGATCCCGGGAATCTCGCGGAACTGACGGCGCACTTCCTCCACTACCGCACCCGCCGCGCGGCCCACGGCTTCCATCGCCATCGCACCGAACAGGTAGGGGATCAGGCCGCCGATCAGCAGGCCGATGATCACCTCATGGTTGGACAGATCGAAGGCGAAGACCTCGCCGGGATTGGCCGCCTGCAGGTTGTGCGTGTAATCGGCGAACAGCACCAGTGCGGCCAAGGCCGCCGAGCCGATTGCATAGCCCTTGGTCACCGCCTTGGTGGTGTTGCCGACCGCATCCAGCGGATCGGTGATGTCGCGGATTTCCGGCGGCAGTTCGGCCATCTCGGCGATGCCGCCGGCGTTGTCGGTGATCGGGCCGTAGGCGTCCAGCGCCACGATCATGCCGGCCATCGAGAGCATCGCGGTCGCGGCGATGGCGATGCCGTACAGGCCGCCAAAGTAGTGCGCCAGCCAGATCGCCACGCACACCGCGATCACCGGCAGGGCAGTGGACTTCATCGAGACACCGAGGCCGGCGATGATGTTGGTGCCATGCCCGGTGGTGGAGGCCTGCGCCACGTGCTGCACCGGCTTGTACTGGGTGCCGGTGTAGTACTCGGTGATCCACACGATCAGCCCGGTCAGCACCAGCCCGATCAAGGCGCAGAAATACAGGTTCAGCGCACCGTGCGCGTTGTCCGGCATGAGCTGGATGGTGATCGGGTAGAACGCGATGGCGGCCAGGACACCGGACACGATCACGCCCTTGTACAGCGCGCCCATGATCGAGCCACCAGGCTTCACCTTGACGAACAGCGCGCCAATGATCGAGGCGATGATCGAGACGCCGCCCAGCACCAGCGGATACAACACCGCATTCGCCCCGGCCTCGGCGATCATCAGGTTGCCGAGCAGCATCGTGGCGATCACGGTGACGGCGTAGGTTTCAAACAGGTCGGCGGCCATGCCGGCGCAGTCGCCGACGTTGTCGCCCACGTTGTCGGCGATCACCGCCGGGTTGCGCGGGTCATCCTCGGGGATGCCGGCTTCGACCTTGCCGACCAGGTCCGCCCCGACATCGGCGCCCTTGGTGAAGATGCCACCGCCCAGCCGCGCGAAGATCGAGATCAGCGACGAGCCGAAGGCCAGCCCGACCAGGGCGTGCAGCGTCTGCGCGACATCCAGGCCGAGCTTCAACAGCAGCGCGTAGTAGCCGGCCACGCCCAGCAGGCCCAGCCCGACAACCAGCATGCCGGTGATCGCACCGCCGCGGAAGGCGACGTCCATGGCCGCGCTCAGGCCGTTGCGGGCGGCCTCGGCGGTGCGCACGTTGGCACGCACCGAGACATTCATGCCGATGTAGCCGGCCGCGCCGGACAGCACGGCACCGATCGCGAAGCCGATCGCGGTGTACCAGCTGAGGAACAGGCCGACCAGCACGAACAGCACGGCACCGGCGATGGCGATGGTCAGGTATTGACGGTTGAGATAGGCGCGCGCGCCTTCCTGGATGGCGGCGGCGATTTCCTGCATGCGGGCATTGCCAGCCGGTTGCCGGAGGATCCAGCGTGCCGACACGATGCCGTAGAGAATCGCGAGGATGGCGCACAACAGCGCCAGAGAAAGCCCGTAACGTTCCAGCATGTCCCCTCCCGGGTGATGGAATGACATCCAGTGAACGGATGAACGTCTCCACGCGGGGGCACAACAGGCTGCAACCATGAACCAACCCGTTCAGACCGTGCCGGTCTTCAAGCGTGTGGCGGTGTTCAGCAATCCCTGGTGGCCCGAGTATGCGGGTAAATCCTCGGTGCATGCCAGCGAGGATTTCAAACTGCGCGTGCGTGCCCGGATCGCCAACGACGGAGGTAGTGCCGGCCGCTGGCCGGCAACCACACAGATCCGGACGAAGGACCCCCTTTGCCACGCCGTTCAGCCATCCACTGGCAGCCTCGGCCCATCCCCAGCCGTTGGAGTCCTGCCATGTCCCCCCGTCATCTGTTGTGGCTGGCCCTGTTGCCCGCCGTATCCGCCTTCGCCGCCGAAACCCCCGAGCTGCAGCGCGCCGCCGGCACACCGCAGGCGGTAGGCGCGGCCCACACGCTGCGCCAGATTCCCGAAGCCTGCGCACGGCTGGAAGGCGTGTTCACCGGCGAGGCGGCACAGCCGTACAAATTCGCCGTGGTCCGCACCAGCGAGCAGTGCCAGCCGCGTGCCCGCTTCGTCGATTACGACAAGGCGCAGCCCAGCGAAGCCAGGGGCTGGAAGCTCAATGATGTGATCCGCGTGCCGAATGCCTCCTGCCCGGCGCAGCAGGCGGTGGTGCGCGTGTGGCGCATGCCCGTCACCACCAAGCCGGAACTCGATGGGCAGGGACAGTCGCGCATCTACCTGGAAGACGCCAAGAAGCAGGCGGCTGCCGGCAAGATCGCCCAGGTACCGATGTTCGCCGCGCAGATGAAGGTCGAGGGCAAGGCCTGCAATTGACCTGACCGCGCACCGGTAGTGGGGGGGGGGGGGGG
>NZ_JBHFHW010000043.1:79025-88991 GCF_057333975.1 Stenotrophomonas sp. AGC87
CCCCCCCCCCCCCCCCCCCCCACTACCGGGTCGATTACGCCTCGAAGGAGGGCAGTTTCTTCTTCACCGCCACGTTCTTCAGCGTCACGTACTTCGGCAGCCCATCGGACCCGTACGGCAGCGGCGCTTCCCCTTTGATCAGCGGGGCGAGGTAGGCGCGGGCCTTGTCGGTGATGCCGAAGCCATCGCGGCGGATGAAGCCGGCCGGCATCTTCTTCTCGTGGTTGGCCACCTTGTGCAGCGGGGCTGCCTCGATCTTCCAGCGGTAGGGCGTGTCACTGGTGCGCACGATCACCGGCATCACCGCGTTCTGGCCCTTCAGCGCGAACTGCACCGCCGCCTTGCCCACCGCCTGTGCCTGCTCCCAATCGGTCTTGGAGGCCAGATGGCGCGCCGAACGCTGCAGGTAGTCGGGCAGGGTCCAGTGCACCTTGTAGCCCAGCCCATCCTTGACCCGCGCGGCCAGCTGCGAGGCCACGCCCCCGAGCTGGGTATGCCCGAACGAATCGGTGCCGCCGCCAGCATCGGCGACGAAGCGGCCATCGGCGGTCTGGATGCCTTCGGAGGCCACCACCACGCAATAGCCCACCCGCTCGACCACCTGTTTCACTTTGGCCAGGAACGCCGCTTCGTCATACGCGCGCTCGGGCAGCAGGATGATGTGCGGGGCATCATCGGCGCCCTGGCCGGCCAGGCCCGCGGCGGCGGCCAGCCAGCCGGCGTGGCGGCCCATTGCCTCGTAGACGAACACCTTGGTCGAGGTCTCGGCCATCGCGGCCACATCCAGCGCTGCTTCGCGTACGGAGACGGCGGTGTACTTGGCGGCCGAGCCGAAGCCCGGGCAGGTATCGGTCACGGCCAGGTCGTTGTCGATGGTCTTGGGCACACCGATGCAGGTCAGGTCGTAGTCGAAGGCCTTGGCCAGCTGGGAGACCTTCCAGGCGGTATCGGCCGAATCGTTGCCGCCGTTGTAGAGGAACCAGCGCACGTCATGGGCGCGCAGCACCTCGAGCAGGCGCTCGTACTTGGCCCGGTCGGCCTCCAGCGATTTGAGCTTGTAGCGGCACGAGCCGAACGCGCCGCCGGGGGTATGGGCGAGGGCGGCGATGGCGGCGGCGGTCTCCTTCGAGGTGTCGATCAGGTCCTCGCGGAGCGCGCCGAGAATGCCGTTGCGCGCGGCCAAGACCTTGATTCCTTTGGCCCTGGCCGTGCTGATGACCGCCGAGGCGGTGGCATTGATGACGGCGGTGACGCCGCCTGACTGGGCGTAGAGCAGGGTACCGTTGGGCATGGTGCGACCTTGGTCTGGGGGAAGGACATTGCAGAGACATTACCGGTATGGGGTAAAGTGCGCGTATTGCGGTGCAGCGTGATTGTGGACAATCCCGGGGCGCGCGCCCTTCCATTTTCTTACCAAGTTGGAGTCAGGTTGATGCGATTGGTTCTGTTGGGACCGCCCGGTTCGGGCAAGGGGACGCAGGCGACGCGCCTGAAGGAACATCTCTCGATTGCGCATATTTCCACCGGTGATCTGCTGCGCGCTGAAGTCGCCGCCGGCACCGAGCTGGGCAAGCAGGCCAAGGCTGTGATGGACGCTGGCAACCTGGTGTCCGATGACATCCTGCTGGGCATGCTCGAGTCGCGCCTGGGCCAGGACGATGTGGCCAAGGGCTTCATCCTCGACGGTTACCCGCGCAACGTGGCCCAGGCCAACGCGCTGGACAGCCTGCTGGCCAAGATCGGCCAGCCGCTGGATGCTGTGGTGCAGCTGGACGTGCCGACCGAACTGCTGGTCGAGCGCATCGCTGGCCGCGCCGCCGAACAGGGCCGCGCTGATGACAATCCCGAATCGGTGCGCCAGCGCCTGCAGGTCTACAACGACCAGACCGCGCCGGTGGTGGATTTCTACGCAGGCCGCGGCACCCTCGCGCGCGTCGATGGCGTGGGCGAACTGAATGATGTGGAAGCGCGCATCCGCGCCGCGATCCAGGCTTGATGCGGGTCGGTGCCGCTACGGCGGCACCGCGCCGGCCGTACGTTTGCAGGCGCCGGAAACACACACGCCCGGCCCCCGAAGGGACCAGGCGTGTGGTTTGAAGGTGCCAGCGGGCGGGCTTGCTCAGAGCCCCGCAGCATGAGCCCCCCTGGGGATGGCCTCTTGGGGAGTAGGACCAATGGAGTACTGCGGCTGGCCAATATAATTGTGTCCGTCTTCACAGTATGGCGCTATCGGGAATTCCCCGACACCGCGCTGGATTTTTCTGATAGTCGACTAGGAGTTGTCTGACGGCGATCTCCATCGACGGTGGTGATCGGCGACAATCGTACGCATGAGCACGATCCACATTCTTGGCATTGCAGGCACTTTCATGGGCGGCGGGGCCGCGCTGGCACGCGAGAAGGGCCATACGGTCCGCGGCAGCGACCAGGCGATCTACCCGCCGATGTCCACCCAGCTCGAACGCCTGGGTATCGCCCTGGATCCGGGCTACCGCGCCGACAGCGTGGCACCGGACTGCGACGAGGTGGTGATCGGCAATGCCCTCTCGCGTGGCAATCCCGCCGTGGAAGCGGTGCTGGATGCAGGCCAACGCTACATCTCCGGCGCCCAGTGGCTCTCCGAGCAGGTGCTGCCGGGCCGCGACACCCTGGCGGTCGCCGGCACCCACGGCAAGACCACCACCACCACCATCCTGACCTGGCTGCTGCACAGCGCCGGGCGTGAACCCGGCTTCCTGATCGGCGGCGTGGCCGAGGATTTCGGCGTCTCCGCGCGCGTCGGCAGCGGCCGTGAGTTCGTGGTCGAGGCCGATGAGTACGACACCGCGTTCTTCGACAAGCGCAGCAAGTTCGTGCACTACCGGCCGCTGGTGGCGATCCTCAACAACCTCGAATACGACCACGCCGATATCTTCCCGGACGTGGCCGCGATCCAGCGCCAGTTCCATCACCTGATCCGCACCGTGCCCGCGCGTGGGCGATTGGTCGTCAATGGCGAAGATGCCTATCTCGCCGAGGTGCTGGCGATGGGCTGCTGGACCCCGGTGGAGCGCTTCGGTTTCGATCCTTCGCTGGAATGGCATGCCGAGCTGGTGGAGGCCGACGGCAGTGTGTTCGTGGTGCACCATCGCGGCGAGCGCATCGGTGAAGTGCGCTGGTCGCTGCTTGGCCGCCACAATGTGCTCAACGGGCTGGCCGCGCTGGCTGCCGCGCATGCGGTCGGCGTCGAGCTGGCCACGGTGATCCCGGCGCTGGCCGCGTTCCGCAGCGTCAAGCGCCGGATGGAAGTGATCGGCCAAGCGCGCGATGTCACCGTCTACGATGATTTCGCGCATCACCCCACCGCGATCCGCACCACCCTCGATGGCCTGCGTGCCAAGGTGGGCGATGCCCGCATCGTGGTGGCCATGGAGCCGCGCAGCAACTCGATGCGGTTGGGGGCACACGCGCAGGCGCTGGCGCCCTCGCTGGACGGTGCCGACGCGGTGGTGTTCCTGCATCGCCCGGAACTGGCCTGGGATGCGGCCAGCGTGATTGCCGCCGTCCGGGGGGAAGCCCACGCCGTGGCCGATACGGATTCGCTGCTGGCTCAACTGGGCGCGATCACAGTGCCGGGTGACCATGTGGTGTTCATGTCCAACGGCGGTTTCGACGGGGCCCCGCGACGCTTCCTGGCGCAGCTGCAGCAACCCTGAGTGCCGCTCGCCATGACCGACACCGCTTCGCTGCCCCTGTTCCCGCTGCACACCGTGTTGCTGCCCGGCGCCGCGCTCGGCCTGCGGGTGTTCGAGCGCCGCTACCTGGATATGCTGCGCGAATGCAGCCGTGCGGGGACTGCCTTCGGGGTGTGCCTGATCCTGGACGGTGAGGAGGTCGGTGCGCCGGCGTTGCCGGCCGCCTACGGGGTCGAGGCGCGGATCGAGGATTTCGACGTGGGTGCCGATGGTGTGCTGGTGCTGCGCCTGCGCGGCCAGCGCCGCTTCCATGTGGATCACACCCGCGTGCGCGACAACGGGCTGATCGTTGCCGAGGTGACCTGGTGCGCCGCCGACAGTGACGACGAACTGCAGCCCGAGCACGCGCTGATGGCCACCGTGCTGGAGCACATCATCGAGCAGGCCGGCGCGGCCTTCGCCCCGGTCAGCCCGGCGCAGATGGAGCAGGCCAGCTGGGTCGGCTGGCGCTTGGCCGAACTGCTGCCGCTGCAGGACGCGCAACGCCTGCAACTGCTGCAACACGATGACCCGCACCAGCGCCTGCAGGCGCTGCTGGACTGGATGCCGTAACGCGCGGCCCTGCCCCGCGTTACGGCCCTCGGCCGGGTAGCCCCCGGCGCTGCATCACTTGGCCGGCGGCATGCGCACGCGCAGCACCGGCATCTCGGTGTCCGGATGGGTATCGACCTGCTGCGGCAGGCCGTCCAGTGCCTGGCGGACCGCATTGAGCGACGGGTCGATGCCACGCATCGGCCGCCACATCCCGATCAGCTTGAAGTGCTGCTGGTAGTGCAGGGTCTGCGCACTGCCCAGCCACAGCGGTTCATTGTCCGGCGCCGCCAGGCGTGCCGGTGCCGGCCACAGGCGCAGCGCGAAAATCTCATTGGGCGCGTTGCCGGCGCGCAGCATCAGCAGCGATTCGACCTGGGTATCCAGCGTGGCCGGCAGTACCGGTACCTTGTCCTTGTCGGAGGACTTGTCGAGCATCAACAACGCCTGCTCCCAGCCCGCCTGCGGCTGCACGCGCCAGCCCTGGCTTTCCAGCCGGCGTTGCAGCGGCGCCAACGGACCGGCCACCTGTACATCCAGTGGCCAGCGCTGATCGTCATCGAACTCATTGCGACGCGAGGGCAGGTGCTGCCACTCGGTCGTCCACCAGGCCTGGGCATCCAGTGGCGCCGGGGTCGGCTGGGCAGGCTCGAAGCGCGCCAGTTTCACCGGAATGTTGCGTGGGGCGTACCAGAGCGCGGCGATGGCGAACGTGCCGTAGAACAACCATGCCACCGGCTTGACCCAGAACGAGCGGTTGAAGCGGCGGCGGTAGGCGATGCCCAGCACCAGCAGCCAGAACAGGCCGAACAGCATGCCGCCGATCACATCGCTCAGCCAATGCGCACCCAGGTAGATGCGCGCGAAGCCGATCAGGCTGACGATGATGCCCGACAGCAGGTAAGGCCACACACGCGTGCGCCCGGGCAGCTCGCGGGCGATCAGCACCGCGAAGAAGCCGAAGGTGATCGTGGCCATCGTGACCGAGACCGATGGGAAGCCGAAGCCGCTGCTCGCATCCGGCGGACGGACCACGTCCACCGTCGCACCGAGCAGCTTGCACAGCGCCAGCCCGAAGGCGAGGGCGGCCAGCCAGTGCGCGGCCGCCATCCAGCGCCGGCGCCAGACCAGGTAGCCCATGCCGGCCGCCGTGGCCGGCAGCAGGACCTGCCAGGCGCCCAACGAGGCCAGTGCGGCCATCGGGTAATCGGCCAGTGGATTGCGCAATGCCAGCATCGCGTGGTGCACGGCCAGATCGACCATCAACGGCTCACCGTGGGCGACCACCGCCATCAACAGAGCGAACCAGCCCCAGCCGAGCAGCAGCAACATCAGCGCCAGCATCGCCAGCGGCACCGACTCACGGCGTTGCGGGTCGAACACGGCGACCGAGTAACGGCCCAGGGGCGGGTGACGCTGCGACCACGCCAGCAGACTGGCCAGCCAGCTGTCCATGCGCGAGGCCGACCAGCGGTAGCCGTACAGCACGATCGCCCACACCAGGCCCATGATCACGCCGAGCAGGGCCAGCACCATCACCAGCCGGCCGGCGACCGCGGCGACCGCGTCGTAGGCCTCGCCGAGCACCCAGCCGGGCGCCAGGAACAGGACCGCCCAGGACAGGCTGGCGATGCCGCTGGCCTGGATGTAGCGCGACAACGGCATCTTCATCATGCCGGCGATGGCCGGCACGAACGGGCGGATCGCGCCGACATAGCGCGCCACCAGGATGCTCTTGAAGGCATTGCGGCGGAACATCGTCTCGCCGCGATCGAGCAGCTGCGGGTATTTGCTGAAGGGCCAGAAGCCCCGCAGCCGATCGCCCCAGCGCCGGCCTACCCAGTAGCTGATGCCGTCACCGGCGAATGCGCCCAAGGCCGCGCAGGCCACGGCATACGGCCCGGAGATCTGGCCCAGGCCGATGAACACACCGACCGCGAACAACAGCGGCAACGCGGGCACGATCGCGCCCAGCACGATGACCGCATCGCAGAAGGCAATGAGGAAAATGACCGCGCCGGCAAGCACGGGGTGAGCTGAGATCCACGCAAGCGTGGCATCGATCCATGACGAGTCCATCGGGGGATTATAGAGGGGGCAAAGTGACTGACTGCCCGCCAGACGCCGGGAATGTGCGGCATCTGCAGTGAATGAACGCGATCACCCGCCTAGAATGGCGGCATGACACGCCCTGCCGACGCCGCCCCGACCGCCCTCAAAGCCGACAGCTTCGGCCGCATCCTGCTGATGGAACAGGACGGCCATCGCTTCGTACGCCGTGATCTGGAGGCCACGCCCTGGTGGCTGCGGCTGCCGGCGTGGTGGCTGGCACGGCGCGAGGCGCGCGCGCTGGCACATCTGGATGGCATGCCCGCCACGCCGCGGTTGCTGGGCTGGAACGGGCGCTGGCTGGACCGCAGTTTCATGGCCGGTGATGCCATGTACCAGCGTCCGCCGCATGGCGATCTGGCCTACTTCCGCGCGGCGCGACGGCTGCTGCAGCAGGTGCATCGCCACGGCATCGCACACAACGACCTGGCCAAGGAGGCCAACTGGCTGGTGCGCGAAGACGGCTCGCCGGCGTTGATCGATTTCCAGCTGGCGGTGATCGGCAATCCGCGCTCGCGCTGGATGCGCCTGCTGGCCCGCGAGGACCTGCGCCATCTGCTCAAGCACAAGCGCATGTACTGCCGGCAGTCGCTGACTCCGGTGGAAAAGCGGCTGCTCAAGCGCACTTCGTGGGTGCGTGATCTCTGGTTCCGCACCGGCAAGCCGGTCTACCGCTTTGTCACGCGAAAGATCCTGCACTGGGAAGACAACGAAGGGCAGGGTCCCAAGCCGTGAGCGCAGGCAGCGCGCACTCGCCGCAATGACCGGGCGAGCGCCCGGCTGACGCTGCCCACGCGCAGGTGATCAGCGCAGATCGAGGATCTGCTTGCCGGCGAAGCGGCGCTGCGCATCGAAATCGTAGGCGACCCGCAGCACCCCATCCGCTGCACACGCATGGCAGGTGCGCAGCGGCGTGCTGTAGATCAGGCGCACGCCGCCATTGGGCAGTGCTTCGCTGCCGCTGGCTTCGGCCGGGGCAAACGGTGAGGCATCCGGGTGTGCATCCAGGAATGGTTTGACGGTGGCATCGGCGCGCGACATTTCCGGTAGCACGTCCGCATCCACATCCACCGTGTGCCCGGCGCTGTCGACCAGCAGCGTGCCTTCATTGGTGTTGGCACGGAACGGGTACTCGATGGTGGCGATGCCCACGCCGTCCTGGTCCCGCCATGCGCTCACGTAGCCGGGATTGCCCTGCGCACCCAGTTGATGGGCAGCGGCGATCGCCTGCGGGCTGGCCTTGGCCGCCTGCATCGCCTTGGACAGACAGTCATCGGCGACCGGTGCCTGGCCACGGCAGGCATCGACCTCGCCGTCCCAGATCGCCGCTTCGCCGAAGGGGGAGGTGCCACCGGCGGTGCCTGGGACGGTCGCAGCGTCCTGCGTCGCGGAGGCGGCAGGACCGCCAGCAGGTTGGCAGGCGCCAAGGGCCAGCACCAGGGCCAGCGCGGTCAGGGCAAGGCGGATCGCCGTCATGTCGCTCATTCCATGCAGAACGTGAACCCCCAGTATCGACGCGGCGCATGAATCCGGCGTGTGCGCCGGAGCGGCATAATGCGGATTCACTGCACTCGCATCCAAGGAATTCCGCGCATGGCCAGTCTGCAAGGCAAGACCCTGTTCATCACCGGCGCCTCGCGCGGCATCGGCCTGGCCATTGCGCTGCGTGCGGCACGCGATGGTGCCAACATCGCGATTGCGGCCAAGTCGTCGGTGCCCAATCCGAAGCTGCCCGGCACCATTCACAGCGCTGCCGAGGCGGTGACCGCCGCAGGCGGGCAGGGGCTGGCGCTGAAGTGCGACATCCGCGAAGAGGATCAGGTGCGCGCGGCCGTCGCCGCCACCGTGGATACCTTCGGTGGCATCGACATCCTGATCAACAACGCCAGCGCGATCTGGCTTCGCGGCACCCTGGACACGCCGATGAAGCGCTTCGACCTGATGCAGCAGGTCAACGCGCGCGGCAGCTTCCTGTGCGCGCAGGCCTGCCTGCCGCACCTGCTGCAGGCGCCCAACCCGCACATCCTCACGCTGGCGCCGCCGCCGACGCTGGATCCGAAGTGGTGGGGCCCGCACACCGGCTACACGCTGGCCAAGATGGGCATGAGCTTCGTCACCCTTGGCCTGGCGGCCGAATTCGGCCCGCAGGGCGTGGCCGTCAACGCGCTGTGGCCGCGCACGGTGATCGCCACCGATGCGATCAACATGATTCCCGGGGTGGATATCAGTGGCTGCCGCACGCCGGCGATTCTGGCCGATGCCGCGCACGCGGTGCTGTGCCGTGAGGCGGCCGGTTTCAGCGGACAGTTCCTGCTCGATGACGAGGTGTTGGCGCAGGCCGGCATCACCGATCTGAGCGGCTACGCCGTCGATCCATCGCGCCCGCTGATGCCGGATCTGTTCCTGGATTGACGCGCGCCCGGCGTGCGATGACAGCGGCTGCACACACCGGGCTGTTAAGGTGCGGGCCCCAATTTGTATGGACACTCGCATGTCATTCCGCACACGGACCGCGCCGCTTGCCGCCGCCATTGCCCTGATCAGCCTGCTCGGCGCCTGCAGCAAGGGGCCGGGCAGCGTCGCCGATACCCAGGGCGTGGAGAAGGTGAACGCCTACATCGCCTGCTTCAACGCCGTTGAACAGCCGATCCACGAAGGCTTCCAGCAGTACATCGGCTGGATGCAGGACCCGGAGGCCGGCCCGACCGGCAACGAGAAGAAGGTGCGTGGGCCAGGCACGGTGCTGTCGCATCGGGTGGACGCATGCAATGCCCCGATGGTGGCGGCGCTGGCGATGACGCCGGCCGAGCCCGAGCTGGATCCGGCGGCAAGCGCTTACCAGAAGACCTTCGTCGACCTGTACGCCTTGATCGAGCAGGCCGACCGTTACTACAGCCGCGAGGACTACCTGCGCGATGACCATGCCGGGATGCGCACCCAGCATGCGCCGTTGATGAAGGCCTATATGGCCTTCTTCGATGCAGCTACCGCACTGGATGCGGCGCTGGAAAAGCGCGAAGACGAACGCCGCGCCGAACAGCTCAAGGAGATTGAAGCCTCTGAAGGCCGTTCGATGGCGTACTACCAGATCAAGATCCTCGGCGATGGCAAGCAGCTGACCCAGCTGCTCAACACCGAGGCGCCGGACCTGGCCATGGCCCGCACTCAGCTCGCTGCGTTCCAGGCGTTGCTGCAGCAGGCGCAGGACGACAAGGTCGGCAAGGGCGATGCGATGTGGGGCCACCTGGAGCGCGCAGCCGATGCGCTGGCCCGCGATGCCGGCCGCCGCATCGAGCGCGTCGAGTCAAAGAAGCCATATACCCGCAGCGAGCAGATGCTGATGGAGAGCGGCGGCCGGATCAACAACCCGCAGGGCTCGGCCGAAGCGTTGCTGGTCAGCTACAACGACCTGGTCGACATGAGCAACCGCCTGGCCCAGTCCAGCGGCGCACGCTGAGCGGGCGGGGGGGGGGGGGGGGGGCGGCCCGCCCCGCGTTGATCAGACGTTGAAGACCGGGGGCAGTTTCTCGCCGCAGTGGCGGCAATGCACGGCATCCGGTTCGTGCCCTTCCAGCTCGCAGTGCGGGCAGGC
>NZ_JBHFHW010000043.1:89032-96004 GCF_057333975.1 Stenotrophomonas sp. AGC87
GCCGCGCGCATCCCGGCGCGGGGCATGCTCGGCATCGCGCATGGTGTTGGCCAATTCGGCGGTGTAGATGCCGGTCGGCACGGCGATGATGCTGTAACCGATCAGGATCAGTACCGAGGTGACGAACCGGCCCAGCACGGTCTGCGGCACGATGTCGCCGAAGCCCACCGTGGCCATGGTCACCACCGCCCAGTACATGCTGCTGGGGATGCTGGTGAAGCCGTGGTTGGGGCCTTCGATCACGTACATCATGGTGCCGGCGATGATGGTGATGGTGATCACCGTGAACAGGAACAGCAGCACCTTGCGCCGGCTGCGCCACAGCGATTCCATCAGCACGCCGCTTTCTTCGATGTAGCGGGTCAGCTTGAGGATCCGGAACACCCGCAGGATGCGCAGCGCGCGCACCACCAGCAGGCTCTGCGCGCCGGGGATGAACAGCGACAGGTAGGTCGGCAGGATGGAGGCCACGTCGATGATGCCCCAGATGCTGAATGCGTAGCGCAGTGGGCGTTTGACCACCACCAGCCGCAGCAGGTACTCGGCGGTGAACAGGATCGTGAAGCCCCATTCGAGCACGTAGAGCCAGTCGGCATAGGCCGCATGGAAGCGCTGCACGCTGTCGAACATGACCACCACCACGCTGGCGATGATCGCGTAGACCAGCAGCAGGTCGAAATTGCGCGAGGGCCGGGTGTCGTGGCGGTAGATGATGTCGAACCACTGGCGGCGCCAGCCGGATTCGGTGGCGGGGTTGAGCTGGGGGGCGGTGAACGGTCGCATGGTGCGCATTGTGCCCCACCGGCCCAAAGCGCGAGAATGGGATCTTTCCTGAGCCCTTGACCGCCATGACCGCCGCTGCCACCGATCCGCTGTTGTCCCTGTCGCATTACTACCTGCCGGTCTACAAACCGCGCCAGGTGGTGCTCGAACGTGGCCAGGGCGCGCGCGTCTGGGACAACCAGGGCCGCGAATTCATCGATCTGGCCGCCGGCATCGCGGTGTGTGGCCTGGGCCACAACGATCCGGACCTCACCGCGGCGCTGATCGAGCAGGCCGGCAAGCTCTGGCACACCAGCAACGTGTTCTACAGCGAACCGCCGCTGCGCCTGGCCGAAGAACTGGTCACCGCCTCGCGCTTCGCCGAGCGCGTGTTCCTGTGCAACTCCGGCACGGAAGCCAATGAAGTGGCGATCAAGCTGGTCCGCAAGTGGGCCTCCTCGCTGGGCCGCCCGGCGCACCAGCGGGTGATCGTGACCTTCCGCGGCAGCTTCCACGGCCGCACCCTGGCGGCGGTGACCGCCACCGCCCAGCCGAAGTACCAGGAAGGCTACGAGCCGCTGCCCGGTGGCTTCCGCTATGTCGATTTCAATGACGAGGTGCAGCTGGAGACCGCGATGGCCGCCGGCGATGTCGCGGCGGTGATGCTGGAGCCGATCCAGGGCGAGGGCGGCGTGATGCCGGCCAAGCCGGGGTTCCTGCAACGTGTGCGCGAGCTGTGCGACCAGCACAACGCGCTGGTGGTGCTGGATGAGATCCAGGCCGGCATGGGCCGCACCGGCACGCTGTTCGCGCACTGGCAGGACAACATCAAACCGGACATCGTCACCCTGGCCAAGGCACTGGGCGGCGGTTTCCCGATCGGCGCGATGCTGGCCGGCCCGAAGGTGGCCGAGGTGATGCAGTTCGGCGCGCACGGCACCACCTTCGGTGGCAATCCGCTGGCCGCGGCCGTCGCCCGGGTGGCGCTGCGCAAGCTGTCCTCGCCGGAGATCGCGCACAACGTGAGCCGTCAGTCGCAGGCGCTGCGCGATGGCCTGGGCAAGATCAACGACGAGTTCAAGGTGTTCAGCCAGGTCCGCGGTCGCGGCCTGATGCTGGGCGCGGTGCTGGACAAGGATTTCGCCGGCCAGGCCGGTCCCATCCTGGATCACGCCGCCGAGCACGGCCTGCTGACCCTGCAGGCGGGGCCGGACGTGCTGCGCTTCGTGCCGTCGCTGAACATCACCGATGAAGAAATCGCCGAAGGCCTGAAGCGTCTGCGCGCGGCCGTGCAGTCGTTCATCGCCTCGCGCTAGCCAACGGCGGTAGAGCCGACCGTTGGTCGGCTCTACGTCAGGGCGTATCGCTTGATGACCTTGCCGAACGCGCGGCTGTCCGTTGCGGTCTCGGCCTGCAGGCCGGCCAGCCGTGCCCCGCGCACGTTGACGAACAGGTCATCGATGAACAGCGTGCGCTCGGCACGTGCGCCGAGCAGCGTCACCGCCTTGGCGAATATCGCCGGATCCGGCTTGCGCCCGCCCAGCGCACCGCTGCACAGGATGCGGCCGTGCAAGGCATCGGCCAGGGTTGGAACGAGCTGTGGAATCGTCTGCGCCATCAGCGCGCCGTTGTTGGTCAGGATCCCGATCGGCAGTGTCTGCGCGATCCGTGCCACGCGTTCGATCACACCTGTTTGCGGTGCGCACGCGGCGATGCGCGCCGCCTGCCACTGCGCGATGTTGATGGTGGTGTGCAGCGCATCGCCCAGTTGCTGCAGGTAGGCGTCGGTCGCCATGCCGCTGTCGTAGGCGCGTTCCAGCCCACTGTCGAACAGTGCCGCCTCCACCTGCGCCGCGCTGCAGCCGACGCTCGCGGCCAGATGGCGCACACGCAGGTGCCGCGCATAGCGCACCAGCACGCCATCGAAATCCAGCAGCAGGCACTCGATCACACGCGGCATGGGGCCGTCTCGTCCAGATCCAGCGCTGACCGTAACCCAGCCAGTGCCTGCGCTGCGACATCACGTCGCACGTCGCCTGCACGGGCGGTCACTAGAATCGCGGGGACTGCCTGATGGAGATCGCCTTGAAACTGCTTGCCCCCGTGTTGCTCGCTGGCCTGATGCTGGCCCCGGCCGCCCATGCGCGCGTCTGCGCGATCGCCATCGACAGCACCGACCAGATGAGCTTCAGCCAGAAGGAACTCAAGGTGGCCGCGGACTGCACCCAGGTGAAGCTGACCCTGCGCCACACCGGCAAGCTCGCGGCGACCGCGATGGGCCACAACTGGGTACTGACCCGCGCCGCCGATTATCAGCCGGTCGCGATGGCTGGCATGCGCACGACGCTGGCCGACAGCTACCTGCCCAAGGGCGATGCACGCGTGCTGGCGCATACCCCGGTGATCGGCGGCGGACAGACCACCAGCGTCACCTTCTCCACCGCCAAGCTGACCAAGGGCGGCGACTACACCTTCTTCTGCTCGTTCCCGGGCCACTTCGCGATGATGAAAGGCCGTTTCGTATTTGGTTGAAGCAATTAACAGGGACGGGGGTAATTATTAACTACCCCCGTCCCCGTTATTTGATCAGCCCTTGACGACCTTGAACGCTTCGCGCGCCGCCTCGAGCGTTGCCTCGATGATGCTGTCGTCGTGTGCGCTGGACAGGAAGCCGGCTTCATACGCCGAGGGGGCAAGGAACACGCCGCGCTCCAGCATCGCGTGGAAGAAGGTGTTGAACGCGGTGATGTCGCACGCGGTCGCCTGCGCGTAGGTCTCCACCTTCTGGTCAGTGAAGAACAGGCCGAACATCGCGCCGACCTGGGTGGTCGTCACTGCCACACCGGCCTCGGCAGCGGCCGCTTCCAGCCCCGCGCACAGGCGCGCGGCAGAAGCACTCAGGCGATCATGGAAGCCCGGTTCCTGCACCAGTTCCAGCATTGCCAGGCCGGCTGCCATCGCCACCGGATTGCCGCTCAGCGTGCCCGCCTGGTAGATCGGGCCGGCCGGGGAAATCTGCGACATCAGCTCGCGCCGGCCGCCGTAGGCGCCCACCGGCATGCCACCGCCGATGATCTTGCCGAACGTGGTGAGGTCCGGGGTCACGCCGTAATGCGCCTGCGCGCCACCGAGCGCCACGCGGAAGCCGGTCATCACTTCATCGAAGATCAGCACCGTGCCGTACTGCGTGCACAGTGCGCGCAGGTGCTGCAGGTAGCCCTCGCGCGGCGGGATGCAGTTGGCGTTGCCGACCACCGGCTCGATGATCAGCCCGGCGATGTGCTCGCCCTGTTCGGCGAACAGCGCGGTGGCCGCCTCGAAATCGTTGTAGGGCAGGGTCAGGGTGAGTTCGCTCAGCCCGGCCGGCACACCCGGCGAGGTCGGCACGCCCAGGGTCAGCATGCCGCTGCCGGCCTTGACCAGGAAGGAGTCGCCGTGGCCGTGGTAGCAGCCTTCGAACTTGACGATGCGGCTGCGGCCGGTGGCACCGCGTGCCAGCCGGATCGCCGACAGCGTGGCCTCGGTGCCCGAGTTGACCATGCGCACCATCTCGCAGGACGGCACCAGCCGGGTCAGCGTTTCGGCCATGGTCACTTCGGCTTCGCACGGCGCGCCGAAGGACAGGCCGTTGCCGATCGCCTGCTTGACCGCCTGGCGCACAGCGGTGTGGTTGTGGCCGACGATCATCGGGCCCCAGGAGCCGACGTAATCGATGTAGCGGTTGTCGTCCACGTCATACAGGTAGGGGCCATCGGCGCGCTTGACGAAGAACGGCTCGCCGCCGACCGATTTGAACGCGCGCACCGGCGAGTTGACGCCGCCCGGCAGCAGCTTCTGGGCGCGGGTGAACAGGGCGTGGGACTGGTCGTGGTTCATGCGGTCGTATCCTGGAAGCAAGCGAGGTAGGCGTGCAGCGTGGCGACCGGGTCGGGCGCGGCGTACACGCTGCTGATGACGGCAACCAGATCGGCGCCGGCAGCGATGAGCGGTGCCACATTGTCCGGGCTCAGCCCGCCGATCGCCACCCGCGGCACCCCGAGTGCGGCGCTTTGCCGCAGCAGGTCCGGCGGGGCGCGGCGGGTGGTGGCCTTGCTGGTGCTGGGGAAAAAGGCCCCGAAGGCGAGGTAGCTGGCGCCGGCGGCGACCGCGCGCTCGGCCAGCGCCAGGGTGTCATAGCAGGAGGCGCCGATGATGGCGTCCGGGCCGAGCAGGGCACGGGCGGCGGCGATATCGCCATCGTCCTCGCCCAGGTGCACACCGGCCGCGCCGACCGCCTGGGCCAGGGCCACGTCGTCATTGATGAGCAGCGGCACCGCGTACAGCTGGCACAGACCCTGCAGCGCAGCGGCCTGGGCGTGGCGCAGGGCCACGTCAGCGGTCTTGTTGCGGTACTGCAGCCAGGTGACGCCGGCCGCCAGCAGCGGCGCGGTGCGCGCCAGCAACCGCGCGGTATCGGGCTCGTCGGGGGTGATGAGGTAGACGCCGCGGGGCGGCGTGGGGGCTGAAGCGTGATTCATCAATGGCTACCGGTAGCGCAACGGGAGTGGGACAATGAGCGCTGTCAGCTCTTGTCCTGCCGTGATTATCCGATGACCGACGCAACCGCCACCACCTTCCGCACCTGGATGTGCGTTGTCTGCGGCTTCCTGTACCGGGAAGAAGACGGGCTGCCGGAAGAGGGCATCGCCCCGGGCACGCGCTGGGAAGACATTCCCGATACCTGGACGTGCCCGGACTGCGGCGTGACCAAGGATGATTTCGAGATGGTCGAAGTCGACTGAGCAACGCCCGGACGCCATCGCCCGGGCGCGCGTGTTGGTGCGCTCAATGCAGGCGCGGCACCACGCCACCGAGGCCGACCAGCTTCTCGCGCACGAACTGGGCATCGCTGGCCTTGGCATTGCGCTTGAGATACAGCCCCAGGTCGTTGCGCGCGCCGGCCTCGTAATCCAACTGCAGGTAGGCCATGCCGCGATCACGCAGGGCATCGTCCTGCTCGGGCGCCAGTTTCAGCAGGCGGTCGGCACTGCGCGCGGCGCGGTCCCATTCGCCGCGCTCCACGTACACGCCGTGCAGGTTGCGCAGCATGCGCATCAGGATCGCGCGTGCCGGGGCCGGGTCCAGGATCTGCGCGAGCACATCGTCGTCAGGAACTTCACCGCCCAGGTGTGAGCGTGCGCGTTCGCGCAGTTCTTCCACGCCCAGCGGGCGGCCGCCGTTGAACGGGTCCATCACCAGCACGCCGTCGTTGAGCGGCAGGCGCACCAGGAAATGCCCGGGGAAGGACACTCCGTCCAACGGGATGCCGAGCCGGCGCGAGACTTCCATCTGCACCAGCGCCAGCGAAATCGGATTGCCCAGGCGGCGTTCGAAGACCTGGTTCAGATAGCTGTTGCGCGGGTCGTAGTACTCGCCGTGGTCGCCGCTGTAGCCCAGCTCGTCGAACAGGTGGCGGTTGACCGCGGCAATCTTCAGCGGCCACATGTCGATCGTGGCGATCTCGGTGCGCAGGTGGTCGGCGTGACTCTGCAGGACCGCGTCGTAGACGGCGGGGTCCAGATCCGGGTATTCGTCGCGGGCGATCAGCAACGCGGTCGGCAACAGCGGCAGCGCCTCGTCATCCAGCTCGGCCAGTGAGTCCCACGTCGGCAATGTGATCTGCCCCTGCATGGGACAAGACTGGCGACAAACGCGCCGCGATTCAAGGGCGCGGCGCGTTTATCAGGAGTTTTATTTGCCGTCGGCGATGCCGGGGCCGAACGTGAGTTCGGTGCCGTCTTTGAGCGCCATCTTTTCGGCCTGCCCGGCGTTGAGTTCCAGCACGTAGCGGGCCGGTTCGCTGCTGGGGTAGGGCGGGCAACGATCGCCGGCCGAACACGGCGGCACATCGCGCTGCTGGCTGACCAGGCGGCGCTGCGCATCGAAGTACAGGATGTCCAGCGCGATCTTGGTGTTCTTCATCCAGTACGCCTGCAGTTCTTCGCGTTCGTGGATGAACAGCATGCCGTGGTCCTCGGGCATCTGGTCGCGGAACATCAGCCCGCGGGCGCGGGTGTCGTCATTGGTGGCCAGTTCAACGTGGTAACGGTTGCCGTCCAGCTCCACCCAGTGGCGGGCATTGGTGCTGGCGCAGCCGGTCAGGGTGAACAGCAGGAGCAGGGGCAGCAGGCGCAACAGGGACATGGGCGTACCTCGTTGGGGTGGGGGGGG
>NZ_JBHFHW010000043.1:96031-113102 GCF_057333975.1 Stenotrophomonas sp. AGC87
GGCCGCCCACGGGGTCAGATCACGATCGGCGGCTCACCGCCGATGATCACCACATCGGCCGGGCGGCGCGCGAACAGGCCGACGCTGACCACGCCCGGCAGCTGGTTGAGCTCGCGCTCCAGCTTGACCGGGTCGGTGATCTCCAGGTGGTGGATGTCCAGGATCACGTTGCCGTTGTCGGTGACCACGCCCTCACGCCAGGCCGGCTGGCCGCCGGTCATGTCCATGATGCGGCGGGCGACCAGGCTGCGGGCCATCGGGATCACTTCCACCGGCAGCGGGAACTTGCCCAGCACCTTGACCTGCTTGCTCGGGTCGATGATGCACACGAAGCGCTCGCTGGCCTCGGCGATGATCTTCTCGCGGGTCAGCGCGGCACCGCCGCCCTTGATCAGGTTCTTGTTGCCGTCGCATTCGTCGGCCCCGTCCACATACAGCGACAGGTTGCCGGTGTGATTGAGCTCGAGTACTTCGATGCCGTGCTGCTTCAGGCGCGCGGTGCTCTGGTCCGAGCTGGAGACCGCGCCCTTGATGCGGTGCTGGATCCTGGCCAGGGCATCGATGAAGTAGGCCACGGTGGAACCGGTGCCGACCCCCACGATCATGCCGTCTTCGACGTATTCAATGGCTTTTTCAGCGGCCAGGCGCTTGGCTTCGGACATGGCGGGCAACTCTTGGAGGAAAGGGGGTCAGTGCTTTTCCAGCGACAGCAGCAGCTTCCACTGCGCGGCAGTCACCGGGAGGATCGAGAGGCGGTTGCCGCGCGCGGTCAGCGGGAATCCTTCGCCCAGCGCATCGGCGTGCAGCTTGATCTCATCCAGCGAAATGGTGTCGCGCAGTTTGCGCTCGAAGGCCACGTCCACCAGCATCCAGCGCGGTTCTTCGCGGGTTGCCTTGGCGTCGTAATAGTCCGATCCGGGATCGAACTGGGTGTCGTCCGGATAGGCCTCGCTGGCCACCGTGGCCAGCCCGACGATGCCCGGCACCTTGGTGTTGGAGTGGTAGAACATCACCCCGTCGCCGAGCTTCATGCCATCGCGCATGAAGTTGCGCGCCTGGTAGTTGCGCACACCGTTCCAGGGCTCACGGCCCACGCGCTGCAGATCATCGATGGAAAAGGCGTCCGGTTCGGACTTCATCAGCCAGTAGCGCTTGCGTGCGGTCATGCGGAGTCTTTGATTACGGTAGGTGCCGACCGTCGGTCGGTACGCAGACAAGGGTGGAGACGTCGGTGCAGATCGCATCCACCGCGACGTCCCAGGGTTGTACCGGCAGGTCATCGACCTGCTGGACCGAGAAGCCGACCCCGACCAGCCACGGCGGCGCCGGGCGCTGGTGGCGGAATGCGAAGCTGCGATCATACCAGCCGCCTCCCATGCCCAGCCGCCGGCCCTGTGCGTCGAAACCGACCAGCGGCGCCACCACCAGCGCCATCTGCTCCGGTGCGAGCGTGTCGTCCAGCGCCAGATCGGGTTCGGGGATGCCGAAGCGGTTGGTGGTCAGTGCCTGCCCAGGTCGCCAAGGTGCGAAGCGCAGCGTTTTCTCGTGCAGGATCGGCAGGCAGTAGGCCAGGCCGGCGGGCAACTGCATCTGCCAGCGGTGCAGCGCGATTTCCCCATCCATCGCCCAGTAGCCGGCGACATGGCCCTGCGTGGGCGCGAAAGGAAGGGCGAGCAAGCCATCGGCCAAGTGTTCGGCGGCGGCCAGGCGCACGGCGGCGGGGAGATCACGGCGGCGTTGGCGCAGCTGCTGGCGCAGTGCGGAGCGCGGGTCGGTCATGCCTGGGTCCGGAGCGTGCGGGGGAAGCGGATAAAACAAGAGCGACGTCCCATGGGAACGCCGCTCTTGCTGGAATATTGCATTCTCCGCCGTGACGATGCATGCGAAACGACCTTGAACCCGGGGTTCAAGTGGGTACGCTGGGGTTCCATCGGGCTTCCCGCTACAAGGCGGACTTGCACTCCCGGCGCCGTCGCGCACCCGTGGTCGTAATTAAGGGACAAGGCGAATGTTTGCACACGCCGTCGTTCACAGCAGAGAACGCGACGAGGATTATAGCCCTCTTGTGCGATTCGACCAGTCCGTTCGTCGGTCGAATTGCACATCAATTCAGATCGATGAAGACCATGCGATGCACTTGTGCAATCAACCACCGCGTGGAACCGGTCGCGTGGATCAACCCGCGTTGTCGAAAGCCCGATCCAGGCGGCGATTGAGATCGCTCAGCGTCTGCTGCAGCGCAATGGCCTGCCGGGCGTGCTCATCACGCAGCTGCTGCAGCTCGTGGGCCAGGTTCAGCGCGGCCAGCACCGCGACCCGGTCGACCGCGGCCATCCGGTTGCTGCCGCGGATCTCGCGCATCTTGGCATCCAGCAGCCGGGCGGCGGCGGTCAGGCTCTCGCGTTCCTCCGCCCCCACCCCCACCGTGTATTCACGATCCAGGATGCGGACACTGACCGGTTCGGTCTGGCTCATGTGTGCTGCTCCAGGGACTTGAGGCGGGTGATCATCGCTTCGACCCGGGAGCGGGCCTGCTCGTTCTTGGCCAACAGCTGGGAGCGCTCGGCCACCAGCTGCTCCTGCTGATGGCGCAGGCTGCGGTTCTCGTCGGCCAGGCGCTGGTTGCGCTCAAGCAACGCCTCCACGCGGGCGGCGAAGGCCTGCAACTGGGCGATGGCGTCGGCGGGTTCCATGTCCGGCACCATAGGCAAGGGCGGACGGGGCGGTCAAGCGAATAATGACAGGGCCTGCCGGCAGCCGGCCCGCCGGTGCCGGGGCAGGGCCGCGGGCGGGCCATGGCAACCCGGTGGACACAGGTGGATTGCTACACTGTGGCGCTCACAAACCGTAGCCCCAAGATGACCGAACTCCCGAGTGTCGACGACGTAAACCAGGCCAGCCAGGCCCTGGGCCTGGGCGCCAGCGCCGCTGAACTGCACGGCGGCCTGTGTGGCTGGCTGTCCGCCGGCGGTGCGCCGGTGCGTGCATGGCCGGCCCGCGTACTGGCCGATGACAACCTGCCGACCCCGGCCGAAGGTGACGCCCTGGCGCGCCTGCTCGATGCCAGCGTGGCGCAGATGGAAGACCGCGATTTCGCCTTCGAGCTGCTGCTGAGCGATGCCAGTGATACCGCTGCGCAGGCCGATGCGCT
Source organism: Stenotrophomonas sp. AGC87 (assembly GCF_057333975.1). NCBI lineage: Bacteria > Pseudomonadati > Pseudomonadota > Gammaproteobacteria > Lysobacterales > Lysobacteraceae > Stenotrophomonas > Stenotrophomonas sp. AGC87. The sequence continues at coordinate 99,183 of NZ_JBHFHW010000043.1, forward strand.
GTTCACCTGGGCGCGCGCGTTCCTGGGCGGCTTCGGGCTGGGCTCGGGCCAGAACCGGCCGGCGTTGTCCGAAGAAGGTGATGAGGCCCTGACCGATCTGGCCAAGCTGGCCCAGGCCTCCAGCGAAGACTTCGAAAGCGGCAACGATGATGACGAAGACGCGCTGGCGGAGATCGAGGAGTTCATCCGGGTGGCGGTGCTGTTGCTGCACGGCGACTGTGTGATGGCCGCGCGCCACCGGCAGCGCTTGAACTGAGATGGATATCCGGCAGCTGACCGGCATCTCCGCCGCCGAATACACCCGCCGCCGCCAGCAGTTGATGGAGATGGCCGGCGACGACGCGATCCTGGTGCTGCCCGCTGCCTCCGAGCGCGTGCGCAGCCTGGATACGCATTATCCGTTCCGCCAGGACTCGGATTTCTGGTACCTGAGCGGCTTCCCGGAACCGGAGGCCGTGCTGGTGCTGATCCCGGGCCGCCGCCATGGCGAGGTGATCCTGTTCTGCCGCGAGCGCGACGCCGACCGCGAAGCCTGGGATGGCGCGCGCGCTGGCCAGGAAGGCGCGGTTTCGCAGTACGGCATGGACGATGCGTACCCGATCGACGATCTGGACGACATCCTGCCCGGCCTGCTGGAAGGGCGCTCGCGGGTGTACTACCACTTCGGCCGCGATGCCGAGTTCGATCTCAAACTGATCGGCTGGGTCAACCGGGTGCGCTCGCAGGTGCGGCATGGCGCGCAGCCACCGCATGAGTTCCTGGAGCTGGGCCACCTGCTGCACGAACAGCGGCTGTTCAAATCGACCGCGGAAATCGCCGTGATGCAGCGCGCTGCCGATATCAGCGTGCAGGCGCATCGGGCCGCGATGCACGCGGCGCGGCCGGGCATCCATGAGTACGAACTGCAGGCCGATCTGGAGCGGGTGTTCCGTGCCAATGATGCCTGTGCGGCCTACAGCAGCATCGTCGGTGCCGGTGCCAACGGCTGCATCCTGCATTACCGCGACAACAACGCGCGCTCGCACGATGGCGATCTGGTCCTGATCGATGCCGGCGCCGAGTACCGCGGCTACGCCAGCGACATCACCCGGACCTTCCCGGTCAACGGCCGCTTCACCGCCGAGCAGCGCGCGCTGCATGATCTGGTCGGTGCGGCGCAGGCTGCGGCACTGGCCCAGGCACGGCCGGGCAATGCGTACGAAGCCGGCCATCTGGCTGCGGTGGAAACCTTGACCGAGGGCCTGCTGCGGCTCGGCCTGCTCAAAGGCACGCTGGACGAGAACATCGCCGAAGCGCATTACCAGCGCTTCTACCGGCACAAGACCGGGCACTGGCTGGGCCTGGACGTGCATGACGTGGGCGATTACCGCTTGGCAGGGGACTCGCGGATGCTGGAACCGGGCATGGTGTTCACCATCGAGCCCGGCCTGTATATCTCACCGGACGACCGCAGCGTGGAAGCGCGCTGGCGCGGCATCGGCATTCGGACCGAAGATGACGTGCTGATCACCGAGGACGGCCATCAGGTGCTGACGGCTGCCTTGGCGCGCAGTGCCGATGAGATCGAAGAAGAAATGGCCAGGCGCTGATCCGCCCCAGGGTAGCGCCACCCCATGGGTGGCGGCGCTCCGGGCCGACGTGGTCTTCAGCCACCCATGGGGTGGCTCTGCGCGGATACCGGGGCGGCAATCAGCGGCCAGCGGCGGGTGCACGATGCAGTGCAGGTACCGACCGTGGGTCGGCACCTGCATCGCCGCTCAGCTCGCGGCCGCAAACACCGGGCGGGTCAGGTTGTCCGCATCGCCCTCGGTGCACAGCACCTCGTCCTCGATGCGCACACCGCCATACGGGCGGAAGAAATCCACGCGGTCCCAGTTGATGCTGGCGCCATTGCCGGCCTGCTTCACTTCGTCCAGCAGCATGTCGATGAAGTACACGCCCGGTTCGATCGTGACCACCATGCCCGGCTCCAGCACGCGGGTCATGCGCAGGTACGGGTGACCCTGCGGGCGCTCGATGCGGCCGCCGCGGTCGCTGGCGGCAAAGCCGGCCACGTCATGCACCTGCAGCCCGATCAGATGGCCCAGGCCGTGCGGGAAGAAGGCCGCGCTCACGCCGGTGGCCAACGCCGCTTCCGGCGAGACGTTGAGCACGCCGAAGTCCTTGAGGATGCCCATCAGCGACAGGTGCGCGTCGATGTGCAGCTGCTTGTAATCCACGCCCGCCCGTACGCCGGCGCCCATGTGCTGCTGGGCCGTGTCCACCGCATCGATCAGCGCCTGGAATTCGTCATGGCCGTTGGCCGCATAGGTACGGGTGATGTCGCTGGCATAGCCGTAGGCGCTGGCACCGGCGTCGATCAGGAAGCTGCGCAGCGGGGTCGGCGCGCTGCGGCCCAGATCGGTGTAGTGCAGCACGGCCGCGTGTTCGTTGAGGCCGATGATGTTGCCGTAGGGCAGTTCGTTGGCGTCCTGGCCGACCGCACGGCAATACGCCATGTGGATCTCGAACTCGCTGGCACCGCCGCGGAAGGCCGCTTCGGCAGCACGGTGGCCCCTCACGCCCAGCCGCTGCGCTTCGCGCATCAGTGCGATTTCATACGGGGTCTTGTAGCCGCGCTGCCAGTCCAGGTAATCGATGACCGGTGCGGGATTGTTCGGCACGAAGGCGCCCAGTGCACTGCGCGGCTCACCGAGGATCGCGCAGCGCGCGGCGTCCTTGGGCAGCAGCGCCAGCGCCTCGTCGGGCGTGCGGATGATCTGGATATCGACATGCTCCACCCACCAGCCATTCGGCGCACCCGGCACCACGTGCCAGTAATCGAAGGGCTGATGGAAGATCAGGGTCGGGCGTTTGCCGGGGGTGTACACCAGCCAGCTGTTGGGCAGCTTGGTCAGTGGCAGCCAGGCCTTGAAGTTCGGGTTCACCGCATACGGGTAATCGCGATCATCAAAGGCCTGGTAATGCAGGGTGCCACTGGGAATCACCAGATGGTCGAAGCCGCCACGGGCCAGCGCTTCATCGGCGCGCTGGCGCATCACGCTGGCATGGTGGGAATACAGGGCGCCGAGGTCTGGCTGGTTCATGGCATGAAGCTCGCTGGCAGTGCGGAATGCAGCCCTAGATTCTGCCGCAATCCGCCAGTGGGCGCTGTGCCGGAACCGGCGCTCAGACTGCCGAAGTTTCCTCGGCGATCCATTGCCGCAGCTGCTCGCGTGATTCGCGCGCCAGGGTGAGGAAGCGGAAGCCCACCCAGGCCTGGCCCGGTGCATGGGTCTGCTCGCTCCAGAGCAGGTGCACGCCGACGTCGATCAGCAACGGCTGACCCTGCGGGCCGGGGATGGTGAACTGCAGCTGGTACAGCGCATCGTCCTGCATCGGTACCGAGGCCAGCATCAGCATGCCGGTTTCGGAGACATTGCCGAGCCGGCCGATCACGGTCTCGGCCATCAGGTCGGTGACGGGGACCAGCTCGGTCACCTGGCGGCGCGGCGCGCGGCGGGTATCGGGTGTGGTCATTCGGCGTTCTCCGCGGGGCTGCCGGCCAGCGAGCGCAGGGTGCGCAGGGTGGCCTGCCAGGCACGATCAATCAGCCTGCCCTTGTCTTCGGTGACGATCCGCACCTGGCCATGGGCCATCAGCCGCGACAGTGCATCCAGCGAGTACTCGCCCACCTTCTGCCCACGTTGATTGACGAACAGCGCGTTGTCGGTGATCAGGCTGTACCAGGACAACCGCTGCCGGCGCACGTCGCCCTGCTGGTTGGTGGTGAACTCGAACCAGGTCCCGAAGGGCAGGGTGCGCAGCTGCCGATAGCAGTCGTCCTCGGCGGTGCTGCGCGCGAGCGGGGCGACCTTGCGCGGGTCGCTGGCGTCGGCCTGCTCGCCCAGCCGGGTGCGCGCACGCAGGCGGGCGGTGAGTTCGGTGCGTGAACTGCTGTCATCCTCGCCGCCGGGCGTGGACAGGCGCCGCGCGATCGCGGCCGCCTCATCCTGGTGGTAGCCGACCTGCAGTAGAGCGGACTCGACCTGCTGGCCCAGCGCATCATCACGCTCGGCCATGCCCGGCGCCAGGCAGGTCACCTCGGCGATCCGGGCGGTTTCCTGCTGACGCTGCTGCCACTGCGGCGAGGTCTCGCCGTTACGCAGCAGGGTGAGCGTGAGCACATCCGACCACGCCTGTTTCAGCAGCGCCTGCACGAAGCGCGGGGGCGCGGCCTGTGCGCACAGTTGCTCGATGCTGGTGCTGGCCTGCTGCTTGGCCGCTTCCAGCCGCTCCTTGCCGCGGGCGGCTTCGACATGCCGCCGCTCGGCCAGTTCGGCCTTGTGGGCCAGGGCGCGGAAGTGCTGCTGGATCTCCTCGTTGGCGGTGTCGAAGACCGCCACATCGCCGTCGTACTCGTTGACCACCTGGTCGACGGCGTGGCCGAGCTTCTGCACCAGCTGCGGGTCCACGTCTTCCTCGCCCAGCCAGTTGGCGCCGGCCTCGGCCACCGCATTGAGCAGCTCGCGCGCCGGGTGCTGGTCGCGCACGAAGAAGGCCGGGTCGGACAGGGCTGCGCGGGCGACCGGCACCTGCAGGCGGGTCAGCAGGTCGGCGGCCACGGCCTCGGGCCGAACCTCGCGCTGGATCTGCCCGTAGAGCATGTCGAGCAGATCGAAGGTGTCGCTGTCCTTGACCGTCAATGACGCCTGCGCGCCATGTTCGGCACGGACCTGGGCGAGCAGTGCGTTGTGCAGATCGGCCATGCTGCGGCGGGCGCCGCCGGGGGCGACGGCTTGACCCTGCAGCCTGGCCAGCGTGGCGTGCACGGCTTCGGCCGGTACCGCCAGCGCGGGAGGCGCCTCGGGCGCCAGGAAGGCGTTTTCCGTGGGGGTGGCAACGGCCTGGGCCGAGGCGCCGACGGCTTGCGCGGCCAGCGCTCCGCCGCCAGGTACCGCGCCGGTCGCATGTGCCTGCCGGGCAGCGCCCAACAGCTGGTGCAGCGCAGACATCGCCGGTGCACCCAGGTCGGCTGCAGCGGGGCTGGTGGGGGCGCTCGGCGCTGACACGGACGCCGATGCCGTCGGCGGTGCCGCCGCCGCGTCAACGATGGGTGCGGTGCTGTCCGGCGCGGCGGACGCCGTGGCCAGTGCCATCGCTTGCTCGGTCATCGCTGCCCAGCCGGTACTCGGGGCGCTGCCGTTCCAGCCGGTCAATGGGCGTGCGGCGGCGCCGCCACGGGCGCCGGGCAGGCCGCGCTCCGGGCCGGTGATGATCCGGCGCGTCGTGGCCGAGCGCGCCAGATACGGGGTGTAGACCAGCCCGGGCAGGACGCCTTCGTGCCCCAACAGGATGTTGGCGCGCTCCAGCAGTTCACCCAGCCGCTCCAGCAGTTGACGGTCGAACACGCGGTACAGCGCCAGCTGTGTTTCCAGGCCCAGCGCGAAGTCTTCACCCAGCTCGCGCACGATCCGGCACAGCGCCTGCGGCCCGAACGGCAGGTCATCGACATCGAAGGCCGGTCCGGCGGCCAGGACCCCGAAGCGTTGGCCGAGCAACTGCAGGGCGGTGGCCGAGCGCTGGGCTTCGCGGCGGATGATGTCCACCAGCACGATGTCGCGGTCCACGTCGGTGTCGTTGACCAGGGTCAGCGCGGTGGCCGAAACGGATACCTCGGTCGGGACGATGCGCTGGGTGTGGCGCGGGCCGCGCAGGCTGGCCAGGCTGACCGCCACCGCCTCCAGGAAGCGTGGGCCGAACTGCGCGTTGACCTCATGCAGTTGGCGGGCCTGCGCGAAAATGTCGGCCTGGATCTGGCTGTTGCGCGCGCGCTCGGCGTCGCGGAACAGCTCGCGCTCGAGCTCCACGATGGTCAGCTTGAGTGGCGCGGTGAGGGTCTGCACCGCCAGCCCGTGCAGCGCGGCCAGCAGGCGGCGCACGCGGGGCGGCGCGGCCACGTCCGCAAAGCGGGTCATGTCGGGCTGGGACGACGAAGGTGCGGGCGCAGACATCCGATGTTCTTCCAGCTCCCCTGAGAACAGGGAATCTAACGGTTTCGCCCGGTCCCTGCCAGAAGCGACAAGCTTCGAGGTTGCCGGCGCCGGTCAGCGGGGCAATACCGTCCGGGTCGGCGCTGCCTGCTCAGGGCAGGAACAGCTCGACCACATCGTTGGTGAAGCGCCGGCCCAGTTCGGTAGGAAGGACCTCATTGCCGGTCACGGTCATCCAGCCCTTGGCCACGGCAATGCGCAGCGGCTCGGCGATCTGCGCCCGGTCCAGGCCGGTACGCGATTCGAAATCCTTCAGGCTGAAGCCTTCATGCAGGCGCAGCAGGTTGAGCATGTACTCGAACGGCAGCCGTTCGGCGCTGATCACATCGTCGCCGCCGATCGAGGCTGCGGTCCCGGCAGTGTCCATGAAGGTCTGCGGATGCTTGTGCTTCCAGCGGCGCAGCACGTGCTCTTCGGCGCCGCTGCTGATCTTGCCGTGTGCACCGGCGCCGATCCCCAGGTAATCGCCGAAGCGCCAGTAATTGAGGTTGTGCTGGCTCTGCCGGCCGGGTTTTGCGTAGGCGCTGACCTCGTACTGCGCATAGCCGGCCTCGGCCAGCATCTGCTGACAGTGTTCCTGGATGTCCCACGCCGAATCTTCGTCGGGGATGCCCTGCGGCGGCCGCGCGAAGAACACGGTGTTCGGCTCCAGCGTGAGCTGGTAGTGCGACATATGCGTGGGCTGCAGCGCGAAGGCGCGCTCCAGGTCATGCTCGGCCTGGGCCAGCGTCTGCTGCGGCAGCGCGTACATCAGGTCGATGTTGAAGTTGTCGTAGCCGGCGTCCTGCGCCAGCTTCACCGCCCGCTCGGCCTCGCCACTGTCGTGGATGCGGCCCAGGCGCTTGAGCGCCTCGTCGTTGAAGGTCTGGATGCCGAAGCTGATCCGGTTCACACCGGCGGCGCGGTATCGGTCGAAACGGCCGTGCTCGGCGGTGCCCGGGTTAGTCTCCAGGGTCACTTCCAGGTTCGGTGCGAAGCGCAGCCGGGCCGAGGCCGCCTGCAGGAAACGGTCGATCGCCTCCGGCGGAAACAGGCTTGGCGTGCCGCCACCGAAGAACACACTGCTCACCACCCGGCCCCAGACCAGCGGCAGGTCCTGATCGAGATCGCGGATCAACGCGTCGATGTAAGCCTCGAACGGCAGCTCGCCCTTGGCCGCATGCGAGTTGAAATCGCAGTACGGGCATTTGCGCACGCACCACGGCAGATGCACGTACAGCGCCAGCGGCGGCGTCACCAGCCGCGGGGCGTGGTCGTGATCGCCGGTGCAGGCTTCGCCGGGCAGGTGGGAGCAGTGGTCGTGTGCCATCAGAGCAGGGCGGGCAGCTTCTGCTTGAGCAGCTGCAGGGCTTTGGCGCGGTGGCTCATCGCGTTCTTCAGGTCCGGTGCCATTTCAGCCGCGGTCTGCGCCAGCACCGGGTCCAGGAACAGCGGGTTGTAGCCGAAGCCGTGGCTGCCACGCAGCTCATCGAGGATCATGCCTTCCCAGCTGCCTTCGCAGATCAGCGGCTGCGGATCATTGGCATGGCGCAGCAGCACGATCACCGCATAGAAGCGGGCGCTGCGGCGATCGGCCGGTACGTCGCGCATCGCCTCGAGCAGCTTGGCGTTGTTGGCGGCATCGTTGGTCGGGCTGCCGGCATAGCGCGCGCTGTACAGGCCGGGTGCGCCGTCGAGGGCATCCACGATCAGGCCCGAATCGTCGGCCAGCGCCGGCAGGCCGGTGCTCTGGCAGGCATGGCGCGCTTTGATCAGGGCGTTCTCAACGAAGGTCAGGCCGGTTTCCGGGACGTCGCTGACACCCAGTTCGCCCTGCGCCACGATCTCCAGCGGCAGGCCGCCGAGCATGGCCTGCAGTTCCTTCAGTTTGCCGGCGTTGCCGCTGGCCAGTACCAGTTTCATTGCTTGGGCTCCAGCAGATCCCACGTGTTGCCGTACAGATCGCGGAACACCGCGACCGTCGCGTAGACCTCCTCGCGTGGGGTTTCGAGGAAGACCACGCCACGCGCGGTCATCGCCGCGTGGTCACGCCAGAAATCATCGGTGTTCAGGAAGAAGCCGACCCGGCCACCGGTCTGGTTGCCGATCCGCGCGCGCTGCTCGTCGTTGCTGGCACGCGCCAACAGCAAGGCCGCCGCACTGCCGTCGCCCGGCCCGACCACCACCCAGCGCTTGTCGCCCTGGTCGATGTCATTGATCAGGCTGAAGCCCAGCACGCCGGTGTACCAGGCGATCGCCTCGTCGTAGTCGGCCACTACCAGGGTGGTCAGGGCGATACGACGGTTCATGCCTTGGCCAGGGCCGCCTGCTGCGCAGCGAACAGATCCTTGATGCCCTTTTCGGCCAGGACCAGCAGCGCATCCAGTTCATCGCGGCGGAAGGCATGGCCTTCGGCGGTGCCCTGCAGTTCGATGAAACCGCCACCGTCGTTCATCACGACGTTCATGTCGGTATCGCAGTCGCTGTCTTCGGCGTAATCCAGATCCAGCACCGGGGTGCCGCGGTACACGCCGACCGACACCGCCGCGACGGCGCCGAAGATCGGGTTGCGCTTGATGTCGCCGCGCTTGATCAGGAAGTTCACCGCATCCACCAGGGCCACGTAGGCGCCGGTGATGGCGGCGGTACGGGTACCGCCGTCGGCCTGCAGCACATCGCAGTCCAAGGTGATGGTGCGCTCGCCGAGTGCGCCGCGGTCGATGCAGGCGCGCAGCGTGCGGCCGATCAGGCGCTGGATTTCCAGCGTGCGGCCCCCCTGCTTGCCGCGGGCGGCTTCGCGGTCGTTACGGGTGTGGGTCGAGCGCGGCAGCATGCCGTACTCGGCGGTCACCCAGCCTTCGCCCTTGCCACGCAGGAAGCCCGGCACGCGGTTTTCCACGCTGGCCGTGCACAGCACGCGGGTCTCGCCGAAGCTGACCAGGACCGAGCCCTCGGCGTGACGGGTGAAGGCGCGCTCGATGCGCACTTCGCGCAGCTGGTCGGCCTGGCGGCCACTGGGACGGGAATCAGTCATGCTCAAGTTCCGGTAAGACGGGGGATGCGGGACCACGCCCGGGCCGGGGACCGGCGGGCGAGGAGGCTCTAAGGAGACCGCTAGGGTACCATTTGCACTTTGAGAGCACCGGAAACCCGCATGATTCGAAGCATGACCGCCTATGCCAACGGCGAGCGCGCCACCCGCTGGGGCACGCTGGCCTGTGAGCTGCGCTCGGTCAACCACCGGTTCCTGGAGGTCGGCGTCCGCCTGCCTGAAGAACTGCGTGCGTTGGAGCCGCACCTGCGCGAGCGCGTCGCTTCCCGCTGCAGCCGCGGCAAGATCGATCTGGTCATGCGCCTGCGCGCGCCGGAGGTCACCGGTGCACTGGTGGTCAACGATGCGCTGCTGGGCCAGCTCGGCGAGCTGGCGACCCGGCTGTCCTCGGGCTTCCCGAGCCTGCAGGTGAGCTTCACCGAACTGCTGCAGATGCCCGGCGTGATGCAGGGCGAGGCCGTCGATGCCGCCGCGCTGCATGCCGAAGCCCTGGCGCTGCTGGATACGGCGCTGGACGGATTCGTTGCCGCGCGCGAGCGTGAAGGCGACAAGCTGGCCACCGCGATCCAGGAGCGTGTGGACAGCATCGAGCGCATCGCCTCCGAGGTCACTACCCTGATCCCGCTGATCCGCGAAGGCCAGCGCACCAAGCTGGCGGCCCGCCTGGCCGACCTGCCGCACCCGGTCGATCCCGGCCGTGCCGAACAGGAGCTGGTGATGTGGCTGCAGAAGCTGGACGTGGATGAGGAGCTGGACCGCCTGGGCAGCCACATCGCCGAGATCCGCCGCGTCTTCAAGCAGCGTGAGCCGGTCGGCCGCCGCCTGGACTTCCTGCTGCAGGAGTTCAACCGCGAGGCCAATACGCTGGGCTCCAAATCGGTGGACAGCCGCACCTCCAATGCCGCCGTCGAGCTGAAGGTGCTGATCGACCAGATCCGCGAACAGGTGCAGAACATCGAATGAGCAGCCAGATCCCGCCCGTCGGCGCGCCTGCGCGCGGCACCCTGTACATCGTGGCCGCGCCCTCCGGGGCCGGCAAGAGCAGCATCGTCAACGCCACCCTGGCCCGCGACCCGCAGATCGCCCTGTCGATCTCGTTCACCTCGCGCGCCACGCGCCCGGGTGAGATCAATGGCGAGCACTACCACTTCGTCAGCGCCGAGGAATTCGAGCGGATGATCGCCGCCGGTGACTTCTTCGAGCATGCCTGGGTGCATGGCGACTGGAAGGGCACCGCGCGGCAGTCGGTCGAGCCGCAGCTGTCGGCCGGCCAGGACGTGCTGCTGGAAATCGATTGGCAGGGCGCCCAGCAGGTCCGCCAGCTGGTGCCGGGCACGGTCACCGTGTTCATCCTGCCGCCGTCCAAGCAGGCGCTGCAGGACCGGATGCGCAAGCGCGGGCAGGACAGCGAGGCGGTGATCGCCCAGCGCCTGGCCGCCGCGCGTGAAGAGATGCTGCACTTCAACGACTTCGACTACGTGATCGTTAACGAGGTTTTCGAGACGGCGGTGGACGAGCTGTGTGCCATCTTCACGGCCAGCCGCCTGCGCCGGGAAGCCCAGAAGGTCCGCCACGCGGGCCTCATCCAGGCCCTGCTGACCCAGGATCCGGCCACAACCGACTGATTCTCAACGGGGTGCTAACCGGTTGGCTTGATTTTGTCCAGCCCTGGCCGGTACAATCCGTCCCCTTTCCCTCATTCGATTGAGCAGCCCTCACCGGCTGCCGGGAGCCCGCATGGCCCGCATCACCGTAGAAGATTGTCTGGAAGTCGTGAACAACCGTTTCGAACTGGTCATGATGGCGTCCAAGCGCGCCCGTCAGCTGGCCAATGGCGTCCAGGCCACCCTGGACAACAGCGAAACCGAAGACAAGCCGACCGTGCTGGCGCTGCGCGAAATTGCCGCCCGCAAGATCGACAACGCCCTGATCGACGAAGTCGAGAAGGCCGAGCGCGAGCGTGCCGAGCGTGAAGCACTGGAATGGGCCGCTGCCGAAGTCGTCGCCGACGAAGACATGTCCAAGAACGACGACTGATCGCCTCGCGCGTCCGTTGTTGTTGCTGCGAACAGCCCGCCTTTTGGCGGGCTGTTTCGTTTGTGCCGCCAGTGGCTGCGGCGGGGGTGTGTTGTTGCAGGTGAAACTCCCTGTTCAGGGATTTGCCGATATCACGCCGCTGGCATAGTCTTTGAGCATGAACCCAGGCCCCACTGCCAAGGTCGCCACGCCCGCCGGCGCGGCCGTACCCGACTATGTCCTCCAGCTTGAGCGCGCAGCGCACTATCTGCCGCCCGACCAACTGCCACTGCTGCGCCGCGCCTGGGAAGTAGGCGCCGCCGCGCATGCCGGCCAGACCCGCAAGTCGGGCGAGCCCTACATCACCCATCCGGTCGCCGTAGCCCAGGTGCTGGCCGAGCTCGGCCTGGACGTGGAGGCGTTGATCGCCGCGATCCTGCACGACACTATCGAAGACACCCCGCTGACCCGCGAGGAGCTGGCCGCCGAGTTCGGCGAAGCCGTGGCCGAACTGGTCGATGGCGTCACCAAGCTGGACAAGCTGAAGTTCCGCGACCGCCAGGAGGCGGCCGCCGAGAGCTTCCGCAAGATGCTGCTGGCGATGTCGCGCGACCTGCGCGTGATCATGATCAAGCTGGCTGACCGCCTGCACAACATGCGTACGCTGGGCGCGCAGAGCCGCGAAGCACGCGGCCGCATCGCCCGCGAAACGCTGGAAATCTACGCCCCGATCGCGCAGCGGCTGGGCATGAGCCTGGTCAAGAGCGAGCTGCAGAACCTCGGCTTCAAGGCGCTGTACCCGTGGCGCCACGCCATCCTGGAAAAACACATCCGCAGCCAGCCGGTGGTGCGCCGCGAGGCCATGGCGCAGGTGGAAGTGCAGTTGAGCCAGCGCCTGGCCAAGGAAGGGCTGGAGCACCGCCTGGTCAGCCGCATCAAGACCCCGTGGAGCATCTACAACAAGATGCACGACGAGAACAAATCCTTCGACCAGGTCATGGATGTGTTCGGCTTCCGCCTGGTCGTGCGCAACGTGCCCAGCGCCTACCACGCGCTCGGCGCGGTGCATGCCACCTTCAAGCCGCTGGATGGGCGCTTCCGCGATTTCATCGCGATCCCCAAGGCCAACGGCTACCAGTCGCTGCACACGGTGCTGTTCGGGCCGTACGGCTCGCCGATCGAGGTGCAGATCCGCACCGAAGAAATGGACCTGATCGCCGAGCGGGGCGTGGCCGCGCACTGGACATACAAGTTCGGTGGCGACTCACCCAACAGCGCACAGAGCCGTGCGCATGCGTGGATCGTGGAGTTGATCGATTCGCAGCGTGCCGCCGGCTCGTCGCTGGAGTTCCTGGACAACGTCAAGGTGGATCTGTTCCCGGACGAGGTCTATCTGTTCACGCCGAAGGGCAAGATCCTGGCGCTGCCGCGCAACTCCACGGCGCTGGATTTCGCGTATGCGGTACATACCGATGTGGGCAACATGGCGGTGGCCTCGCGGGTCGACAAGAAACTGGTCCCGCTGCGCACCAAGCTGGTTAGTGGGCAGACGGTGGAAGTGATCACCGCGCGTTCGGCCACGCCCAAGCCGCAGTGGCTGGAGTTCGTGGTCAGTTCCAAGGCGCGCACGGCGATCCGTCACCAGCTCAAGCAGCTGGAGCACGAGGACGCGGTGCAGCTGGGCCATCGGATGCTGGACCGCGCGCTGGAGGCGATGGACAGCTCGCTGGAGCGGTTGCCGAAGGGGCGGCTGGATGCGTTCCTGGCCGAGCACCGGTATCCGCGCCTGGAGGCCCTGCTGGCCGAAGTGGCGCTGGGCAACTGGATGCCGAACCAGGCCGCGCAGGCGCTGATGGCGTATGCGGAGCTGCGCGGTGGGGCGCATTCGAAGCATTCGCAGGAAAAGATCCTGATCAATGGCAGCGAGCGCGGGGTGGTGAGCTTCGCGAACTGTTGTCAGCCGATTCCGGGCGACGACATCATGGGTTATCACACGGCCGGCAAGGGCATCGTGGTGCACCGTCTGGACTGCCCGAACCTGGCCGAGCTGCGCAAGTCGCCGGAGCGCTGGGTGCCGATCGGGTGGGATACGACGGTATCCGGGGATTACGACACGTCGTTGATCGTGGAGGTGGAGAACGGGACCGGTGTGCTGGCGCAGTTGGCGGCGGCGATCGCGCAGAGCCATTCGAACATCGAGCGCGTGGATTATCTGGACCGCGATTTCAATGCGGCGGTGCTGGCGTTCAATATCCAGGTGCGCGACCGGAACCATCTGGCGGAAGTGATGCGGCGTCTGCGGCGGTTGTCGGTGGTGCAGTCGGTCAGGCGCCAGTAACCCACGAACTGCTAACCGCCAACGGCGGCTCACGTGCGCCTGCTTCCTGCGTGGGGGAGGTGACGGGGGGGGGGGGGCGGGACCCGCTGCAAGTACGTCCCTGTAAGCTCGTGTGTTGCCATCCATGGCAACACACGGTCCCGATACCCCACCCGCGTCGTCCCCCCGACACAGGTCGGTGCGCAGAGAGGAAACGCGTCGCGCTTTTCAATGTGCGCAATGACGTTGGGCTTCTACGAATGCGCCTTTACGGCCACTGCATTTCACCCTTGGCTACTTTTGCGCTCAGTTCCAGCGAGCTCTCGCCAGCCAGGTTCGGATAGCATTTTTTCATCGCGGCAACGATGGGGATGCCGCCGAGGACGGTGCGCAGGGCGGGGATCCACAGGACGGTGCGGTCCGGCGTGGGGCCGGTGAGGCCGATGATCTTGATCGGTTGGCCTTCCAGGGTGAGGGTGTCGCCGTCGAGGGACGGCCCCGACATGACACCGGGGCCGGTAGAG
>NZ_JBHFHW010000043.1:113122-155490 GCF_057333975.1 Stenotrophomonas sp. AGC87
CTGTAAGCTCGTGTGTTGCCATCCATGGCAACACACGGTCCCGCCCCGGCCCACCCGTCACCTCCCTGCCAAGGAGTACTGCGAGGCGGTAAGTGGGAGACGTACCCGGGTTTCGGCCAGGACGGTTAATCGCGGCTGTGACGAGGGCGGTGGCTGGCGCCTGCCCGGGGCGCGTGACCGGTACAATCGCGTTCCCCCTTTTGAATCGTGGAGCTTCCATGTCCCGTCAGATCATTACCAGTGCCAAGGCCCCGGCGGCCATCGGTCCGTATTCGCAGGCTGTGCGTGCGGGCAATACCGTGTATTTCTCGGGCCAGATTCCGCTGGATCCGGCCACCGGTGACATCGTGGGTGTGGGCGATATCGAGGCGCAGGCCCGCCGTGCGTTCGACAACCTGAAGGCCGTGGCCGAAGAGGCCGGTGGTTCGCTGGATCAGATCGTGCGTCTGGGCCTGTACCTGACCGATCTGGGCGAGTTCGCCAAGGTCAATGCGGTCATGCAGGATTACTTCAAGGCGCCGTTCCCGGCACGTTCGACCATCGAAGTGGCGGGTCTGCCGAAGGCCGCCAACTTCGAAGTCGATGCGGTGATGGTGCTCGACCAGGCCTGACGTGGCGCGGTCACGGGCTCCTGCACCGGCGCTGGCCGCAGCCGGGGAGGCATCGTTGTCGATGCTCTCCGGTATCGGGCCGGCGGTGGCGATCAAGCTGGCCGCCCGTGGCCTGTCGTCGCTGCAGGATCTGTGGCTGCATCTGCCGCTGCGCTATGAAGACCGTACCCGGCTGACCACCATTGCCCAGTTGCAGCCGGGTGTGGCGGCGCAGGTGGAGGGGCGGGTGAGTGCGGTCGAGCGCGGGTTCCGCTATCGGCCGGTGCTCAAGGTCGCGATCGAGGATGATTCGTACGGCACGCTGGTGCTGCGTTTCTTCCACTTCCGCGCCCAGCAGGTCGCGCAGTTTGCCGTGGGCACGCGCGTCCGCTGCTACGGCACCGCCAAGCCCGGCCATCACGGGCTGGAGATCGTCCACCCCAGTTACCGGGTAATGGGCGGCAATGAAGAGGATGCGCTGGGCGACAGCCTCGATCCGGTCTATCCGGCGGTCGAGGGAGTCGGGCCGGCGACGATGCGTAAATTCATCGGGCTGGCGCTGGACAAGTTGCCGGAAGAATCCACGCTGGAACTGCTGCCAGCCGGTTGGTTGTCGGGGCTGGGGTTGCCCTCGCTGCGCAGTGCGCTGCTGACCGTGCACCGCCCACCGCCGGACGCCGATATGGTGGCGCTGGCCGCGGGCCGGCATCCGGCCCAACGCCGGTTGGCCATCGAAGAACTGCTGGCACACCACCTGAGTCTGCGCCGGCAGCGCATGGCGTTGCAGGCGCATCACGCGCCATCGCTGCGCGGGCAGGGTGCGTTGGTGGCGCAGCTGCGCGACAGCCTGCCGTTCCAGCTGACCGGTGCGCAGCAGCGCGTGTTCGAGCAGATCCGCAAGGACCTCGCCAAGGCGCATCCGATGTTGCGGCTGGTGCAGGGCGATGTCGGCTCGGGCAAGACCGTGGTGGCCGCGTTGGCGGCGATGCTGGCGGTGGAGCGGGGCAAGCAGGTCGCCTTGGCCGCACCCACCGAACTGCTGGCCGAGCAGCATATGAACAATCTGCGCGCCTGGCTGGAGCCGCTGGGCGTGCGCACCGCATGGCTGGCCGGCAAGGTCACCGGCAAGGCGCGCACCAAGGTATTGGCTGAGGTCGCCTCGGGCGAGGCGCAGGTGGTGGTCGGTACACATGCGCTGATGCAGGACAGTGTGGTCTTCAAGGATCTCGCGCTGGCGATCGTCGATGAGCAGCACCGTTTCGGCGTACACCAGCGGCTGGCGCTGCGCGACAAGGGCGCGGACGGGCGCAGCGTGCCGCACCAGCTGGTGATGACCGCGACACCGATTCCGCGCACCCTGGCGATGTCCGAGTACGCCGATCTGGATGTCTCGGCGATCGACGAACTGCCGCCCGGGCGTACGCCGGTGCAGACCGTGGCGCTCAACAATGATCGCCGGCCGGAGCTGATCGAACGCATCGCGGTCGCCTGCCGCGAAGGCCAGCAGGTGTACTGGGTCTGCACGCTGATCGAAGAAAGCGAAGAGCTCGATGCGACCCCCGCCCAGGCCACGTTCGAATCGTTGCAGGCGCTGCTGCCGGGCGTGCGCGTGGGGCTGGTGCACGGGCGGCTGAAGGCGAGTGAGAAGCTCGCCACGATGGTTGCCTTCAAGGCCGGTGAGATCGATCTGCTGGTGGCCACCACGGTGATCGAAGTGGGCGTGGACGTGCCCAATGCCTCGTTGATGATCATCGAGAACGCCGAGCGTCTCGGCCTGGCCCAGTTGCACCAGCTGCGCGGCCGGGTAGGGCGTGGCTCGGCCGTGTCGCGTTGCGTGCTGCTCTACCAGGCGCCGTTGTCGAACATGGCGCGCGAGCGGCTGGAAACGATGCGGCAGACCAACGATGGCTTCCTGATCGCCGAGAAGGATCTGGAGCTGCGTGGCCCGGGCGAATTGCTGGGCACACGACAGACCGGCCTGGCCGGCTTCAGGATGGCCGATCTGGCCCGCGACGCGGATCTGCTGCCGGGCGTGCACGACCTTGCCGAGCGGCTGCTGACCGAAGCGCCTGACGTGGCCGATCAGGTGGTGCGGCGCTGGATCGGCACGGCCGTGCGGTACGCATCGGCGTAGAGCGCGGGCGGTCGGCAGGGGAGCGAGGGCGGGCACACGTCCCTCCACGATCAGAGCCGTTTCGCGGCTGGTAGGCCTGTCGGCAAAATCAAGGAGGAGGTAGCCGCCGCCAGGCGGATACCGGGGGACATTTGCAGACAGGCCTGCCGGCCGCGAAGTGGCCCATCCGATTGCGGTCGAGTAATCGAAGCAGGAGCCACGCACATTCAAGGCCAGTCGGCTTTGTGGCCAACGTGAGGTGTGGGCGGGCACCGCCTTGTATTTGTCATGACGGGGTGCGAAAGTCCCTTGCCGATTATCAAGACGGCAACGATGAGCAAGAAGATTCCGCTGTTGATCGACACCGACCCCGGTGTCGATGATGCCCTGGCCCTGTTGATGGCCTTCGCCGATGAGCGCCACGATATCGTTGGCCTGACCATCGCCGCCGGCAACGTAGGCCTGGACCACACGGTCCGCAATGCCCTGAAACTGTGCGAAGTGGCTGGCCGCGACGATGTGCCGGTCTACGCCGGTACCGCCGACCCGCTGCTGCACCCGTCCGTCGATGCCGCCCATGTGCACGGCGCCGATGGCTTTGGCGATGTGAACCTGCCGGCCGCCAAGCGCCAGGCCGAGGCCGAGCACGCCGCGCTGGCGATCCTGCGCCTGTCGCACGAATACGCCGGTGAGCTGTTCCTGGTCGCACTCGGCCCGCTGACCAACCTGGCTCTGGCCCTCAAGCTCGACCCGACCCTGCCGCAGCGCGTGAAGCGCTTCCTGGTCATGGGCGGGGCGGTGACCTGCCACGGCAACATCACCCCGGCCGCCGAGTTCAACATCGCCTTCGATCCGGAGGCGGCGCACATCGTGTTCACCGGCTTCCCGCATATCGAAGTGGCCGATTGGGAGGCCACCGTCGCCCACGGCCTGCTGCATGCGGACGTCGAGCAGTGGCTGGCGGCCGATAGCGACAAGGCCCGTTTCTACGAGCTGATCTCGCGCCAGACCCGCCTGTGGTCCGAAGACAGCCGTGGCGAGCGCTGGTACGCCGCCGATGCCCTGGCGATGGCCTGGGCGCTGCAGCCGGAAGGCGCGCTGCGGGTCGAATCGCGTCCGCTGAACGTGGAACTGGCCGGTGTGCACAGCCGGGGTGCTACCATTGTCGACTGGAACCGCCAGACCGGGCAGCCTGACAACACTCAGCTGCTGATGGCCTACGACCAGGGTCGCTTCGAGGCCCAGGTGAGGGCGGCACTCGGCGTCTGATGACGCCGCTGCGGCGGACCTTTCGCACGGTTGATGGACCCGGCTTGCCCTTTGCGGCGGCCGGGACTATAATGCCGCTCTTGACCACCAGCCCTTATTACGGTGCGCGCCCATGAAGGCCGATATTCATCCTGCTTACCGCGACGTGGTTTTCCACGACGTTACCTCTGATTTCAAGATCCTGACCCGTTCGACCATGTCCACCAAGGACACGATCAAGTGGGAAGACGGCAACGAGTATCCGCTCGTCAAGGTTGAAATCTCCTCGGCTTCGCATCCGTTCTACACGGGCAAGCACAAGGTGATCGACACCAGCGGCCGTATCGACAAGTTCCAGAAGCGTTTCGGCAAGCCGGCGCCGACCGCGGCCTGATCTGTCGACGCAGCTGCTTGAAAACAACGGTCGCCTTGGCGGCCGTTGTTTTTTGTTGTTTCCGCTTTGCTGAACGCCAGGTGAGGCCTGCATGCCCCGCCGACGGAACGCTGTGTCCGTGCGTTGGCGCGAGCCCTTGTGCGCGCTGGGATAGCGCCTGCGGCGAGGTCTGGAACCTGCGTCTACGACTTCCGTCCTAGGGCGTCGAAAATGTTGCTGTGCGATAATGGCGGGATCCACGATAACGATCGTGGACTTCCTTCACGTGCCTGACCCATGCGCTTGGGCGGGCGCCTTCCCTCGAGGAGCGCACACAGTGTCCGATCTTGATCAGGTCACGCTCAACGCCGGCGAAAAGTCGGTTGTTCTGCCCGTCATCAAACCTACGCTCGGCAACGATTGCGTCGATATCTCGAAGCTGACCAAGGAAACCGGTCTCTTCACGTACGACTCCGGCTTCACCGCCACCGCCAGCTGCAAGTCCGCCATCACCTATATCGACGGTGACAAGGGCGTGCTGCTGTATCGCGGCTATCCCATCGAGCAGCTCTCGGAAAAGTCGAGCTACGTCGAAGTGGCCTACCTGCTGATCAACGGCGAGCGTCCGAGCGCCGAGCAGCTGAAGGCCTTCACCGACGAGCTGGCCGCCGAAGCCGATGTGGATCCGTCGATCAACACGCTGATCGGCAGCTTCGCCAAGGATGCCCATCCGATGGCCATCCTGACCGCCGCCATCGCGCAGCTGTCGGGCATCTACCACGCCTCGCTGGACCTGTCCGACGCCGAACAGCGTCGCCACGCCGCGGTGCGCCTGATTGCCAAGGTGCCGACCCTGTCGGCCCTGATCTACCGCCACGGCAAGGGCCTGCCGGCCAACAAGCCGGACACCTCGCTGGATTACGTCAGCCGCTTCCTGAAGCAGACCTTCGAGTCGGCCGATGGCCAGTACGAGCTGAACCAGGACGTGGTCAAGGCGCTGGATCTGCTGTTCATCCTGCACGCCGATCATGAGCAGAACGCCTCGACCTCGACCGTGCGTCTGGTCGGTTCGACCGGTGCCAACCCGTACGCGTCGGTCGCCGCTGGCGTCACCGCGCTGTGGGGTCCGGCCCACGGCGGTGCCAACGAAGCCGTGCTGAAGATGCTGGAAGAGATCGGTTCGGCCGACAACGTCGAATCGGCCGTGCTCAAGGCCAAGGACAAGACCTCCGGCTTCCGCCTGATGGGCTTCGGCCACCGCGTGTACAAGAACTTCGACCCGCGCGCCAAGGTCATCGGTGTGATGACCGGCAAGGTGCTGGAACAGCTGGGCGTGCAGGATCCGCTGCTGGACGTGGCCGTCAAGCTGGAGCAGGCCGCGCTGCAGGACGACTACTTCGTCGCCCGCAAGCTGTACCCGAACGTCGATTTCTACAGCGGCATCATCTACAAGGCGCTGCAGATCCCGACCGAAATGTTCACCGTCATGTTCGCCCTGGGCCGTACCTCCGGCTGGGTCGCACATTGGCTGGAACAGCAGGTCGATCCGGAAATGAAGATCGGCCGTCCGCGCCAGGTCTACACCGGTAGCGACGTGCGCGACTACCAGGGCTGATCGCTCCGGCAGGTTGTGTTGAAAGCGCCCCGCATTGCGGGGCGTTTTTTTGTCTGTGCGGCTGTGGCTACGTCGTCCGGCGCGTCTCCACATACCGGCTGGGTGCTTCGCCGAGCACGCGGCGGAATGCCGAGGTGAACGCACTTGGGCTGGCGTATCCCAGATCCAGTGCGATCCGGGTGACCGGCTGCCCGGCACCCAGGCGTTCGATGGCGGCGAGCAGGCAGACCTGCTGGCGCCATTCGGCAAACCCCACCCCGGTGTCCGCGCGGAACTGGCGGGTGAACGTGCGTCGGCTCATACCCGCTTCGGCGGCAACCTCATCGAGCGAGGCGGCGATCGAGGGCGCATCGAACAGCGGCTGGCAGGCGCGCACAAGGCGCGGGTCGCGGGGCAGCGGTGCATGCAGTGACAGGCGTGGCATCGCTGCGATCTCGGCGACCAGCAACTGCATCAGCCGGCCGGCACGCCCCTCCAGGTCGTACAGTGCCGGCAGGTCGACCGCATCGTCCATCAGGTGCCGCAGCAGCGCCGATACGGCATACACGCCGCAGCGCGTCGGCAACCGGACCGTTGCCACTTCTTCCGCTGCCACGAACACGTTGAGCATCGTGACCGGACCACGCATCGCCATCGCGTGCGCAACGCCTGCCGGCACCCAGCACGCGCGCTGTGGTGGCACCAGCCAGTGTCCTTCGGGTGTGGTGAGGCTGATGGTGCCGCGCGAGGCAAACGCGAACTGACCGCGCCGATGCGCGTGATCGGGGAAGACGGATCCGGCGGCGTAGTCATTGGCGGTGACCACCACGGCGCGCGGTAGATCTTCAAAGGGATCGAGCAGGGTATTGCGCATGGCCCGGATTCTATAGGTATTGACCTGGTATCGAAGGTGGGCCGCGCGCCGACGCCCTACGATCATCGCCCAGCCTTTTTCCTGACGATGCCGCCATGCCCCCCACCTTTCATCGCGTCGGCACTGGCGCCCATCCTGTCCTGGTCCTGCACGGCTGGTTTGGCGACGCGCACGCGTTCGAACCGATCGAGCCGTGGCTGTCCGGTGAGGAGTTCACCTATGTGTTCATGGACTGCCGCGGCTACGGCGGGATGCGCGATGTGCGTGGCAACTACACCATCGACGAGATCGCCAACGACGCGCTGACCTTGGCCGACACGCTGGGCATCGAGACCTTCAGCCTGATCGGGCATTCGATGGGCGGCATGGCCATCGAGCGCATCGCGGTGCTCGCCCCGGATCGCGTGCGCGCGCTGGTCGCCGTGGCGCCCGTGCCGTGCGGCGGCATCGCCTACGATTCACCCACGCGGCAGTTGCTCGAAGCGGCCGCGGGCAGCGTGAGCATCCGCCGGGGCATCATCGACCGCAGCACCGGTGGACGGTTGCCCGCCGCGTGGCTGGACTGGAAGGCGCAGTACTCAATGGCGCACGCGTCGCCGGAGGCATTCGCGGCGTACTTCCCGGCCTGGGCGGACACGGACTTCCGCACGGAGATCATCGGCCGACATCCGGTGAAGGTGCTGATCGGTGAGCACGATCCGGTGTTCAACGCGGCATTGATGGACAGGACCTACCTGCGCCGCTATCGGCAGGCAACCCTGGAGGTGCTGGAAAATGCGGGTCACTACCCGATGAATGAGACGCCGCTTGCCCTGGTTGCGGCGATCGAGCGCTTTCTGGTCCCGTTCGCCGAGGCCTGAAGGAGGTCGCGCGTAGTCTCACCCACGGCCCAGGTAACCCTCGATCTCGCCGTCGGCCAGCAGCTCACGCAGCTGCGTGGCCCCCCCGCGCCGCATCGGCTTCTCATCGATGGCCGACAGCGGCGGTTGGCGCAGGCCATCGTAAGGCAGCACGGCGATGTCGAAGGTCAGATCCTCGGCACTGAATACCCAGACCGGTGCATCCAGGCTGCGTTCGCGGTCCAGCCGCAGCCGGCGCGTGCGCGATTCGGCCGGGATGCCATGCTCATCGAGGTAGCGTTGCACGGCATCGGCATCATCGCTGTGTACCTGCAACTGCACGGGGCTGTTGGCATCGGCGGTGCCGTCCAGCACCGGGCCGCACAGGCGCGGTGAGAAGGCGTGCAGGAAGTCCATCGCGCGCAGGGCGGCCTCGCGGCGCTGGCGCAGCTGCGCGCCATGGTCGGCACCGGCGAACAGGCGCTGGTACTCGCGCAGGGCGTCTTCGATCTCGGTGTTGCGGGGCAGGGAGGCATCGTCATGGATGCCGAGCCGGGTGGCGGCCTTGAGCTTGGCCTGGTGATAGTCGCGGATGCCGCCCTCGGCCATCAGACGGGCGGCTTCATGCGCCAGTTGGTGGCGACGCTCACGGGTCTGGGTGGCTGCATGCTGACGGGCTCGATGCATGACCGGTACTCCTTGGCGACCTGCACGGCAATGTACACCGGCGATGTGACAGGCAGGTAGAGCCACCCCATGGGTGGCTGTGCCTGCGTTCAAGGATTACGTGCAGCCACCCATGGGGTGGCTCTACCGCGGCGATGGGGCGGACGATACGCGGGGGCGCCGGGCGTACCCGGCGCATGCGGTCAGAAGATATCGAACGCCGCGTCGTCGGCCTGCGGGGTGTGGCTGTTGAAGTCGTACTCCTCCAGCTTCTCCATGTCCTCCACCTTGACCCACTCGGTCGCACCGTTGAGCGTGGCCTGGACCATGCCCGAGGGCGGCTCGTTCTGCGCGATCGGGGTGTCCTTCAGTGCAACGCGCATGTACTCGATCCAGATCGGCAGGGCGGCGCGGCCGCCGTACTCGCGGTAGCCGAGCGAGCGGAAGTCGTCGCGGCCGACCCACACGGTGGTCGCGTAGGGGCCACCGAAACCGGAGAACCACGCATCGCGGTGATCGTTGGTCGAGCCGGTCTTGCCGCCCACGTCTTCGCGGCCGAGCACCTTGGCCGCGGTGCCGGTGCCGCGCTGGACCACGTCGCGCATCATCGAGTTGAGCTGGTATGCGGTACGCGCATCGATCGCGCGCGGGGCGACCTTGGCATCCGGGTTCACCGGCACCGGCGTTTCGGCGGCGGCGGCGGACGTGGCCTGCTGCGGCTTGGCCGGCGCGGCATTGGCCGCCGGTGCGGAGCCGAAGTTGAAGCCATCCACCACCTGGCTGACCGGCACCCCGCTGGTGCCGGCGCAGTCGCGGCAGGCGATGGCCGGGTTTTCCTTGAAGACTTCCACGCCGTCGCGGTCGGTGACGCGGTCGATCAGCCAGGTGTCCACGCGCGAGCCGCCGTTGGCGAACACCGCGTAACCACGTGCCACCGAGAGCGGGGTCAGCGAGGCGGTGCCCAGCGACATCGACAGGTTCGGCGGCAGCTCGGCCTCGGCGAAGCCGAACTCGCTGATGTACTTGCGCGCGTAATCCACGCCCATGCCGTCAAGCAGGCGCACCGAGACCAGGTTGCGCGACTGCACCAGCGCTTCACGCAGGCGCATCGGGCCGCGGAAACCGCCGCCGTCGTTCTGCGGCGACCAGGTCTTGCCGCGGCGGTCGCGGAACACGACCGGGGCATCGAGCACGATCGAGGCCGGGTTGAAGCCCTTGTCGAAGGCGGCCGCGTAGATGAAGGGCTTGAAGCTCGAGCCCGGCTGGCGCCGCGCCTGGGTGGCACGGTTGAACTTGTTGCCGGAGAAGCTGAAGCCGCCCACCAGTGCCTTCAGTGCGCCGTTTTCAGCGTCCAGCGAGACCAGCGCGGCCTGGCCGCGCGGGATCTGGTCGAGCAGCCACTCGCCTTCCTTCTCGCCGGCGCGCACGCGCACGATGTCGCCGCGGGTGACCAGCTTGGCCGGGGTCTTGTTGGTCCAGCGGGCGGCGCTGGCCGGCAGCACCACTTCGCTGCGGTTGCCCAGCACCACGGTCGCGCTGCCATCGGCGGCGGTGGCTGCCACGATCGCCGGCAGCAGGCCGGTCTGCGCCGGAATGCCGGACAGCTTGGTGGCCAGCGCGGCGGCATCGGCGTCGGCCGGCACCTCCACGTGCTGCTCCACGCCATGCCAGCCGTGGCGGTGGTCGTAGGCCAGCAGGCCATCGCGCACCGACAGATTGGCCGCGGTCTGCAGCTCGGCGTTGATCGTGGTGGTCACGTGGTAACCCTTGTTGACCACGTCGCCGCCGAAGCGGGCGATCATTTCCTGGCGCACCAGCTCGGCCACGTAAGGCGCTTCGACCTGCACCGGCGGCTCGTGCGCGGTGGCATGCATCGGCACGGCCTTGGCCGCGTCGGCCTCGGCCTGGGAGACGAAGCCCAGGCTGGCCATGCGCTGCAGCACATAGAAGTCGCGGCGCTCGCGGGCACGCTCGGGGTTGCTGATCGGGTTGCCCGAGGAGGGGAACTTGGGGATGCCGGCCAGCGAGGCCATCTCATCCAGATCCAGCTCGCCCAGCTTCTTGCCGTAATAGAACTCGGCCGCGGCGGCCACGCCATACGCGCGGTTACCGAAGAAGCTCTTGTTGAGGTACAGCTCGAAGATCTCGTCCTTGCTCAGCTCGCTCTCGATCTTGCGTGCCAGCAGGATCTCGGCCAGCTTGCGGGTGTAGCTGTATTCCGAGCTCAGGAAGAACTGGCGGGCGACCTGCTGGGTGATGGTCGAGCCACCGGGCACGCGCCTGTCATTGGTGGTGGCCAGCAGCCAGACCGCGCGGCCGATGCCCTTGTAGTCCACGCCGCCATGCTCGTAGAAGCGGGCATCCTCGGTGGCGAGGAAAGCCTGCTTGAGGCGCTCGGGGACGTCCTTCATGGTGATGGGAGTGCGCCGGGTTTCCCCGAACACCGCCATCAGCTTGCCATCGCTGGCATAGACGTACATGGGCTCCTGCATCTCCACGTCGCGCAGGGTCTGCACGTCCGGGAGCTTGGAGGAGACGGCGTAATACAGGCCACCGGCAACCGCGGCGCCGATCAATGCCAGGACCAGGAACGCGACCAGCATCCAGCGCAGCCAACGGCGAAGACGTGTCATCAGTGACAGATTCCGATTGCGAATTTCGTGGTCGCAGAGTATAGATTACGCAAGGGAACGGCTGGGGGTGTTCCCGGGGAGAGCAGTCGATCACCGTCTGGGGACGCGTGAAATGAGCCGTAGCGCTCGTTTTACAGCTTGACGGTTGCGATTTGCAAAAAAAACGTTATTAATGCGCGGTCGCAGGTTCTGCGTCCAAGTGCCCATCGGCAGGGGAGAAACCGTGGGGCTTATCCCAAAAAGCCAGTCGCCTCTTATCGGCGTCGATATCAGCTCGACTGCAGTAAAGCTGTTGCAGTTATCCCGCAGCGGCAATCGTTTCCGCGTGGAACATTACGCTGTGGAACCACTTCCGCCGAATGCGGTCGTGGAAAAGAACATCGTGGAGGTCGAAGCGGTCGGGGAGGCCATTCGACGTGCCGTGAACCGCTCTGGAACCAAGGCACGGCACGCCGCCGCGGCCGTGGCCGGCTCGGCCGTGATCACCAAGCTGATCCCGATGCCCGCCGATCTGGACGAGAACGACATGGAAGCCCAGGTCGAGCTCGAAGCGGTCAACTACATCCCGTACCCGATCGAGGAAGTGAACCTCGATTTCGAAGTGCTGGGTGCGATTCCGAACAACCCGGAAATGGTCCAGGTGCTGTTGGCCGCCTCGCGTTCAGAGAACGTCGAGCTGCGCCAGTCGGCGCTGGAACTGGGCGGGCTGGTGGCACGGGTCATGGACGTGGAGGCCTTCGCGGTCGAGAACGCCTTTGCCCTGGTCGCCAGCGAGCTGCCGGTGGCCAGTGATGGCGTGGTCGCGCTGGTGGACATCGGCGCCACCATGACCACCCTGAACGTCCTGCGCGGTGGCCGCAGCCTGTACAGCCGCGAGCAGGTATTCGGCGGCAAGCAGCTGACCGACGAAGTGATGCGCCGGTATGGGCTGACCTACGAAGAAGCCGGGCTGGCCAAGCGCCAGGGCGGGTTGCCGGAAAGCTACGAGATGGAAGTGCTCGAGCCGTTCAAGGAAGCCACGGTCCAGCAGATCAGCCGTCTGCTGCAGTTCTTCTATGCGGGCAGCGAGTTCAACCGGGTCGATCACATCGTGCTCGCCGGCGGTTGCGCGGCCCTGACCGGCCTGCCGGACATGGTGGAAGAGCAGCTGGGCGTGGCCACCGTGGTGGCCAACCCGCTGGCACAGATGACGCTCGGCCCGAAGGTACAGGCACACGCCCTGGCCCAGGATGCCCCGGCGCTGATGATCGCCACCGGTCTGGCGCTGAGGAGCTTTGACTGATGGCGCGCATCAATTTATTGCCCTGGCGCGCCGAGCGGCGCAAGCAACGCCAGCGCGACTTCTACGCCATGCTCGGTGCCGCCGCCATCGGTGGGTTGCTGCTCTCGCTGTTGATCTGGTTCTACTACGACCGTCAGGTCAGCGGGCAGAGCGATCGCAACACCTTCCTGCAGGCCGAGATCGAGAAGGTCAAGGAGCAGAACAAGGAGATCGAGCGCCTGGACCGCCAGAAGGACCGCCTGCTGGCGCGCAAGGCCGTGATCGAGGAACTGCAGGCCAAGCGCTCGCAGATGGTGCATCTGTTCGATGCGCTGGTCCGGACCATCCCCGACGGGGTGGTGCTGACCACGCTCAAGCAGGAGGGCGACGTGCTGACCCTGGAAGGCCGCACCCAGTCCAATGCCCGTGTCAGTGCTTACATGCGCAACCTGGAAAGCTCGGGCTGGATGACCAATCCGGAGCTGTCGATCATCGAGGCCAAGGCGCCGGAGCGTGACAAGGCCGGTGCCGCCAGCAGCCCGGTGGCGGACATCAAGTCGCTGCCGTACATGTTCGTGGTCAAGGTGAATCTGCCGGCCCAGAGCAGCGTTACCGAGCTGGCCGCCGATGGCAGCGTGATCGAGCCGACCGCCGATCCGGCACCGCCGGGCGCTACCCCGGTTCCGCCGGTGGCCCCGTTGTCGCCGGCCCCGGCGCCCAACGCACCGGCCTCGCCCGATGCCGCTGATCCGGCCCCGCCGGCCGGCAACAGCCGCATCGTGCCGCCCACGCCCACGCCCACCCCCACGCCCACGCCCTCCGCGCAACCTGCCCAACCGGCGGCGCCGGCCCCGGCCCAGAAGGGGGCCGCCGCATGAGCCAGAAGATCAACCTCAAAGAGCTGGACTTCAACAACATCGGCAATTGGCCGCAGAAGGCCAAGGTGGTGTTCTGCGTGCTGCTGGCGCTGTTCATCATGATCATGGCCTGGTTCCTGCTGATCAGCGGCAAGCGCGATGAGCTCGCGTCGCTGGAAAGCACCGAGACCCAGCTGCGCACCGAGTTCGAGAAAGAGCAGGGCCGCGCGGTCAATCTGGAGCCGCTCAAGCAGCAGCTGACCCAGATGGAGCAGGTGCTGCAGCAGATGCTGCGCCAGCTGCCCAGCAAGACCGAGATGCCCGATCTGATCATCGACATCTCCCAGACCGCGTTGTCCAGTGGCCTGTCCAACGAGTTGTTCCAGCCCGGTGCGGAGCAGCCCAAGGAGTTCTACGCCGAAAAGCCGATCGCCCTGCGCATGGTGGGCAGTTACCACCAGTTCGGCGCGTTCGTCAGCGGTGTGGCCTCGTTGCCGCGCGTGGTCATCCTGACCATGCACGACATCAACCTGAAGCCGAAGGATCCCAAGACCGGCATCACCGCCCGCAGCGGTGCGCTGGAGCTGTCCGGAACGGTCAAGACCTACCGTTACCTGGATGATGTGGAGATGGAAGCCCAGGAGAAGGCCGCCGCCGAGAAAGAAAAGGCTGCGAAGGGAGGCCGGAAATGAGCCCTCTGACGTCGACCGCACGGGTAGGTGGCCTGTTGATGGTCGTGCTGCTGGCCGGCTGCGCACGCGGCGTGACCAGTACGCCCGGCGATGCACCGAACCTGGAGAAGTGGGTGGCCGACGTGCGTGCACGTCCGGCACCGCCGCTTGAGCCGCTGCCGGTGATGCAGCAGTTCGAGACGTTTGAATATTCCGCGCAGGGGATGCGCGACCCGTTCACCGACGCCTGGACCAATCCGCAAGGGGGATCGGGGCTGCGTCCGGATCCGAACCGCCGCAAGGAGCCGCTGGAAGATTTCCCGCTGGACAGCCTGGACATGGTGGGTTCGATCGGCCGTGGGGGCGGACTCGTCGTACTGGTGATGGCACCGGACAAGGTCACCTATCGGGTGCGTCCGGGCGTCTATCTGGGGCAGAGCGACGGGCGGGTGACCGGGGTCTTCGAGGACCGGATTGAGCTGATTGAACTGGTGCCGGATGGCGCGGGTGGCTGGCTGGAACGGCCGGCAACGCTCGCGCTTGAAGATCAATGAATGATTATGGGGATAGCACGATGACCTTTTCCAACGCCATGCGGCTGCGTTCCGTCCGGCGCCAGAAGTTGCTCCACCTGTGCGCGCTGGGAGTCGCGCTCATGGTGGCCAACGGCACGCTGATGGCGGCCACGCCCAGCGGCGCAGTGCCCAAACCGGCGGCCACCACCGCGCCGGCGACCGCGCCGGCCTCGCTGTCGGTGTCCAAGATCGACTTCAAGCGCGGCGACGATGGCGCCGGCCGGCTGATCCTGCAGTTCGATGGCCAGGGCGCGAGCCCGGATCTGCGCAGCCAGGGCAACAGCGTCGTCATCGACGTCGGCAACGCACGCCTGCCGGAAAACCTGCAGAAGTCGATCAACGTGACCGACTTCGCCACGCCCGTGCAGCGCATCGATCCCAAGCCGTATGGCGGCGGCACGCAGCTGGTGCTCAACACCAACACCGCGTTCGAGTCGCTGGCCTACCAGAGCGGCAACGAATACGTGGTCGAGATCAGCCCGCGCCAGGCCGCCCCGGCGACGGGCGCGGTCACCGCCACCTCGGTCAGCCAGGCCGCGGCGGCCCTGGGCCAGCGCGGCTACAGCGGCAAGCCGGTCACCTTCAACTTCCAGGACGTGCCGGTACGTACCGTGCTGCAGCTGGTCGCGGAGGAATCCAACCTCAACGTGGTCGCCTCCGACAGCGTGCAGGGCAACGTAACCCTGCGCCTGATCAACGTGCCGTGGGACCAGGCGCTGGACATCGTGCTGCGGGCCAAGGGTCTGGACAAGCGTCGCGATGGCGGCGTGATCTGGGTGGCACCGCAGCCGGAACTGGCCAAGTTCGAGCAGGACAAGGAAGACGCGCGCATCGCGATCGAGAACCGCGAGGATCTGGTCACCGATTACGTGCAGATCAACTACCACAACGCCGGGGCGATCTTCAAAGCGCTGACCGAAGCCAAGGGGATCGGCGGCAGCAGCGGTGGCAGTGGTGGCAGCTCGCAGGAAGACAGCGGGTTCCTGTCCTCGCGCGGCCGTATCGTGGCCGACGAGCGCACCAACACCCTGATGATCAGCGACATTCCGAAGAAGATCGCGCGCATGCGTGAGCTGATCAGCGTGATCGACCGTCCGGTCGACCAGGTGCTGATCGAGAGCCGGATCGTGATCGCCACCGATACCTTCGCACGTGAACTCGGCGCCAAGTTCGGCATCAGTGGCAGCCGCCAGGACGTGTTCTTCGGGGCCAACACCGATCAGAACCACAACAACATCAACGATCGCGGCACCAAGGACACCGAGTACCAGAAGGCGATCAACGAGTGGGTGGCCGGTGGCCGTACCGGCGCGATCCCGGTGCGTGGTGCGACCAAGTTCGCCGAAGGCCTGAACTGGAACCTGCCGGTGGCGGCGATCAACAACCCCGGTTCGCTGGCGCTGTCGATCCTCAATGCCGGTTACCTGCTGGATGTGGAGCTCTCGGCGATGCAGGCCGAATCGCGCGGCGAAGTCATCTCCAACCCGCGCGTGGTGACCACCAACCAGCGCGAAGCGGTGATCAAGCAGGGTAAGGAAATCGGCTACGTCACCATCAGCGGTGGTGGTGCGGCCGGCGCCGCGGCCCAACCCAACGTCCAGTTCAAGGAAGTGGTGCTGGAGCTGAAGGTCACCCCGACCATCACCAACGACAACCGTGTGTTCCTCAACATGGCGGTCAAGAAGGATGAAGTGGAGAGCTACATCCTGCTGGCAGGCTACGGCCAGGTCCCGACCATCAACCGCCGCGAAGTGAACACCGCGGTGCTGGTGGACGACGGCCAGACCGTGGTGATCGGTGGCGTGTACGAGTTCACCGACCGCACCAGCATCAACAAGGTGCCGTTCCTGGGCGACGTGCCGTTCCTGGGCAATCTGTTCAAGAAGCGCAGCCGCAACAAGGACAAGGCCGAACTGCTGGTGTTCGTGACCCCGAAGGTACTGCGCGTGGCCAAGGCCAATCCGGCCGTCAACTGAGCCGCACCGCTGCTGCAATGACGAAAGGGCCGCCACGTGCGGCCCTTTCTGCGTTCAGCCAATCTTGATGTCGTAACCGGCGCTGTCCTGCCATCATGGCGATGGAACCTCTGCCCACCGTGGAGGTCACATGGATGCCATGAATCTGCCGCCCCCCATGCCCGATACCCCCACGCCCGCTCCGGTGGAGCACGACCGCCTGCATGAGGCCTTCCGCGCGCTGCGCGACGGCCTGTCCTCCGAGATCGTCGGCCAGAGTGCGCTCGTCGAGCGCCTGCTGACTGCCTTGCTGGCCGATGGCCACCTGCTGGTCGAAGGTGCTCCCGGCCTGGCCAAGACCACGGCGATCCGTGCGCTGGCCGCCCGGCTGGATGCGGATTTTTCACGCGTGCAGTTCACCCCGGATCTGCTCCCGGCCGATCTGACCGGTACCGAGATCTGGCGCCCGCAGGAAGGTCGCTTCGAATTCGTGCCCGGCCCGATCTTCCATCCGATCCTGCTTGCCGACGAAATCAACCGTGCCCCGGCCAAAGTGCAGTCCGCGCTGCTTGAAGCGATGGGCGAACGCCAGGTCACCGTCGGCCGCCATACCTATCCGCTGCCGTCGCTGTTCCTGGTGATGGCCACGCAGAACCCGATCGAGCAGGAGGGCACCTTCCCGCTGCCCGAAGCCCAGCTCGACCGTTTCCTGATGCATGTAAGGATCGGATATCCGGATTCGGAGGCGGAAACCGAAATCCTGCGCCTGGCCCGCGAGCGTGCGCGCGAAGCGCTGTCCACCCCGGCCGCCGCGCCCGCCCGCATGCCGTTGAGCGATGTGTTCGCCGCACGCAAGGCCGTGCTGTCGCTGCATGTCGCGCCCGCGCTGGAGCGCTATCTCATCGAGATCGTGCTGGCCTCGCGCGATGCCGCGCGTTACGACCCGGCGCTGGCCCGGCGCATCGCGTGGGGCGCGAGCCCCCGTGGCTCGATCGCGCTGGAGCGCTGCGCCCGCGCCCGGGCCTGGCTGGCCGGCCGCGACTTCGTTACCCCGGAAGATGTGCGCAACGTCGCGCCCGACGTGCTGCGGCACCGCGTGCTGCCCAGCTATGAAGCCACCGCCGAAGGCTGGGATGGCGAGCGCCTGGTCGCCGAGCTGCTGGCCCGCGTGCCGGCGCCCTGAGCGCGATGGATACGCCCGTGCATACGGCTACGCCGCTGGAAGGCGATGGCCTGCGGCCGAGTCTGGCCGAACTGGTGGCGCTGCGCCGCAGCGCGCACCGCGCGCCGCCGGCACGGCGTGGCCGGCTGGGTCACGCCGGCAGTGCGCCGTCGCCCGCGCGCGGGCGGGGGATGGAATACGCCGAGTCCCGCGACTATGTACCGGGCGATGACGCGCGGCATATCGACTGGCGCGTCACCGCGCGTACCGGGCGTGCGCATACCAAACTCTTCCAGGCCGAGCGCGAACGCTTGACGCTGCTGGTCGCCGATACCGATCCGGTGCTGTATTTCGGCACCCGGGTCCGCTTCAAATCCGTGCAGGCCGCGCGCGTCGGTGCGGTTGCGGCGTGGTTGGCGCAGCGCCAGGGAGACCGCCTGGCTGCGGTGCGTGGCAGCACCCAGGAGCCGCCGATCGCACCGGCCGGGGGCACCCGCGGTGTATTGCGCGTGCTTGACGCCCTGACCCGCTGGTATGCCGAACCGCCTGCCGAGGACGCCGGCCTGGATCGTGCGCTGGAGCAGGCGGCACGTCTGCTGCGCCCCGGTGCCCGTGTGGTGGTACTGGCCGATCCAGCGCGTGCCGCCACCATCAGCAGCGCACGCTGGGCGGCATTGGCGATGCACCACGAGGTGGTGGTGATGCTGATGGTCGATCCGCTGGAGCTGGCACCGCCGGCCGATGCGCTGCCATTTCTTTCGCAGGGCCGTCGCGTGCTGCTCGATCTGGGCAGTGCCGCGGTGCGGGAGCACTGGCGCGAACGCTTCGTCGCGCCCCTGGAAGCGTTGCAGACGGCCCTGGCCGCCCGCCGCATCCAGGCGCACGTGGTGGCCACCGACGATGCCAGCGACAGCTGGCTCAGCCCGCTGCCGACCGCGGTGGTGGCATGAGCGCCGCCGCATCGCTGCCGCTGCGCGATGTGCAACTGCCGCCGTCACCGCCGTGGTGGCCGCCCGCGCCGGGCTGGTGGCTGGTGTTCGGCGTGATCGTGCTGGTGGTGGCGGGAATCTGGGTCTGGCACTGGCGCCGGCGACGTGCACGCCAGCGCTGGCTGGATCTGTTCGATGCCCAGGTCGCGCAGGCCGGTTCGCCGGTGCTGGAAGTGGCGGCGATCGCCGAGCTGCTGCGCCGCGCGGCACGTCAGTACCAGCCCGGTGCGGAACGTCTGCAGGGCAACGCGTGGCTGGCGTTCCTGGATGAGAAGAACAGCCGGGCCTTTTCCGAGGGCGATGGTGCGCTGCTGCTCGAGGGTGGCTATCGACCGAGCGTGGATGCCGAGGCGGTACGGCGGCTGCGCGTGCTGGCCCGCCGCCGTTATCTGTCGCTGCTGACGGAGCGGCGCCGATGATCGCGATGACATTGCCGGCGTGGTTGAGCTGGGTGGACAGCCTGGCGTGGCCGTGGATGTTGTGGGGGCTGCCGGTGCCGATCCTGATGCGCTGGTGGCCATCGCGGCCCGGCGCGGGGGCCGCGTTGCGGGTGCCGTATGCGGCCGATCAGCTGCAGTCGCTCGGGGCTGCCTCGGGCGGCACCGGGCCACGACTGGGGCGCGCGCTGTTGTGGCTGGCGTGGGCCTGCCTGTGCGTGGCCGCCGCGCGACCGCAGCAGCTGGGTGAAGCGGTGACGCCGCCACAGCAGGGCCGGCAGATGATGCTGGCGGTGGACGTCTCCGGCAGCATGAGCGAAGCGGACATGATGCTCGGCAATCAGGTGGTCGAGCGGCTGACTGCAGCCAAGGCCGTGCTCGCCGACTTCCTCGACCGCCGCGTCGGCGACCGCGTCGGCCTGCTGATCTTCGGTGAGCGTGCCTATACGCTGACCCCGTTGACGGCCGACCTCACCAGCGTGCGCGACCAGCTGCGCGACAGCGTGGTCGGCCTGGCCGGGCGCGAGACCGCGATCGGCGATGCGATCGCGCTGGCGGTCAAACGCCTGCGCGAACAGCCGCAAGGGCAGCGCGTGCTGATCCTGCTGACCGACGGGGTCAGCAATGCCGGCGTGCTTGAACCGCTGCGCGCGGCCGAGCTGGCCCAGGCCGAAGGCGTGCGCGTGTATACAGTGGCCTTCGGCGGCGACGGGGGCATCAGCCTGTTTGGCGTGCAGATCGCCCCCGGCGAAGACCCGGTCGACGAAGCGACCCTGAACAAAATTGCCGAGCTCACCGGCGGCCGCTCGTTCCGTGCGCGCAACACCGATGAGCTGGCCGGCATCTATGCCGAGCTGGAACGGCTGGAGCCGGTCAAATCGGCCGGCCCGGCGGTGCGCCCGCGGATTGAACGCTACGCCCCGCCGCTGGCACTGGCGTTGCTGCTGGCCGGCTTGGCGTGGTTGTTGCCGAGGCGCTGGACATGAGCGCGAGCTGGAACGCCCTGCACTTTGTCCGCCCCGATGCCTTGTGGGCGCTGCTCGTGCTGCCACTGCTGGTCGCGATCTGGTGGCTGCGTCGCCGTCGCGCCAATGTCTGGCGCCAGACGGTGGATGCGCATCTGCTGCGCCATCTTCTGGTCGGCCGCGACCGTCGCGCCTGGGGCGGGTTGATCCTGCTGCTGCTCGGCACGGCGATCGCCATCGTGGCGCTGGCCGGTCCTTCGTGGCGACAGGTCGCGCAGCCGCTGTGGCAGACGCCGTCGCCGCTGGTGGTCGCGCTGGATCTCTCTTCGCGGGTGACCGCGACCGATCTCCCGCCGTCGCGCCTGCTGCAGGCGCGCGCCAAGCTGGCCACGCTGCTGCGCGAGCGCCAGGGCGGCGAAGTCGCGCTGCTCGTATACGCCGACGATGCCTATGCCGTGGCGCCGCTGACCGACGACATGGCCAATGTCGCGCTGTATCTGGATGCGCTGGCACCGGACGTGATGCCGCGCGATGGCCAGCGTGCCGACCGTGCGCTGGAGACGGCGGTGAAGCTGCTGCAGCAATCCGGCGCACGCGGTGGCGATATTCTCCTGCTGACCGATCGCGCCGATGCAGATGCAGAGCAGGCCGCAGCCTCGGCACGCGCGCAGGGCTTCGTGGTCTCCGTGCTCGGGCTGGGGACGCCGCAGGGCGCGGCCTACCGCAACGGCGAGGGTCAGATCGTGCCGGCGCGGCTGGAGGAGGGCACGCTGCGGGGTGTCGCCAGCCGTGGCGGCGGCCGCTATGCGCGTATCGCCTCCGATGACAAGGATCTCGCGGCGCTCGACGTGTTGACCCCGCGGGTCAGTGCCGATGACAGCCGCGAAGGGCAGGGCCGCACCTGGCGGGATGAGGGGTTCTGGCTGTTGCCACCGCTGATGCTGCTGGCCTTGTTCGCCTTCCGGCGGCGCGGCGCGCTGGCGGTGCTGGTGATGATGGCGGCACTGCCGCTGGCGCTGCCGACGACGGCACACGCCGCCGAGGGAACGTGGTGGCAACGCGCCGACCAGATTGACCAGCAGCGCCTGTCCACCGGTGTGGATGCGTACCGCAAGGGTGATTTCAAGGCGGCGCAGCAGCAGTTCGAGGGCATCGATACCGATGCCGGCTGGTACAACCTGGGCAACGCGCTGGCGCGACAGGGCCAGTACGACGCCGCCATCGAGGCTTACGACCGTGCGCTGAAGCAGCATCCAGGCATGGCCGATGCGGTCGCCAATCGCGCCGCCGTCGAGGCCGCCCGCAAGCGCAAACCGCCACAGAACAACGATCAGAACAACGATCAGAAGGACGGGAAAAAGCCGCCCTCCGATCAGCCCGAACCCGGCAAGAACCCGGGTCAGGGTAAAGACGGTCAGTCCTCGCCGCCGCAGGACAAAGGCGAACAGGGTCAGTCACCGCCGCCCGCATCCGGTGATCCAAAGGATGGCCAATCCGAGGGCGGAAACTCGCCGCAGGCCGCCGACAGCCAGGCGCAGGCCCACGCTGACGCGGCCCAGCGCGAGCGCATGCAGCAGGCGATGCAGCGCCAAGGGCAGAACGACGGCAACGACAAGGCGCAGGGCCAGGTCAGCGGCACCCCGCAGCAGCGTGAGCAGCAGCAGGCGGTCGAGGCCTGGATGCGGCGGGTACCGGATGACCCCGGCAGCCTGCTGCGGGCCAAGTTCCAGCTGGAAAACGAACGCAGGAAACGGGAAGGGCGATGACACATTCCACGATACAGCGCTGGTTGCGCGCCGGGCTTGCCCTGCTGCTGTGCGCGAGCATGGCCGTGCACGCGCAGACCCGCGCCTGGCTCGACCGCGAGCAGATCACCGACAGCGATACCGTCACCCTCAACATCGAATCCGATGCGGGCGGCGGCGCGCCGGATTATGGCCCGCTGCGGACCGACTTCGATCTCAGCAGCCAGACCAGCAGCCGCCAGGTGCAGTGGAGCAACGGCGCGACGACCTCGCGCGCGCTGTATGCCGTCGCGCTCAGCCCGAAGCGCACCGGTACCCTGCAGATTCCCGCCCTGCAGGTGGGCAGCAGCCGCACTCAGCCGCTGACCCTGCAGGTCGGCGCCAGCAGCGCGTCGGCCCCCACGGCGGCCAGGGGGGATGCCGCGGCCTTCCTCGAAACCGAGGTCGACGATCCCACGCCCTATGTGCAGCAGAGTGTCGGCGTGGTGGTGCGCCTGTTCTACGCCGCGCAACTGCTCAGTGGCGAACTGGTGCTCGATACACCGGCCGGCGCCTCGCTGCAGCGGGTGGGCGACGACCGCACCCTGGTGCGCGAGGTCAATGGGCGCCGCTACAACGTGGTGGAGCGGCGCTTCCTGCTGATTCCCGAGCGCAGCGGGCCGCTGGTGCTGCCGGCGGCGCAGTTCAACGGGCGCAGCGCAGGCGGCTTCTTCAACGACATGTTCGGTGGCGATGGTCGCCTGCGTGCCGCATCGGCCGAGCGCACGCTGCAGGTCCAGGCGCAACCGGCCTCTGCACCGCAGCCGTGGCTGCCGCTGCACGGGTTGCGCCTGCGCTACACCGCAGCGCCCACCACCGGCCGTGCCGGTGAGGCGGCCACGATCGTGGTGGAGGCCGTGGCCGATGGCGCGACCAAGGCGCAGTTCCCTGAGCTGCCCGTGCCTGATGTCGGCCCCGGCGCGCAGGTGTTCGCCGAGCCGCCGCAGTTCGATGAAACCTTCAACGGCAACACCCCGCAGCTCAAGCTGACCCGGCGCTTTGCGATCGTGCCGCGTCAGGCCGGACCGCTGACGGTCCCGGGCCTGCGCATGGCGTGGTGGGACGTGGCGGCCGGGCAGCCGCGCAGCGCCAGCCTGCCGGACCTGCCACTGGACATCGCCGCCGGAGTCGCCGGCAGTGCCTCACCCACCCTGCCGGTGGACACCACCTCGGCCCTGCCGGGCGAGCCGGCGGCATCTTCCACCGACCTGCAGCTGGCGCCGGCGCAGGGCGCGTCACGGCCGTGGGGCTGGATCGGGCTGTCGGCCGGCCTGGCCGTGCTGTGGCTGCTGACCCTGGTCTGGGGCTGGCGCCAGCGCGGGCGCCCGGTTGCCGTGCGCGGTGCCGAAGGCGGCGTTCCCGCCGCCGCGGCAGGCAGCGCGTACACCCGCGCCGATCTGCGCCGTGCCATGGAAGCGGGCGGGCTCGATGAGATCGTCGCGGTGCTGGCGGGCATGGGCGGTGTGCAGACCCTGGAGCAGGTGCTGGAGCACCTCGACGATGCCCAGCAGCGCGAGGCGTTGGTCCAGATGCAGCAGGTCCGCTGGGGCGGGCAGGGCGGCGATGTCGGCCAGGCCCGGCAGGACCTGCGGCGCGCCTTCCATGACGGACCACACTGGCGGGTGCGTGCGGCCGCCCAGAACAATGGCCTCGCGCCGTTGTACCCATCTGCGCATTCATAAAAAGGCGTGTCGGTCAGGGCGGCCGCCTTTGCTAAGCTGATTTCATTTTTTCGAGGAACGCCGCTCCATGACTGAGGCCGCAACGACCCGGCAGAAACTGCCTTTGCATTGGAAAATGGGCATTGGCTTCATCATCGGCCTGGTCCTCGGGCTGACCGTCCATGCCCTCGGTGGCAGCATCGACGGCCTGCATACCGGTGCCAAGTGGGTGATGGATTACATCACCACCCCGGCCTCGGGCCTGTTCCTCAATCTGATCTTCATGCTGATCGTGCCGCTGATCTTCTCGGCGCTGATCATGGGTGTGTCGGAGATGGGCGACATCCGCGCCCTCGGCCGCATCGGCTGGAAGACGCTTGCCTACACCATCCTGCTTTCCGGCATCGCCGTGGGCATCGGCCTGGTGCTGGTCAACGTGCTCAAGCCCGGTGCGGGCGTGGACCCGGTCGTGGCCGCGCAGATGCTCACCGAGAACGCCGAGCGCAGCAAGGAAATCGTCGCCGGTATCCATGGCACGCCGAAGGGCATGGACATGCTGCTGTCGATCGTGCCGAGTAACGTAGTCGAGGCCGCGTCGAGCAACGGTGCGATCCTGTCGCTGATGTTCTTCGCGCTGATGTTCGGCATCGGCATGGTGCTTTCGCCTGAAGAGAAGGTGGCCCCGCTGCGTCGTGCCATCGAAGGCATCTTCGAAGTCTCGATGACCCTGATCAACCTGGTCATCCGCCTGGCCCCGTACGCCGTTGCCTGCTTCATGTTCAACCTGGCCGCCCTGTTCGGCTTCGAGCTGATCATCCGCCTGGGCGCCTACGTGGGCGTGGTCGTGCTGGCGCTGGGCCTGCACATGGTGGTGACCTACGGCGTGGCCGTGTGGCTGTCCGGCCGCTCGCCGCTGGCGTTCTTCCGCGACACCCAGGAGGCCACCGTGATGGCCTTCTCCACCGCCTCCAGCAACGCCACCCTGCCGACCGCGCTGCGCGTGGCCGACCAGATGGGCCTGCCGCAGAAGGTCTCGCGCTTCGTGCTGACCGTGGGCGCCACTGCCAACCAGAACGGCACGGCGCTGTTCGAGGGCGTGACGGTGATCTTCCTGGCGCAGTTCTTCGGCGTGGACCTGAGCATCGGCCAGCAGTTCATGGTCATGGCGGTCTGCATCCTGGGCGGCATCGGCACCGCCGGCGTGCCCTCCGGCTCGCTGCCGGTGGTGGCGATGATCTGCGCCATGGTCGGCGTGAACCCGCTGGGCATCGGCCTGATCCTGGGCGTGAACCACTTCCTGGACATGTGCCGTACCGCGCTGAACGTCACCGGCGACTTGGCCCTGACCACCCTGGTGGCCAAGGGCGAGGTGGACGATGGCCCGGTCGTGGCCGCGGTGGCCCCGGCACCCGCCCCGGCCCCGCGCGACTGAGCCTGCGCAGGCCTGCGGGTTCCCGACGCCCCGCCTTGTGCGGGGCGTTGTCGTTAAGGGCCTGGCCTGTCTCCGGCCTGACCCCGCCGATCACCTGTGGGACAATGGGCTGCCCGCAGCTCCGCGGGAGCCTCCCGACTCCGACAGAACCATGACGCAGCCTACCCGCCGCCAGTTGGCCAATGCCATCCGCTTCCTTGCCGCTGATGCGGTCGAAACCGCCAAGTCCGGTCATCCCGGCATGCCGATGGGCATGGCCGACATCGCCGAAGTGCTCTGGAACGACTATCTCCGTCACAACCCGAAGAATCCGAAGTGGTTCAACCGCGACCGCTTCGTGCTGTCCAACGGCCACGGCTCGATGCTGCAGTACGCGCTGCTGCACCTGAGCGGCTACGACCTGCCGATCGAGCAGCTCAAGCAGTTCCGCCAGCTGGGCAGCAAGACCGCCGGCCACCCGGAACACCATGAAACCCCCGGCGTGGAGACGACCACCGGTCCGCTGGGTCAGGGTCTGGCCAACGCCGTGGGCTTCGCCCTGGCCGAGAAGCTGCTGGCACAGCGCTACAACCGCCCGGAACACGAGATCGTCGACCACCGCACCTGGGTGTTCCTGGGCGATGGCTGCCTGATGGAAGGCATCTCGCATGAAGCCGCCTCGCTGGCCGGCACCTGGGGCCTGTCCAAGCTGGTCTGCTTCTGGGACGACAACCACATCTCCATCGACGGCAACACCGATGGCTGGTTCACCGACAACACCCCCGAGCGTTTCGAAGCCTATGGCTGGAACGTGGTGCGCGGCGTCGATGGCCACGATCCGGACAGCATCAAGGCCGCCATCGACGGCGCGCTGTCGCAGTTCGACAAGCCGACCCTGATCTGCTGCCGCACCACCATCGGCTTCGGCTCGCCGAACAAGGCCGGCAAGGAATCCAGCCACGGCGCCCCGCTGGGCAAGGATGAGCTGGACGCGACCCGCAAGCAGCTGGGCTGGCCGTACGGCCCGTTCGAGATTCCGGAAGAAATCTACGCCGGCTGGCGTGCCGGCGGTACCGGCACCCTGCGCCAGGCCGAGTGGGAACAGCAGTTCGACAAGTACGCCGCGCAGTTCCCGGCCGAAGCCGATGAGCTGATCCGTCGTTCGCACGGCGAGCTGCCGGCCGATTTCATCGCCAAGGCCGATGCCTACATCGCCCAGGTCCAGGCCGATGGCCAGACCATCGCCTCGCGCAAGGCCTCGCAGCTGGCGATCGAAGCGTTCGCGCCGCTGCTGCCGGAACTGGTGGGCGGTTCGGCCGATCTGGCGCACTCCAACCTGACCCTGTGGAAGGCCAGCAAGTCGGTCGCCACCGACGACCCGAACGCCAACTACGTGTACTACGGCGTGCGCGAGTTCGGCATGACCGCGATCGCCAACGGCCTGGCCCTGCATGGCGGCTTCATTCCGTTCGACGCCACCTTCCTGGTGTTCAGCGATTACGCCCGCAACGGCGTGCGCATGAGCGCGCTGATCCCGGCCCACGCGATCCACGTGTACACGCACGATTCGATCGGCCTGGGCGAAGACGGCCCGACCCACCAGCCGGTGGAGCATCTGGCCTCGCTGCGCTACATCCCGAACAACGATGTGTGGCGCCCGTGCGATGCGGTTGAATCGGCGGTCAGCTGGAAGGCCGCGATCACCCGCAAGGATGGCCCGAGCTGCCTGGTGTTCAGCCGCCAGAACCTGCCGCACCAGCCGCGCAGCACCGAGCAGGTCGCCCAGATCGCGCGTGGTGGGTATGTGCTGGCCGATGCGGAAGGTGGCGTGCCGGACGTGATCCTGATCGGTACCGGTTCGGAAGTGGGCCTGGCCGTGACCGCCAAGGCGGAACTGGATGCCGCCGGCATCAAGACCCGCGTGGTGTCGATGCCGTCTACCGACGTCTTCGAGCGTCAGGACGCGGCGTACCGTGAGTCCGTGCTGCCCAACGCCGTGCGCAACCGCGTGGCCGTGGAAGCCGGTGTCACCGGTTTCTGGCGCCAGTACGTGGGCCTGGACGGTGCGGTGGTGGGTATCGACACCTTCGGTGCGTCGGCCCCGGCGGAGGCGCTGTACAAGCACTTCGGCATCACCGCCGAGCACGTCGTGGCTGCGGCCAAGGCGCAGCTGGCGAACTGATGACGGCTGGATAGCGTCGAGCCATGCTCGGCGCCATCAAACGGAAGGCCGGCGAAAGCCGGCCTTTTCGTTCTGGATTGATGGACGGCGCGATCATCTGCCGTCTGCCCTGGCCTGGCGCGAGCCGCCCACCGGCCGGCACTACCCGCGTGCCAAGACGGCGCGCATCACGCAGTGCGCGCCAATCCCAACCGCACCAGCCGCGCCTCGATGCGTTCGCCGAACGTCTTCGGTGCCTCCAGCCCCATCCGCTGCAGGTAGGCCTGATCGCCATCGCCGGCCGGTTGCGTCACCGCAGCCAGCACCGTGCGCAGCTTGGCCATCGGCGTCTGCGTGTTCTGCTTCAGCCAGCCCAGCGCCTTGACCAGGTGCTGCTCGACCTCGGTGAAATCACTGCCCAGCGGGTAATCCGGCAGCAGGCCGGACTGGCGGAACGGTGCGAGCGATGTGCTGACCGCCGCGGCCGTGTTGCGCTGGCCATCGCCGGACGGAGTGAAACCGGCCGCCAGTTTCTTCGAGGCCTTTGCCTTGTCCAGCAATGCGGCCTGGAACTGTGCATCGGTGATCGCGGCCATGGCGATCACGCAGTCCTCGTCGGTCATGTTGCGCAGGTCGGCGATGCCGTACTCGTTGATGTAGAGGTCGCGCAGGTGCCGCGGGATCGTGGTGTGTCCGTAGTTCCAGCGCACGTTGGACTGCAACGTGCCCTTGTCCTCGCGGGTGGCGCGGAAGATCAGCGCACTGCGCGCGCCGGGCAGGGCATGCGCCATCGCCACGAAGTTGTACTGGCCGCCCACGCCGGAGACCACGCGGCCGTCTTCCAGCGCATCGGAAACGGCCGCGCCGAGCGCGGTGGCCATCATGCAGGAGTTGAAGAAGCGTGCATCGCGGCGCTGCATCCGCTCCAGCGTTTCATCGCCGCCGTAGAGCTGGTTGATCTCACTGATGCGGCGCATGCCGATTGCGCTGCGTTCCTCATCGGGCAGATCGCGCAGCCACTGGTAGAACTCCGGCGAGCCCAGATAGAACGCGCCGTGCAGGTACTCGCCCTCGGCCTCGAGCGTGGCGTAGTCGGTAGTCCAGGCGGTGCCGTTCTCGATCCGCTGCAGCAACGCCAGATCGTCATGCACCTTGCGCCGGATCACCCCGGTCTGGACCAGCCGGCGGAAGCCTTCGTTGAGCATTTCGCTGCAGCCGTACAGACCGATCTCGAACGGCTCCAGGCCACCGCACTCCAGCACGGTGGGGTGGCTGGCCAGACCGGGATCCAGCGCCTGCAGAATCTGGCGGTAACGCGCGTTGTCGGTATGCCGCAGCACCAGCGCATGGCTGAGCGCATCGGCCAGCGTGCCGATGCCGATCTGCAGCGTGCCGCCATCGCGCACCAGCGTGCTGGCGTACAGGCCGATCGCGTAATCGGCATCGCTGACCGGCTGGCGGGGCAGGCCGAACAGCGCCGGGTAGGGCCCCGGCGGGGTGATCACCAGATCGAAGAACGATACATCCACCGTGGCCGAGCCGGCCAGATAGGGCAGCTGCGGATCGATCTCGGCGATCATCAGCGGGCGTGGCAGCCCGCGCGCGACCATCGCATCCAGCGTGTCCTGGGTGAT
This sequence comes from Stenotrophomonas sp. AGC87, assembly GCF_057333975.1. Lineage (NCBI taxonomy): Bacteria > Pseudomonadati > Pseudomonadota > Gammaproteobacteria > Lysobacterales > Lysobacteraceae > Stenotrophomonas > Stenotrophomonas sp. AGC87. The sequence continues at coordinate 141,576 of NZ_JBHFHW010000043.1, forward strand.
GTCGTTGTTGCATGACAGCGACAGGCGCCGATCATTCGCGCGCATCGCCACTTTCTGCACGATCGCATGCGGCGCGCGCTGGGCCACCGCATCGGCGGCGTGTGTGTAGTTCAGGCTGGTATAGCTGCGCTGGGCCTGCGAGGAATTCAACAATGCGCCGGACTGCATGTAGAACTCTTCCACCTGCACATGCGCCGGCAGCTGGTCGCGCACCATCGCATCGGCGTAGGCCAGGCGGGGGAAGTCCTCACCGAAATGACGCTCGGCGAACGGCTTCATGAAGCGTGCTTCCAGCCCGGCACCGCCGCGCGGCGGGTTCAGCGATAGTGCGGTGTACAACTGCAGCGGCCGCGAGGTGTCGTTTTCCACACGGGCATACAGCGCGTTGAGCAGCCGGTGCGGCTTGCCCAAAGCGAGCGGGGCACCAATGCGCAGGGGGCCATCGACCCGTTGCAGCAGCCAGTCGACGGCGGCGTCCAGGTCGGTCAGGTGTTCGGTCATGCGGCGCTATCCTGCGAAATCATGCGGGTCATTACAGCATTTCCGGTTTGAACAGACGGCGACGCGAGACTTCATCGCCGGAAAGCATGAACTGGCCATCGCCGCGGTAATGCACCGTGCGCGGCAGTTTCGGCGAGCGTGCGACGTGTGCTTTGACCACCTCCCAGATGAACAGCCCATGCCGTTTGATCTGGCTGCGGTCCGCCAGTCGGCACTCGAAACTGGCATGGCACTGGGCGATCAAGGGGGCCGCAACCTCGCTGGCGGCGACCGCCTCCAGCCCAAAGTGCGCGAACTTGTCGATCTCCGCGCCGCTGCTGTTGCCGATAGCCACCACCGTATCGAGCATCTCCGCGGTGGGTACATTGATGACGCATTCGCCACTGCGGCGGATCAGCTCGACACTGTGGTTGCCGCTGGAAATCATGGTCGCCAGGCGCGAGGGCGTGAACTCCAGCACCATGTGCCAGCCCAGCGTCATGATGTTGCGCTGGCCTTTCCAGGCCGAGCTGATCAGCACGACCGGGCCGGGTTCCAGGAAGCGGCGCACATCGTCCACTGGGTAATCGAATTTTCGGTAGCGTCTCATCGAGGGCTCCGCGGGGCATGCGCCGATGCTGGCAGCGCCTGCATGAACCGGCTGTCGAAGGGTTGACACCCGTGCTGATTACGGGCGTAATCGAATCGTCGATTACGGATGTAAATGATGAGCCAGATCAGTGAAGCCGAAGCCGTGGTGATGGAGGTGCTGTGGCGCAGCCACCCGCTGGGCGCTGATGATGTGGTGGCCGCGCTGGCCAGTCGCGACTGGGCCGAGCCCACCATCAAGACCCTGCTCAACCGGCTGCTGACGAAGGGGGCGGTCAGCGCCAGCCGCGACGGGCGTCGCTATCTGTACTCGCCGGTGCTGCAGCGCCAGGCCTGGGTGGCCGAACAGAGCGAGGGCTTCCTGGAGCGCGTGTTCGACGGCCGCGTCGCGCCGCTGGTGGCGCATTTCAGCCAGCGCGGGGAGCTCAGCGAACAGGACATCGCCGAACTGAAGCAACTGATCCAGGAGCTGGATCATGAGTGAGCTGCTCGATGGACTGCTGCAGGCCAGCGTGTGGTTGACGCTCGCGGCCGTGGTGCTGGCCGCAGTACGGCCGCTGCTACTGCGCCTGGGGGGCGCAGCGCTGGCCTACCGCAGTTGGTGGCTGCTGCCATTGGTGCTGATCGCCGCGTACCTGCCGCTGCCGCGGCTGCCGATCACCGAGACGGTCCCGGTGATGGTGATGGCCTCGGCGCTGCGCGCGCCTGGCGTGCCGACCGATGCCTCGCAGTGGCCGCTGCTGCTGTTGACGGTGTGGCTGCTGGGCGCGGTGGCGATGGCCGGCATCAGCTGGCGCGCGCAGCGCCGCTTCGAGCAGGCCCTGGGCGCGCTGCAGCCGCGCGCGGATGGCAGCTGGCAGGCCAGTGGCGACCCGGGCCTGCCGGCGCTGGTCGGCCTGTGGCGCCCGCGGATCGTGGTCGGCCCCGACTTCGAGCAGCGTTTCAGCCCGGCCGAGCAGGACCTGATCCTGCGTCATGAACACAGCCATCGCCGTCATGGTGATCCCTGGGCAAACGCCGCGTTGGCCCTGCTGCGCTGCGTGTTCTGGTTTCACCCGTTGCTGCCGTGGGCGGCGCGCCGCTTCCTGCGTGACCAGGAGCTGGCCTGCGACGCGCGCACGGTCGACCCGCATCCGGCGCTGCGCCGGCTCTACGCCAACGCGCTGCTCAAGGCGCAGTTGGTCCACCCGGTTGCACCGATGGCCTGCCACTGGCGCAGCCAACCGATGTTGAAGGAGCGTATTGCCATGTTGAAGGAACATAAGCGGAAGGCATTGCCGTGGTTGACCGGCCAGGTGCTGGTGGTCGGGATGTGCGTGGGGCTGGGCACCGTGGCGTGGGCCAGTCAGGGCGCAGCGGGTGAGCGCACTGCCGCGGCGACGCAGGACGTGGACGTGCAGGCGAAGGCGCGGGAGATGGGGCCGCCGAGGTACCCCAAGGCGGCGTTCGAGCAGAGCATCACCGGCAAGGTAGAGCTGCGCGTGGAGGTCGATGCGACGGGCAGGGCCGGTGCGATCCGCGTGCTCAGTTCGACGCCGGCGGGCGTGTTCGATGCGGTGTCGATCGAGGCTGCGCAGAAGTGGACCTTCGAGCCTGCCCTCAAGGATGGCAAGGCGGTCGCCTCGGCGGTGAAGATTCCGCTGACCTTCGCAATGGACGAACCGGGCACCACGCAGTGAAGCAGGCGCTGGTCATCATCGGGCTGGCGGTGGCCGTGGCAGGCTGTGCGGGCCACGACCAGATCACCACGGTGGACACCCGCGCCGAGAACGTGGGCCACCAGCGTCTGGATCCGAACGTCGGCGCTCAGGGGAGCGGAAAGGTGGAGACGTATCAGCTGGGGCCGACCGAGGGCTACCGGATGCCGCAACTCAATGCGGGGCCTGATCCGGTTGTCGGCGATCGCGATCCGCGCCGCGCGCTGGCACCGACGACGGTGTGCCTGCAGCTGGTGATCGATGCGGAAGGCAAGGTCGAACGCAGTCTGCCAGTGATCGATCGCAGCGACTGTGCCGCCGGCAATGCGGCGGAGAACGCGCCGCTCATGCAGGCTGCCCAGGAAGCGGTGGCGATGTGGCGCTTTGTCCCCGCGGCCGTCTGTCATTTCCCTCCGCAGCGCGTGCCGACGGATCGGGGAGACTGCGAAGGCGCCGAGCGCATCGAACCGGTGCCGGTAAGCCTGCTGTACGGCTTCACGTTCGAGATCGTGAAAGGGCAACACGTGGTGCGCCGGCAAGGACGCTGAACAGGTAAGGCGTAGTGTGCCAACCGGGCAACAGGGGGTGCCGGCCAGCGGCCGGCGCTACCTTTCCGGACCGCCCTGGATGTTGGCCTTCACCGAAGGCTCCATCAGTTTCGGCTCGGCCAGCGTGGCATCGCGCGCCTGGCGCGTGGCGACGAACTCGGCTTCGCTGATGCCGTCATGCAGGTGGATGTTGTGCACGCGCTGTTCGCCGATCGTGGTTTGATTGGCGACCTCGCGGCCACCCGGGCCGTAGTCGTGGCAGATGAACACACGCGTCGTATCCGACAATGCCAGCAATCGCTGGATCGAGCGGTACAGCTGCGCCGCGTCACCGCCGGGGAAGTCGCAGCGTGCGGTGCCGCCGTCGGGCATGAACAGCGAATCACCGGTAAACAGCGCATCGCCGATGCGATAGGCGACGCTGTCGCTGGTGTGGCCCGGTACCGCGATCACCTCGGCCGCGATATCCCCTAGCGTGAAGCGCTCGCCATCGGCGAACAGATGATCGAACTGCGAGCCGTCGGTAGGTACATCGAGCGCGTAACGCGGTGCGAAGGTGCGCTGCACCTGCACGATGCCCTGGCCCATCGCCAGGGTCGCGTCCGGCCACTGGGATTTCAGCCAGCGCCCGGCACTGACATGGTCGGCATGCGCGTGGGTATCCAGCAGCCAGCGCACCTGCAGGCCGTGCCGGCGCACATGCGCAAGCAACGGCTGCAGCGGCCCGGCGCCGAGGGCATCGGTGTCCGGGTCGTAATCCAGCACGGGGTCGATCACCGCCGCCTGCAACGTCGCCGGGTCATGCACCACGTAGCTGAAGGTGTGGCTGTCCGGGTGGAAGAAACTGGCAACGTGCAATGACATGGTACTGACCTCAGCGCTTGCCCAGGGTGTCGTTGAGCAGCACCGCCAGGCGTTCACCGGCCAGGCGCAGCTCGCGTTCGGCAACCGGGCGGTAGGTCGCCGCGTAACTCGGGTCCAGCGTACGCTTTGCCGGGTAAACGCCAGGTGCAATGGCGATCCGGCAGCTGGCTTCGGCCCATTGCACGGCATCGACAGTGATGTTGGAGCGCTTGCCGAACGTGGGCTTGGGCAGGGCGAGCAGGCGCTTGAGGTACTGGTCGTCATCCAGCTTCTGCTCGTTCAGCATGCCGCTGTCCCACAGCGCGTGCAGGTTGGTACCGCGGTTGTTGAACTGCACCTGGAAATCGTTGCCGCCCTTGTCGTGGCCGTAGCCGGCATGCATCGGCTGGTGGATGTCGCCGGCGAAATGCACGACGAACTTCAGCGCCTGCGCGCGCTCGGCGTCGGACTTGCTGCGGTCGCCGAGGATCGCGGTCTGCGCCTTCAGCGCCTCGACCACGCAGTTGCCGTTTTTGCAGTGCTTCTGCACTTCATAGCGGCAATCGTCTTCGCCGATGTTGACGTAATGCCAGCCGGCCGAGCGCTTGCCCAGGCCCGGGTCCTTGGCGCGCAGCTGATCGGCCCAGGGGGCGATGGCGTGCAGTGTCGGGTCCGGCTCGGCGGCGAGCAGGCGGTCAACCTCGGCCTGGGTCTGCGGGGTCAGCCGGGTTTCGGCGATCCGCGCCACCAGGCGGTGGCCCTGTGCGCCCCAGGCCAGGGCATCGGTGGAAACAAAGGTGAGGGCCAGCGCGAGGGCGGTGGCCGGGAGCAGGGAAGGCATTTTCATCCGCGGCATTCTAGCGGGCTGGCCGCGCGCGGGCTTGCCGGGATCTGGCCGGCTGCAGCGCTGGTCAGCTTGGGCTAGGCTCGCCGGGTGCCTGGCATCGGGCGGAAACCGGAGGTACCCATGGCCCACATCGTTGGCCTGATCGGCGGCATGAGCTGGGAAAGCTCGGCCCACTATTACCGCCTGATCAACGAGCAGGTGCGCGACACGCTGGGCGGCCTGCACTCGGGCCGGATCCTGTTGTGGTCGTTCGATTTCGCCGAGATCGAGGCACTGCAGCATGCCGGCGACTGGGACACCGCCACCCAGCGGATGATCGATGCCGCCCAGCGCCTGCAGGGCGCCGGCGCCACCGCCATCGTGATCTGCACCAACACGATGCACCGCATGGCGGATGCGGTGCAGGCGGCGATCGCCATTCCGCTGCTGCACATCGCCGACCCGACCGCCGAGGCGATCAAGGCCGCCGGGCTGCAGCGGGTGGGCTTGCTGGGCACGGCGTTCACGATGGAGCACGATTTCTACAAGGGCCGGCTCATCCAAGCGCACGGCCTGGAGGTACTGGTTCCCGAGGCCGATGACCGCGCGGCGGTGCACCGGATCATCTATGAGGAACTGGTGCAGGGGCAGGTGCTGCCGGCGTCGCGCGAGACCTACCGGGCGGTGATGCAGCGACTGGTGGACCGCGGCGCGCAAGGCATCATCCTGGGCTGCACGGAGATCATGCTGCTGGTCGGCGCGCAGGATGCAACGGTGCCGGTGTTCGATACGACCACCCTGCATGCGCAGGCGGCGGCGCGGCATCTGTTGGCCGAATGAGCCCAAAAAAGACCCCGGCCGAAGCCGGGGAAACTGTCTTGCTGCGAGGGTGTTGCCTTGGTGGGTTCTGATCCGCCGATCAGAACTTGAACACGTACGACACGCCGTAGGCGAGCGGGTCGATGTTGACGGTGCCGATCTTTTCGCCGTCGAGCTTGACCTTGCTGTCGATGTCCATCCAGCGCACATCAACGCGCAGCGAGCCCTTGTCGTTGATCGCGAAATCCAGGCCGGCATGGGCGGCCAGACCCCAGGAGTCTTCCATCTTCAGCTTGCTGCCAGCCAACGCGCCGCCGGTCTTCTCGCTGAAGAACGTGGTGTAGTTGATGCCGGCGCCCAGGAACGGGGAGACCTTGCCCTTGCTGTTGAAGTGATACTGCAGCGACACCACCGGCGGCAGGTGCTTGGTGCTGCCCACGTTGCCCAGGCCGGCGATGTTGATGTCGTGCTTGAACGGCAGCGCGGCCAGGAGCTCGATGCCCAGGTTGTCGGCGATGAAGTACTCACCGGTGATGGTCGGCTTGATGTCGTTGTCGACATCGACCTTCAGCGTGCCGCCGGCCAGCGAGCCGTTGTTGGACTTCGGGGCGACCTGGTGCACGCCGGCACCGATCGTCCAGTCGCCCTTGGACTGGGCCATGGCGGGGGCGGCGGCAAGCGCCAGGGCGGCGGCCAGGCTGGAGAGCAGGAGGGGGGAGGTCTTGCGCATGAGACGGTCTCGTGGCGGGTTGGAATGGCGCCAGTTTTCCCGTCCATGCGCCTGCGCGCCTTGATTCGGATCAATCCGGGTATTTACCGTTGTAACCGGTTCCCATTCGTCTTCCCCGGGCCGGGCCGGTTCCGGCCCTGCTAGAATGAACACCCCTTTCCATCGGCGCCGCACCGTCGCGGCTGCAGGAGCTTGTGAACATGGCAATCAAGGTTGGCATCAACGGTTTCGGTCGCATCGGGCGCAACGTGCTGCGCTCGGCCGTGCTGAACTTCGGCAACGACATCGAAATCGTCGCCATCAACGATCTGCTGGAGCCGGACTACCTGGCGTACATGCTGAAGTACGACTCCGTGCATGGCCGCTTCAAGGCCGACGTGGAAGTGTCCGGCAACGACCTGCTGGTCAACGGCAAGAAGATCCGTCTGACCCAGGAACGCGATCCGGCCAACCTGAAGTGGGACGAGGTCGGCGTGGACGTCGTCATCGAATCCACCGGCCTGTTCCTGACCAAGGAAACCGCGCAGAAGCACATCGATGCGGGCGCCAAGAAGGTGATCCTGTCGGCGCCGTCGAAGGACGACACCCCGATGTTCGTGTTCGGCGTGAACGACAAGACCTACGCCGGTCAGGCGATCGTCTCGAATGCCTCGTGCACCACCAACTGCCTGGCGCCGCTGGCCAAGGTCATCAACGACAAGTGGGGCATCAAGCGTGGCCTGATGACCACCGTGCACGCCGCGACCGCCACCCAGAAGACCGTCGATGGCCCGTCCAACAAGGACTGGCGCGGTGGCCGTGGCATCCTGGAAAACATCATTCCGTCCTCCACCGGTGCGGCCAAGGCCGTCGGCGTGGTGATCCCGGAATTGAACAAGAAGCTGACCGGCATGAGCTTCCGCGTGCCGACCTCGGACGTGTCGGTGGTCGATCTGACCGTCGAGCTGGAGAAGGAAGCCACCTACGCCGAGATCTGCGCCGAAGTGAAGGCACAGAGCGAAGGCGCGCTGAAGGGCATCCTGGGCTACACCGAAGACAAGGTCGTGGCGACCGACTTCCGCGGTGAGACCCACACCTCGGTGTTCGACGCCGATGCCGGCATCGCGCTGGATGGCACCTTCGTCAAGCTGGTGTCGTGGTACGACAACGAATGGGGCTACTCCAACAAGTGCCTGGAAATGGTCAAGGTCGTCGCTGCGTAAACCAGCGCTGCCCCTGCGTCATTCCACAGACCCCGGCCCCGTGCCGGGGTCTGTCGTTTCAGGGGTGCCCGCCAGGCCTTGATCCCGCGTGTGCCGCCGATCCATTAGCATGGCCCGCGTGCCCCGGCACTGCGCCTGCCGGGTGCAGCCGGGGCGACCTCTTGAGGATGGCCTGGAATGGAAGCTCTGATTGTCCTGCTGGTGCTGGTACTGCTGGCGATCCCGCTGCTGCTGATCGTGGCCCTGGTGATGATCGCCGGCCTGCGCCGTCGCGGGGCCGCGCTGGAGCAACGCGCGGCAGGTTCAGCCTGGGACGCCGTGCCGGCCACCGCCGCGCCGGAACGGCCACTGCGCTGGGCCGACATTGCGTCGGTCGACACTGTGTCCCCGCCGTTGGACGCCGCGCCGCGCACACCGGACGAACCGGCACAGCCGCCCCCGCTGCCGCCCCGGCCTGCACCGCCGCCGGCACCTGCCACACCGCAGGGGCCCGGCTTCGGCGAGCGCATCATCGGCACCCTCAAACAGTGGTTCACCGAAGGCAACGTGCCGGTCAAGATCGGCATGCTGGTGCTGCTGGCCGGTGTGGCCGCGCTGCTCAAGTACGCCAGCGACCAGGGCTGGTTGAACGCCCCGATCGAGCTGCGTCTGGCAGCCATCGCGCTGGCGGCGCTGGCCGGGCTGGTGTTCGGCTGGGTGCAGCGCGATACCCGGCGCCTGTTCGCGCTGGCGCTGCAGGGCGGGGCGATCGGCATCCTGCTGCTGACCATTTTCGCCGCGTTCAAGCGCTACGACCTGATTCCCGCCGCACCGGCGTTTGCGCTCAGCGTGCTGCTGATCGCCGGCATGGGTGTGCTGGCGGTGGTGCAGAATTCGCGCACGCTGGCCGTGCTCGGCATCCTGGCCGGCTTCATGGCGCCGATCTGGCTGTCCACCGGCAGCGGCAACCACGTCGCGCTGTTCTCGTATTACGCGGTGCTCAATGCGGCGATCCTGGCCATTGCCTGGTGGCGACCGTGGCGCGCGCTGAACCTGCTCGGCTTTGCCTTCACCTTCGGCATCGGTACGGCCTGGGGCGTGCTCCAGTACAGCGCGGACAAGTTCGCCAGCACCGAGCCGTTCCTGCTGCTGTTCTTCGCCTTCTACCTGCTGATTCCGATCCTCTATGCGCGCCGGCAGAGTGCGGAGAAACGCGATCTGATCGATGGCAGCCTGGTGTTTGGTACGCCGCTGATTGCGTTCTCGCTGCAGGCCGGCCTGCTGCATGACGATCGCCTGCTGCTGGCCTTGTGCTCGCTGGCACTGGCCGCGTTGTATGCGGGGTTGGCGTGGGCGTTGATCAAGCGCGAGCGCTATGCCGCGCTGGGGCAGTCGCATGCGGTACTCGCGGTGGGCTTTGCGACGCTGGCGGTGCCGCTGGCGCTGTCTGCACGGGCCACCGCCAGCGTGTTCGCGCTGGAAGGGGCTGCCTTGGCCTGGCTGGGTCTGCGCCAGCAGCGCTGGCTGCCGCAGATCACCGGTGCGTTGCTCACCCTGGGGGCCGCGTTCGGCTTCGTGGTCGGCGCGGACTACTGGCATCTGGACGCCACGGCCATCGCCAACCCGACCTTCATGAGCGGTCTGCTGCTGGCGCTGGCCGGTTTTGCCGCGGCCTTCAGCTATCGCCGTGCGCAGCGCGATGCACCGGCCATCGTCTATTACTTGTGGGGCCTGCTGTGGTGGCTGGGCAGTGTCAGCCACGAGATCCTGCGCTTCGTCGCGCACCGCAGCGAGCCCGATGCGCTGCTGATCGCTGCGGCCGTCACCGGTTGGCTGGCCGCCGAGATGCATCGGCGCTGGCCGGCACGCGCACTGGTGCTCACTACGCTGGCGATGGTGCTGGCCGCGTTCCCGTTGGCGCTGTGGCAGGCCGATGTGCACGACCAGCCGTTCGCCGGGTATGGCGCGCTGGCCTGGGCGGTGTTCGCGCTGCTGGGGGTACGCAGCCTGTGGTGTCTGCGCGCAGGCGACGACCGCACGTCGCTGGCGGCGCAGTTCCTGTGGTGGTTGCTGTGGCCGTCGGTGGTGTCGCTGGCCTGCCTGTGGCTGGCCGATCGTGTTGCGCTGGCACAGGGGTGGGGCCTGGCCCTGATGCTGCTGCCGTGGCTGCTCGTCACCGCGGTGGCGCTGTTGCGCTGGCGCTGGCTGACGGTGCCGCTTGGGGAACGCTTCGATCCGATGCGCACGCCGCTGCAGTGCACCTTGTTCGCGGTGCTTGGCGTGAGCTGGGCGGGCCTGTTGCTGGTCCCGGCCGGCGCTGCACCGCTGCCGTGGCTGCCGCTGCTCAACCCGGTGGAACTGGCGCAGCTCGCCGTTCTGGTGCTCGCCGCGCGCTGGCTGTGGTCCGCGCAGGCGCCGGACGGCCTGCGTGCGATGCGCATACCGGTGCTGGCGATTGCCGGGTTCGTCGCCCTGACCAGCATCACCCTGCACGCCGTGCATCACTGGGGCGGAGTGCCGTGGAACGAGCGCTTGTGGTCTTCGACCCTCGCCCAGACCAGCCTGACCGTGGTGTGGAGCGTGCTCGGCGTGATCAGCTGGGTGTGGGGCTCGCGCCGCGGGCAACGCGTGCTGTGGCTGGTCGGCGCGGTGCTGATGGGCGTGGTGCTGGCCAAGCTGGTGCTGATCGACCGCCAGCACCTGGGCAACCTGCTGGGCATTTCTTCTTTCATCGCCTACGGCCTGCTGTGCACGGTCGTGGGCTATCTGGCACCGGCGCCGCCGCGCGCGCCGGACCCCGCCGTGGAGCCGCAGTCTTGATGATCTTTCGCCCGCTGATCCTCCTCACCGCGCTGGCGCTTCCGGCGCTGGCGCAGGCCCAGTCCCAGGCCGCCGATGACCGCCAGGCCTATCGCCAGCAGTGGCTGCTGCAGCTCGCGCAGCCACAGGCCGGTGCCTACCGGCTGACGCTGGACGATGGCGTCTACCGCACCGCGGTGTCGCCACGCCTGGCCGATGTGCAGGTGTTCAACGCACAAGGCCAGGCACTGCCCTCGGCGCTGCTGGCCGCCGACCAGCCGCTGGCCCAGGCGCCGCAGTGGCAGACGCTGTCCTGGTTCCCGCTGCCGCCGATGGCCGGCACCTCCGGCGATGACCTGCAGCTGCTGACCGAGCGCAATACCGACGGCAGCGTGCGCCGGGTGGAAGCGCGGCTGGGGCGCGGTGGCGCGGCGGGGCAACCGGCCGGCTGGTTGATCGATGCCAGCGCGCTGAAGACCGGCGTGCAGGCGCTGCGCCTGGACTGGCAGACACAGTCGCCACTGCAGGCGCGCGTGCGCGTGGAGATGAGCAACGATCTGCGCGATTGGCTGCGCATCGCCGACGACGTGCCGCTGGTGGACCTGCAGCACGAAGGTCGCCGCCTGCAGCAGCGCCGCATCGAGATCGCGCGCCAGGCCAAGTACTTCCGCGTCCTGCCGATCGGCGCCGATGCCTTGCCGGCGCTGTCCACGGTGCAGGCCGAGCTGGCGCCGGCCGCGCAAGCGATCGCCTGGCGTTGGCAGTCGCTGAGCGGCACGGCGGGCAAGCCCGGTGAATTCGAGTATCAGCTGGACGGGCGCTTCCCGATCGCGCAGGCCGATATCGCCACCGCCGACAACAGCGTGGTGCAGTGGACACTGTTGAGCCGCGACGATGCCGATCAACCGTGGCAGGTGCGCGCCGGCCCGTGGGTGGCCTATCAGCTGCAGGACGCCGCCGACCGCCGCCAATCGCAGACCCAGCCGCTGGCACGCAGCACGCGCGACCGCTACTGGAAGCTGGTGGCCGGCCAGCCGCAGTCGATGCCGGCCCCGACGCTCAAGCTCGGTTACCAGCCCGAAGCGCTGGTGTTCCTCAGCCAGGGCGAGCCGCCGTTTGCGGTGGCCGCTGGCAGCCTCCGTGCCGAGCGCCAGGATGCCCCGGTGGCCACGGTGATCGCGCAGCTGCGCGAGCAGCATGGTGCGCAGTGGCAACCGGCGCAGGCAACCGTGCAGGGCGCAGCGGAGGTACTCGCCGGCGATGCCGCAGTGGCCCCGCAGCGCGACTGGAAACAGTGGCTGCTGTGGGCGCTGCTGGTGATCGGCGTGCTGATCGTCGGTGGCTTCGCGGTCAGCCTGCTGCGCCAGCCGCGTCTTAACGGGGACGGGGGTAGTTAAGCGCGCTTAACTACCTCCGTCCCCGTTAAGTAGCATCCGCTTAACTACCTCCGTCCCTGTTATGGATTTGCGATGCACCCGCGCAGCCGGGACAATGATCGTCTGCGCCGCACGGCGCCCTTCCTTCTTCAGAGCCAAAGAGTTGCTTATGTCCATCGTTCGCATGACCGACCTCGATCTCTCCGGCAAGCGCGTGCTGATCCGCCAGGATCTGAACGTGCCGATCGACAACGGCCAGATCACCTCCGAGCAACGCATCACCGCGTCGCTGTCGACGCTGAAGCTGGCGCTGGAGAAGGGCGCCGCCGTGATGGTGACCTCGCACCTGGGGCGGCCGAAGGAAGGCGTGTGGAGCGAGGCCGAATCGCTGGCCCCGGTGGCGCTGCGCCTGTCGCAGCTGCTGGGTGTCCAGGTGCCGCTGGTGCGCGATTGGGTAGATGGCGTGGACGTCGCACCGGGTTCCATCGTGCTGCTGGAAAACTGCCGCATGAATGTCGGCGAAGGCAAGGACGATGAAGCGCTGGCGAAGAAGTACGCCGCGCTGTGCGATGTGTTCGTCATGGATGCCTTCGGCACTGCGCACCGCGCGCAGGCCTCCACCCATGGCGTGATCCGCTTCGCGCCGGTCGCCGCGGGCGGTCCGCTGTTGATGGCCGAACTGGACGCACTGGCCAAGGCGCTGCTCGCCCCGGCCCCGCCGCTGCTGGCGATCGTGGCCGGCAGCAAGGTCAGCACCAAGCTCGAACTGCTCTCCAGCCTGGTCGGCAAGGTCGACCAGCTGATCGTCGGCGGTGGCATCGCCAACACCTTCATCGCGGCCGCCGGTTACTCGGTCGGCAAATCGCTGTATGAGCCGGACCTGCTGGACACCGCCAAGAAGATCGTGGCCGATGCCAAGGCGCGCGGCGCCGACATCCCGCTGCCGACCGACGTGGTCGTGGCCAAGCAGTTCCTGCCGGACGCCGAAGCCACGGTGAAGGCTGTCGCCGACGTGGCCGAGGATGACCTGATCCTGGATATCGGCCCGGATACGGCCCAGCATTACGCTGGCCTGATCGCCAAGGCCGGCACCGTGGTCTGGAACGGCCCGGTCGGCGTGTTCGAATTCGAAGCCTTCAGCCATGGCACCGAAGCGCTGGCCCGTGCCATCGCGGCCTCGCCGGCGTTCTCGATCGCCGGCGGTGGCGACACCCTGGCCGCGGTGGACAAGTACGACATCGCCGGCGAGGTGAGCTACATCTCCACCGGTGGCGGCGCGTTCCTGGAGTTCCTGGAAGGCAAGACCCTGCCGGCCGTCGCCGCGCTGGAGGCCCGCGGCTCGTGAGCCGCGATGTGCTGTTCTTCGATCTCGACGGCACGCTGATCGATTCAGCCGTCGGGATCACCGGGTGCGTGGCGCATGCGCTCACCCAGATGGGCCAACCGGTCCCGCCGCAGGCGGACCTGCGGCGCTGGATCGGACCGTCGCTGCGCACCAGCTTCGCGCCGTTGTTCAACGATCCGGCCCAGGTCGAGCAGGCGGTGACGTATTACCGCGAGCGCTTCGACGTGGTTGGCTGGCGCGAACACGAGGTCTACCCGCGGATCGGCCAGGTCGTGCAGGCCTTGAAGGAACGCGGCCATCGGCTGGCGATCGTCACTGCCAAGAACGAGCCGCACGCGCGTCGCATCGTCGAGCACCTCCCGTTCGGCGACTGCTTCGAGGACGTGATCGGGGCCACCCCGGATGGCAGCCGCAGTGAGAAGCCGCAGCTGGTGGCCGAGGCCCTGCGCCGGCTGTCGCTGACCCCGGCGCAGTGCTGGATGATCGGCGACCGGCGGATGGATATCGAAGGCGCGCGCCATCACGGGCTGCGCAATATCGGCGTGTTGTGGGGCTTCGGCGGTGCCGAAGAGCTCACGGCGGCCGGGGCGGCGCACCTCGCGCAGGCACCGGACGACCTGCTCACCCTGATCGATTGAGGGCCGCGGGGGGGGGGGGGACGC
>NZ_JBHFHW010000043.1:155546-164301 GCF_057333975.1 Stenotrophomonas sp. AGC87
CGCCGCCGCATGTCCTGCGCAAAGCCCCGCCGCGATTGGCGCTGGCCGCCGGGCGGTCAAACGACTGTCCGCCCGGTCGTCTCGGGCTGTCTGCAGGACAACAGCGAAACCCAAGCGTGCCAGCGGTGTAATCGTATTCATGGGACGTGATGGGTGTGCTAATTTCACTCCTTTAACGGGAGCCCATTAACCATGATTGAGCGTCAGCGTCGCACCAAGATCCTTGCCACCCTCGGACCGGCGACCGACCCGCCGGGCGTGCTGGAGGATCTCTTCCGCGCCGGCGTGAACGTGGTTCGCCTCAACTTCAGCCACGGTGACCCGTCCGGCCAGGCCAAGCGCGCTGCCGATGTGCGTGCCGCCGCCGCCCGCGTGGGCGTGGAGGTGGGCATCCTGGCCGATCTGCCGGGCCCGAAGATCCGCATCGAGCGTTTCGCCGAAGGCAAGATCAAGCTCAAGGCGGGCGACCGCTTCGACCTGGTCGCCTCGCCGAACGCACCGGCCGGCGACACCACCCAGGTGGGCGTGAGCTACCTGGGCCTGCCGCAGGACGTGGTGGCCGGTGACATCCTGCTGCTCGACGATGGCCTGATGCAGTTGCAGGTCACCGAAGTGCAGGGCGAGCGCATCATCAACACGGTGCTCAACGATGGCGTGCTGTCCGACCGCAAGGGCTTGAACAAGCAGGGCGGTGGCCTGTCGCTGGGCGCGCTGACCGAGCGCGACAAAGAACTGATCGGCATCGTGGCCAAGATCGGCGTGGATTTCATCGCCGTCTCCTTCTGCCGCAACGCGCAGGACATGAACGACGCGCGCGAGATCGCCGAGTCGCACGGCTGCTACGCCGCGCTGGTCTCCAAGATCGAGCGCACCGAAGCGATCGAGAACCTCGAAGAGATCGTCGACGCCAGCGATGTGGTCATGGTCGCGCGTGGTGATCTGGGCGTGGAAATCGGCGATGCCGAACTGCCGGGCCTGCAGAAGAAGATCATCAAGGCCTCGCTGGCGCAGAACAAGGTGGTGATCACCGCCACTCAGATGCTGCAGTCGATGGTCGAAAGCCCGATCCCGACCCGTGCCGAAGTGCTGGACGTGGCCAACTCGGTCATCGACGGTACCGATGCGGTGATGCTGTCGGCCGAAACCGCCGCGGGCATGTACCCGGTCAAGGCGGTCGAAGCGATGGCACGTATCTGCCTCGGTGCCGAACGCCAGTTCCAGACCGAGACTGATTTCGGCGCCTCGCCGCGCAACCTGGAACGCGCGGATCAGGCGATCGCCATGGCCACCATGTTCCTGTCCCAGCACGTGGGCGTGCGCGCGATCGTGGCAATGACCGAATCCGGTGGCACCGCGCGTTACCTGTCGCGCTTCCGTGCCTCGGCACCGGTGTTCGCGGTGACCCGCCATGACGGCGCCCGCCGCCAGATGGCGCTGATGCGCGATGTGTTCCCGATCAACTTCGACAGCCGCGGCCTGACCCCGCGCGAAGCCGCGCGCGGCAGCATCCGCCTGCTGTTCGAAGCGAACCAGCTGCAGAGCGGTGACCGCGTGGTCTTCACCAGCGGCGAGCACATGGAAACCCATGGCGCCACCAACACGCTGCGCCTGCTGGAAGTCGGCGAAGACGGCCGTGCGAGCGGTCTCGGCGAGCTCTAACCGACCCGCCGCGCAACACCCGGACCCGCGTGGCTTCACGGCCGCGCGGGTTCGTCGTTTCAGATGGAATCGTTTCCAGATTTCGTGGACGGCCAGTTCACGGGAGGCGGGGTCTATAATTGGCGTTTTCCCGCACCCGCCACAGGAAGTACATGAGCATCGAACAGCTGGCTGAAACCGCACAGGCCATGGTCGCCCCGGGCAAGGGCATCATCGCGATCGACGAATCCACCGGCACCATCGGCAAGCGCTTCGCCAGCGTCGGCCTGGAGAACACCGAGGAGAACCGTCGCGCCTACCGCGAACTGCTGCTCACCACGCCCAAGCTGAACGAGCACATCTCCGGCGCGATCCTGTACGACGAGACCATCCGTCAGTCCACCAAGGACGGCGTCCCGTTCGCCAAGTACATGGCCGCCCAGGGCATCATTCCGGGCATCAAGGTCGACAAGGGCGCCCATGCCCTGGCCGGCTGCCCGGGCGAGCTGGTCACCGAAGGCCTGGATGGCCTGCGCGAGCGCCTGCAGGAGTACTACAAGCTGGGTGCGCGCTTCGCCAAGTGGCGTGCGGTCATCAACATCGGTGAAAGCATCCCGTCGGGCACCTGCATCGAATCCAACGCCCATGCGCTGGCCCGCTATGCGGCGCTGTGCCAGGAATGCGGCCTGGTGCCGATGGTCGAGCCGGAAGTGATCATGGACGGCGACCACGACATCGAGACCTGCTACGAAGTCACCGAAGCCACCCTGCGTTCGCTGTTCGACGCGCTGTACCAGCAGAACGTGCTGCTGGAAGGCACCATCCTGAAGGCCTCGATGGTCATCTCCGGCAAGGGCTGCGAAGAGCAGGCCGACGTCGAGGAAGTGGCCGAGTCGACCGTGATGTGCCTCAAGAGCACCGTGCCGGCGATCCTGCCGGGCGTGGTGTTCCTGTCTGGTGGCCAGAGCGATGAGCAGTCCACCGCGCATCTGAACGCCATGAACCAGATGGGCAACCTGCCGTGGCCGCTGAGCTTCTCCTACGGCCGCGCCATGCAGCAGGCTGCGCTGAAGCTGTGGGCCAAGGACACCAAGGCCAACATCGCCAAGGCACAGCAGACCGTGTTTGATCGCGCCAAGGAAAACGGCCAGGCCGCCCTGGGCAAGTGGAACGGCTGATTCACGCCTGACCACCGTCAACGAAAACGCCGGCCTTGTGCCGGCGTTTTTGTTTGCGCGGTGGTTTGCTCAGTGCGCTGCCGCCGGCGGCAACCCCAACGGCAGCGGTGCGAAGATCGCCGAGGTCGAGGGTTCAACCGGCTGGCCTGCCGCGGCCAGCGCCGACTGGTAGGCCTTGTACGTCGCCGCGTTGTACGCCACCAGGATGATCCGGCGCGGCTGGCGATGCGAGCGCTGCCAGGTCAGGGTCTCGGTGGCGGCGATGTGCGCGGCCTGGTGCAGCGGGTAGCCGAACACGCCGCAGCTGATCGCGGGGAAGGCGATCGATTCCAGATCCAGCTTCTCGGCCAGCTGCAGGGACTTCCAATAGCAGTTGGCCAGCAGCGCCGGCTCGTCGCGCAGACCGTCCTGCCAGACCGGGCCGACGGTGTGGAACACATGCTTTGCCGGCAGTTCGAATGCTGGCGTCTCGCGCACTTCGCCGGTCGGGCAGCGCATGCCGGGGCGGATCTCCGGCAGGGCGCGGCAGGCGTCCAGCAGCTGAGGGCCGGCCGCACGATGGATCGCGCCGTCCACGCCACCGCCGCCCAGCAGGGATTCGTTGGCCGCATTGACGATCGCATCCACCGCCAGGGTCGTGATGTCGCCCTGCCACACTTCGATCTTCATGCGTACCGCTCCTTACTGACTGTTACCGGGTCCATACAACGGAATGACGTGCCTGACCTGCACGTTACCCGGCAGGACATCTAGGCTGCGTCATCGTCGTCTCAGACAGTGCGACCCGGCGAGCGCTGGCTGACCTTCACACGATGCCGCCGGATCGCTTCACCGCAGATGAAGCGCCCCATGCAAAACGCCCGCCGATGGGGGCGGGCGCTTCGTTCTTACGGACCAACGGGCAGATCAGGGCAGACCGGCCAGCCAGTCGTCGTCGGAGCCTTCGTTGATATCGGCAAACAGCGGGGTGGAGAAGTAGCGCTCGCCGGTGTCGGGCAGCATCGCCAGGATCACCGCGCCGGGTGCGGCCTTGGCAGCGATGTCCAGCGCGCTGGCGACCGTGGCACCGGCCGAGATGCCGACGAAGATGCCTTCCTCGGCCGCCAGCCGGCGCGAGGTCTCGATGGCGCGCGCGTCGTCGATGGTCAGCAGTTCATCGTAGACACCGCGGTTGAGCACCTCCGGCACGAAGTCCGGGGTCCAGCCCTGGATCTTGTGCGGCTTCCACTCATCGCCTTTGAGCAGGGCGGCGCCTTCCGGCTCCGTGGCGACGATCCGGGTCTCCGGTCGCGCGACCTTGAGCACCTCGCCGACGCCGGTCAGGGTGCCGCCGGTGCCCCAGCCGGTCACGAAGTAGTCCAGCCGCTTGCCGGCGAAATCGCGCAGGATTTCCGGGGCGGTGGTGTTGCGGTGATACGCCGGGTTGGCCGGGTTGGCGAACTGGCTGGCCAGGAACCAGCCGTGTTCCTCGGCCAGTTCCTTCGCCCGGCGCACCATGCCCGAGCCGCGCTCGGCGGCCGGGGTCAGGATCACCTTGGCGCCATAGGCGCGCATCAACTTGCGGCGCTCGATGGAGAAGGTCTCCACCATCGTGGCCACGAACTTGTAGCCGCGCGCGGCGGCCACCATCGCCAGCGCCACGCCGGTGTTGCCCGAGGTCGCTTCCACGATGGTATCGCCGGGCTTGAGCAGGCCCTTGGCCTCGGCGTCGAGAATGATCGCCAGCGCCAGGCGGTCCTTGACCGAGCCGCCGGGGTTGAACGACTCGACCTTGGCGTACAGGGTGACGTGCTCGGGGGCGAGACGGTGCAGGCGCACTACCGGGGTGTTGCCGATGGTGTCCAGGATGGAGTCGTACAGGGCCATGGGGATGCTCCGGAGAAGTCGGTGCCGCCCGGGGGGGCCGTGCGGCAGGGGAAGGGTCGGGCCGGTGGCGGCGCAAGGCGCCCGCGCGCGGCCGGGCCGGGGTCGGTCAGACCGTACCGCTGGCATATGACCGCGCGAAATGACCTGATTACCTTCTTAAACAACGTTTGGTTATAAGCTGGTGACGGCATTTGCCCTACAGTCGGATGGCCCCCTCTCCATGCGCCGTATCGCCCGCCCATGACGCTGACCCAACTTCGCTACCTGGTCGCCATCGCCGACGCCGAGCTGAACATCACGCTGGCCGCGTCCCGTGTGCACGCCACCCAGCCCGGCCTGTCCAAACAGCTCAAACAGCTCGAGGATGAACTCGGCTTTCTGCTGTTCGTGCGCAAGGGCCGCAGCCTGGAAGCGGTGACCCCGGCCGGCGTGGAAGTGATCGGCCGTGCCCGCGCCGTCCTGGGCGAGGCCAACAATATCCGCACCTATGCGGCCAACCAGCGCCGTGAAAGCCAGGGCCAACTGGTGCTCACCACCACCCATACCCAGGCGCGCTTCGTGCTGCCGCCGGCGGTGGCGCGGATCAAGCAGGCCTACCCGCAGGTCAGCGTGCACCTGCAGCAGGCCGCTGAAAGCGACGCGCTGGACCTGCTCAGCCAGGGCGATGCGGACATCGCCATCATCAGCACCGCCGGCGGTGAGCCCACTGCCGGGCTGGCCATTCCGCTGTACCGCTGGCGCAGGCTGGTGCTGGTGCCGCGCGGCCACGCGCTGGACCGCCCGGGCGCCGCGCCGGACCTGCAGGCGCTCGCCAGCCACCCGCTGATCAGCTACGAATCCTCCACCCGCGGCAGCTCCTCGCTGCAGCGCGCCTTCGCCAGCGCCGGGCTGACCCCGGACATCGCGCTGACCGCGCTTGATGCGGACCTGATCAAGACCTACGTGCGCACCGGCCTGGGCGTGGGCCTGTTGGCGGAAATGGCGGTCAACGCCAGCGACGAAGACCTGCGGTCCTGGCCGGCCCCGGCGCCGATCGACGAGTGCATCGCCTGGGCCGTGCTGCCGCGCGACCGCGTGCTGCGCGATTACGCGCTGGAACTGGTGCACGTGCTCGCCCCGCAGATCGATACCCGCGACCTGCGCCGGGTGATCGACGGCAACCAGGAAGCCAACTGGCCGCTGCCGCCGACCTGGGAATCGCTGACGCAGACCATCACCGTCTAGCGACGGTGATGGCTGCCCGCGCATTCCCCCGCTACCCCGCGCCGTTGGCGCGCCCCCTTCAACAGAAGGGGGCTTTTCTCCAGAGGGGTTGAGGGGTTCGGTGGGCGCTTGGAAAGGGCCGCTGCGACGGTTGGTCGCAGGGCGTCGGGCCGCCCGGCCCAGGGTCGGGCGCTACCATGAGCGGGTGAATGTCCGCCGTCGCCCGTATGCCGTCTTTCTGCAGCTTGCCTTCGTGGCGACGCTGCTGATGGCGCTGGCGCCGCTGGTGAGCCGCTGGCAGCAGGCGCATGCCGAGGCCCCGGTGATGCTGATGCCGACCGGCATGACCCACGCGCTGCCGGCGATGCCTGCGCTGCCGGATGTGCACGCGGGGCACGCCATGCTGCAGCACGACATGCAACATCACCCCATGCCGTATCACGACATGGCGATGCAGCCCATGGCGGTGGATGCCACGCCGGGTGCCCATGACGGCCCCGTGCCGTCGCCGCCGATGAGCGAGCACGCCGGCCATGGCGATGCCTGCGAGTACTGCATGATGGCCTCGCGGCTGATGCCGTGGCTGGCGGTACTGATCCTGTTGCTGCCGGCGATGCCGGTCATCGCGCCGCGCGTGCTGCGCGCGGTGCTCACGCCACGCAGCCTGCGCTGGCCGGCCCACGCCGCGCGCGGCCCCCCCGCGCTCTCCTGAAACCACCGCCCTTTCTGCCCGTGTCGCCGTGATGGCGGCGCGTGCCTGCGTGCTTTTCTGGAGTTCCACCATGACTGTTTCTTCCCGCAGCGCGGGCGCACTGACGCGCCTGTCTGTTTCCCTGTCGCTGGCCCTGGTCGCGCTGCCGCTGCATGCCGCCAACGATGACGCCCGTACGCTCGATACGCTGGTGGTCACCGCCACCGCGCCCTCCTCGCCGCTGCACTGGGTCACCGATCCGCGCCTGCCGCGGCAGCCGGTGCCGGCCAGCGATGGCGCTGATTATCTGAAGACGGTTCCCGGCTTCTCGGCGATCCGCAACGGCGGCACCAACGGCGATCCGGTGCTGCGTGGCATGTTCGGTTCGCGCCTGAACATCGTCAGCAACGAAGGCAATCTGATCGGTGCCTGCCCCTCGCGCATGGACAACCCGCTGTCCTACATCGCCCCGGAAACCTTTGATTGGCTGACCATCATCAAGGGGCCGCAGAGCGTGCGCTGGGGTGCCGGTGCCTCGGCCGGCACGGTGCGCTTCGAGCGCGATACCCCGCGGTTCGATCAGCCGGGCGTGGATATCAACGCCAGCGCGCTGGTCGGCTCGCGCAACCGCAACGACCAGGTGCTGGATCTCACCGCCGGCGCTTCGCCGGGCTATGTGCGCGTCAACGGCAACCGCTCCGAATCGGATGACTACAAGGACGGCAACGGGGATGTGGTGCCCTCCAAATGGCGCAAGTGGAACAGCGATGTCGCCGTCGGCTGGACACCCGATGCCGATACCGTGCTGGAGCTGTCGGCCGGCACCGGCGATGCGATCGCGCGCTACGCCGGTCGCGGCATGGACGGTGCCTCGTTCCAGCGCACCAGCTACGCTGCGCGCTTGGAAAAGGACAACCTGCCGGGTGCATGGGACAGGCTGCAGGCGAACCTGTACTACAACGACGCCGATCACGTGATGGACAACT
Organism: Stenotrophomonas sp. AGC87; assembly: GCF_057333975.1. Classification (NCBI taxonomy): domain Bacteria; kingdom Pseudomonadati; phylum Pseudomonadota; class Gammaproteobacteria; order Lysobacterales; family Lysobacteraceae; genus Stenotrophomonas; species Stenotrophomonas sp. AGC87. The sequence goes on from NZ_JBHFHW010000043.1 coordinate 163,109, forward strand.
ACACGCTGCGCACGCCGAACCCGGCCAGCAGCATGCCTATGCCGATGGGCTCCAATGTCGATCGCCGCACCACCGGGGGCCGCATCGCCTCGGAATGGCGCTGGCAGGACATCGCCATCGTGGCCGGCGTGGACGCGCAGGACAGCCGTCACCGCAGCCGCAATGCGATGGGGCGCAACACGTACCGGCAGCAGCCGTGGCGCACGGATGCGCGCTTCGAAAACCTCGGCGCATTCACCGAGATCACCTTGGGCGAGGGCACCGCGCAGCGCTGGGTGGGTGGCCTGCGCATGGACCGTGCCGAGGTGAAGGACGAGCGCGCCACCAGCGGCATGATGGCGATGCCCAATCCGACTGCCGGGCAGAGCCGGCGCGAGAATCTCGGCAGCGGTTTTGTCCGGTTCGAGCGCGATATCGCCCCTGCACTCACCTGGTACGCCGGTGTCGGGCACAGCGAGCGCATGCCCGACTACTGGGAACTGTTCTCGCCGACGCTCGGCCCGGCCGGCGCGGTCAACGCCTTCACCGGCGTGCAGCCGGAAAAAACCACCCAGCTCGATCTGGGTCTGCAGTACCGCACTGATCGCCTCAACGCCTGGGTCTCGGCGTATGCCGGGCGCATCCAGGACTACATCCTGTTCACCTACCGCGACGGCGGCATGATGGGCAGCACCAGCCAGGCCAGCAATGTCGATGCGCGCATTGCTGGCGCCGAGGCGGGCGCGGAGTGGCAGCTGGCACAGCAGTGGAAACTCGGCGGAACGCTGGCGTACGCCTGGGGCGAGAACCGCAGTGACGGCCGCGCGCTGCCGCAGATGCCGCCGCTGGAAGCCCGGCTCAGCACCACCTGGGAAGGCGAGCGCTGGACCGCGGGGGCGCTGGCACGTGCGGTCTCGCGTCAGGGCCGGGTCGCGGCGGGGCAGGGCAACGTGGTCGCCCGCGATCTCGGCCCCAGCGCCGGCTTCGCCACCCTGGCCGTGAACGCCAGCTACCGGGTCAACGAGGCGCTCCTGGTCAGTGCAGGCGTGGACAACCTGTTCGACCGCGCCTACAGCGAGCATCTGAACCTGGCCGGCAGCGCCGATTTCGGCTTCCCGGCCGATCCGGTGCGCATCAACGAACCTGGCCGCACCGCCTGGCTGAAAGTGAATTATCGTTACTGAGCACGTTGGCCGGGCGGGGGGCATGTCTCC
>NZ_JBHFHW010000043.1:164393-173161 GCF_057333975.1 Stenotrophomonas sp. AGC87
CCCCCCCCGGGCGCGCGCTGCCGCTGGGTCCGACACCCCGGCGTGTGCAGCGCACTTCGACATGCGTCGATACATGGCGATACATCCTGCGCAGGCCCCAGCACGGAAAGGCCTTCGCCCGTCACCGGCAGATGTGAAGAGGCCGGTAAACGCTTGGCACATATGCCCCGGCTCGACCCCTCTATACACTCGGCGGTCGAGAAACAACCGGGATTGCATTACATGTTGGGACGCATCGCAGCGCGCTTCGCCGCTGGCATCGCCTTGGTCGCTTTGGCTGGGTGTGGCAGTAAAGACGAGGCCGCTCGCCGGCAGGCAGACGCCGTACCGGTCACCACCCAGGTGGTGAAGGCTTCGGCATGGAGCGACACGCTGCAGGCACTGGGCACGGCCAAGGCGCGCGAGTCGGTGACGGTCACCGCCAAGGTCAGCGAAATCATCGAGACGGTGCACTTCGAAAGTGGCCAGCAGGTCAGTGCCGGCACGCCGCTGGTCACCCTGCGCGGCCAGGCCCAGGAAGCCGCGCTGCTGCAGGCCCAGGCCACGTTCCTGGAGGCCGACCAGCTGTACAAGCGCCAGCGCGAACTCGCCGCCCAGCAGCTGGTGGCCAGCTCCACGCTGGACACGCAGCGCGCCATCCGCGATGCCGCTGATGCCCGCGTGCGCGAAATGCAGTCCGACATCGGTGACCGCCGGGTGCGTGCGCCGTTCGCCGGCGTGCTGGGCATCCGCCAGGTCAGCGCCGGTTCGCTGGTCACCCCCAGCACCGCGATCACCACGCTGGATGACATCGAGCGCATGCACGTGGACTTCCAGGTGCCCGAAGCCGAGCTGGCTTCGTTGAGCACCGGCGACAAGGTCAACGCGACCAGCGTGGCGTATCCGGGGCGCAACTTCGAAGGCAAGGTCGCCACCATCGATACCCGCGTGGATCCGGGCACGCGTGCGGTCACCGTCCGCGCGGATTTCATCAATGCCGATCACGCACTGCGCCCGGGCATGCTGCTGGATGTGCGCATGTTCCGCCCCGAGCGCCAGGCGCTGGTCATTCCTGAAATCGCCGTGGTCCAGGTCGGTCGCGATTCCTACGTGTTCCGGGTCAAGCAGGACCAGAGCGTGGAACGCGCCGATATCATCGCCGGTGGGCGCCGCAGCGGTGTGGTGGAAATCCGCGAAGGCCTCGCCGCGGGCGATCGCATCGTGGTGGACGGCACCGGCAAGCTGCGCCCGGGCCTGAAGATCCAGGCCGAAGAAGCTGCACCGGTCGCGCCGGCCGCGGCCACGACGGCCGAACCGGACACCGCCGGATGAAGCTCTCCGACGTTTCCATCCAGCGGCCGGTCTTCGCCGTGGTGATGAGCCTGCTGCTGGTCGTGCTGGGCTTCATGTCATTCACGCGTCTGACCCTGCGCGAACTGCCTGCGATCGATCCGCCGATCGTCTCGGTCTCGGTCGATTACACCGGCGCGTCGGCAGCGGTCATCGAAAGTCGCATCACCCAGGTGCTGGAAGATGCGCTGGCCGGCATCGAAGGCATCGATACGATCAACGCGCGCAGCTCCAACGGGCGCTCGCAGGTCAGTATCGAATTCACCTCCAACCGCGATATCGAAGCGGCTGCCAACGACGTGCGCGATGCGGTCAGCCGCGTTGCCGACCGCATGCCCGAAGAGGCGCGGCCACCGGAAATCGCCAAGGTCGAGAGCGACGCCGACCCCATCATCTGGCTCAACATGAGCTCGACCTCGATGGATACGCTGGAGCTGAGCGACTACGCCGACCGCTACATCGTCGACCGCTTCTCCAGCCTGGATGGCGTGGCCCAGGTGCGCATCGGTGGCCGCCAGCGCTATGCAATGCGGATCTGGCTGGACCGCGATCAGCTCGCCGCGCGCGGCCTGACGGTCGGCGATGTCGAAAGCGCGCTGCGCAACGAGAACGTCGAACTGCCGGCCGGCCGCATCGAATCCACCGACCGCGATTTCACCCTGCGCGTGGAGCGCAACTACGTCAAACCCGAAGACTTCGCCGGCATCCCGCTGGGCAAGGGCGCCGATGGGTACGTGGTGCGTATGGGCGATGTCGCCAAGATCGAACTGGCCTCGTCCGAGCGCCGGGCCTATTACCGCAGCAACGGTGAGCCGAACATCGGCCTGGGCATCGTCAAGACCTCCACCGCCAACGCACTGGATGTCGCCCGCGAAGCGCGTGCCGAAGCCGACCGGATCAGCAGCACACTGCCGGAAGGCACGCGCATCTTCGTGGCCTTCGACAACACCACCTTCATCGAGGCGGCGGTCGACCGCGTGTACGCCACGCTGGTCGAGGCGATGCTGCTGGTGCTGGCGGTGATCTGGCTGTTCCTGGGCAGTTTCCGCGCGGCGTTGATTCCCGCGGTGACGGTGCCGGTCTGCCTGATCGCGGCCTTCATCGCGCTGTATGCCTTCGGGTTCTCGATCAACCTGCTGACCCTGCTCGCGCTGGTGCTGTGTATCGGCCTGGTGGTGGATGACGCCATCGTCGTGGTCGAGAACGTACAGCGCCGCATCGACCTGGGTGAGCCGCCGCTGGTCGCCTCCAAGCGCGGCACCACCCAGGTGGCGTTCGCGGTGATTGCCACCACCGCGGTGCTGGTCGCGGTGTTCCTGCCGGTCGGCTTCCTGGAAGGCAATACCGGCCGCCTGTTCCGCGAGCTGGCCGTGGCGCTGGCCGCGGCGGTGGCGCTGTCGGCGTTCGTGTCGCTCACGCTGACCCCGATGATGGCCTCCAAGCTGCTCAAGCCGCATACCGGCCAGGCGCCGAAGGGCCTGCACGGGGTGATCAACCGCAATCTGGATCGCCTGTCGGCCGCCTACGGGCGCTTCCTGGAAGCGCATGTGACCCGCACCTGGGTTTACATCGTGGTGATGATCCTGTCGCTGCTGGCCAGCGCGCTGCTGCTCAAGGTGCTGCCGTCCGAACTGGCCCCTGCCGAAGACCGTGGCTCGTTCCAGATCATGATCGATGGCCCGGAAGGTGCCGGCTTCGATTACACCGTCGGCCAGGTCCAGCAGGTCGAAAAGATCGTCTCCGGTTTCGTCGGCGAAGATGAGCCGATCGTGCGCGCCAACCCGCGCGTGCCCGGCGGTTGGGGCTCCAGCGAGGAAATGCATACCGGCCGCATCAGCGTGTTCCTGCAGCCCTGGCGCCAACGCGATGTCTCCACCCCGGATGTGGCGGCCGAGTTGCAGACCCACCTCAATGACCTGCGTGGCGTACGCGTGCGCACCCAGGTCGGTGGTGGCCTGGTGCGCAGCCAGGGCCAGCCGTTCCAGATCGTGCTGGGTGGCCCGGAGTACGCGGAAATCGCGCAGTGGCGCGACCGCATGCTGCTGCGCATGGCCGACAACCCGGGCCTGGTCGGCACGGACTCGGACTACAAGGAAACCCGCCCGCAGATGCGCGTGAACATCGATCGCCAGCGTGCGGCCGATCTGGGCGTATCGGTCACCGCGATCGGCAGCGCGCTGGAAACCATGATGGGCTCGCGCCGCGTCACCACCTTCGTCGATAACGGCGAGGAGTACGACGTGCTGGTCCAGGCCGGCCGCGAAGGCCGCGCCTCGCCGTCGGATCTGGCCGCGATCCGCGTGCGTGCCAGTGGCGGCGAACTGGTCCCGTTGTCCAACCTGGTCACGCTCAGCGAAGTGGCCGAAGCCGGCAGCCTCAACCGCTTCAACCGGCTGCGCTCGATCACCATCAACGCCGGCCTGGCCCCGGGCTATCCGCTGGGCGAGGCCATCGCCTGGGCGCAGCAGGTGGCCAGCGAGGAGCTGCCACAGCATGCACAGATCAGCTGGAAGGGCGAATCGCGCGAGTACCAGAACGCCGGCAGCGCCGTGCTGCTGACCTTCGCGATGGCCCTGCTGGTGGTGTTCCTGGTGCTGGCCGCACAGTTCGAGAGCTTCATCCATCCGCTGGTGATCATGCTCACCGTGCCGCTGGGCGTGCTCGGCGCGCTGCTGGGGCTGTATGTCAGTGGTGGCACGATCAACCTGTTCAGCCAGATCGGCATCGTGATGCTGGTGGGCCTGGCGGCCAAGAACGGCATCCTGATCGTGGAGTTCGCCAACCAGCTGCGCGATGAGGGCCGCAACGTGCACCAGGCCATCGTCGAATCGGCGATGGTGCGCCTGCGCCCGATCCTGATGACCTCCATCGCCACCGTGGTCGGTGCGATCCCGCTGGTGGTGGCCGGTGGCCCGGGCTCGGCCAGCCGCGGCACCATCGGCGTGGTGGTGATCTTCGGCGTGACCGTGTCCACCTTCCTGTCGCTGTTCGTGGTCCCGGCGTTCTACTCGCTGCTGGCCCCGTACACCCGCTCGCCGGAAGCCGTGGCGCGTGAACTGGCTCGCCAGGAAGCGGAAACTCCTTCGGTCGGTGGCCATGCCTGACCCGAATGGGCGGCAATGCCGCCCATTCATTGAAATTGCCACTACGCAGCCCGGCCCGGATCGTGGAGAATCGACCGGGTCCCAGCCGACGGGGACGTTCCTTTTGTTTCCGCCGACTGGAGAGAGCGCGTGGAAGAAGTAGTCAGTTTCATCAACGGGATCATCTGGAGCAAAGCGCTGATCTTCCTGTGTCTTGCCGCAGGCCTTTACTTCAGTGCCCGTACCCGTTTCATGCAGATCCGCGGGTTCGTGGAGATGTGCCGGCTCACCGTGCAGGGTGAGAAATCCGACGCGGGCGTGTCCTCGTTCCAGGCGCTGGCCATGTCCATGGCCGGGCGCATGGGCATCGGCAACATCGCCGGTGTGGCCACCGCGATCGCCTTCGGTGGCCCCGGTGCGATCTTCTGGATGTGGGTGATGGGCTTCCTCGGCGCCTCGACGTCGTACGTGGAGTGCACCCTGGCGCAGATCTACAAGACCAAGGATGCCGAAGGCCGCTACCGCGGTGGCCCGGCGTATTACATCGAAAAGGCCATGGGCCTGAAGTGGTACGCCCTGGCCTTCGCCGTGGCGACCATCATCGCCGCCGGCTTCCTGATGCCGGGCGTGCAGGCCAATGCCATCGCCGACAGCATCATCAATGCCTGCCGCGGTGGCGCCCTGTGCGGGCCGCTGGATGGCCAGTTCATGGGCCTGGAATCGGTGCAGGCGCTCAAGCTGGGCATCGGCATCGTGGTCGCGCTGCTGCTGTCGGTGGTGATCTTCGGCGGCGTCAAGCGCATCGCCAACTTCGCCGAAGTGGTCGTTCCGTTCATGGCCGCAGCCTTCATCCTGATGGCCATCACCATCATGATCATCAACTACGACCGCGTGCCGGACATGTTCCGCACGGTGTTCAGCAGCGCCTTCGGTGCGCATGCCGCGTTCGGCGCGATGATGGGCCTGGCGGTGGAGTGGGGCGTCAAGCGCGGCATCTACGCCAACGAGGCCGGCCAGGGTACCGGCCCGCATGCGGCGGCCGCCTCGGAGGTTTCGCACCCGGCCAAGCAGGGTTACGTGCAGGCCTTCGCGATCTACTTCGACACCATGATGGTGTGCACCGCCACCGCGTTCCTGATCCTGGCCGCGGGCACCTACAACGTGTATTCCCCGGTGCCGGGCGGCGCGCCCGTGTTCGCCGGCCTGGCCGGTATCGCGGAAGGCGCGGGCTACGCCCAGGCGGCGGTGGAAACCGTCATCCCGGGCTTCGGCGCGGCTTTCGTGGCGATCGCGATCTTCTTCTTCGCCTTCACCACGATCATGGCCTATTACTACATGGCCGAGACCAACCTGACCTACGTCAACAACAACGCCAAGCGCCCGCTGACCGTCCTGCTGCTGCGCCTGGGCATCATCGGCATGGTGATCTTCGGTGCGTTCCACAATGCCGGCATGGCGTGGGCGCTGGGCGACATCGGCGTCGGCCTGATGGCGTGGTTGAACATCATCGCGATCCTGATCGTGCAGAAGCCGGCGATGCTGGCCCTGCGCGACTACGAACGTCAAAAGAAGCTCGGCCTGGATCCGACCTTCGACCCCGATGCACTTGGCATCAAGAACGCCGATTTCTGGCGTCAACGCAAGCTGGAGCTGTCCCGTAGTGAATGATCCCTGGAAGAATGCGCGCCGTCCGTCCTCGCGGCCGCCGCGCGCCACGCCGCTGCCGCCGCGCGAAGGTGGCACGCCGCCGCCGCCCGGCCGCGGCAACGACGAGCTGCGCCTGTACGGCTGGAATGCCGTGCAGGCCCTGTTCGAGCATCGCCCGCAGGCGCTGCGCAAGCTGTACCTGACCGAGTCGCTGATCCCCCGCATGCAGCCGGTGCTGAAATGGTGCGTGGCCAACCGCGTCGGTTACCGCGTGGTGGAAGACGGCGATCTGAACAAGCTCGCCGCGACCACCCACCACGAGGGCCTGGTGGCTGACGTGCTGCGTGCGCCGATGCTGGAGCTGGACGAGTGGCTGGCCACGTTGCCGGCCGGCGCGCCGGTGCTGGCGCTGTGGCTGGATGGCGTAGGCAACCCGCACAACTTCGGCGCGATCCTGCGCTCGGCGGCGCATTTCGGTGTGGCCGGGCTGCTGCTGCCGCCGGGTTCCACGCTGGCATTGTCCGGCGCGGCCGCGCGCGTGGCCGAAGGCGGCGCCGAGTCGGTGCCGCTGGTACGTCTGCCGGAACTGCCCGAGGCGATGGCGCAGCTGCGCGCGGCCGGGTTGAGTCTGGCTGCCACGCTGGTAGAAGGCGGCGCTGATCTGTTCGCCACCACGCTGCCGTCGCGGTTGGTCTACGTCATGGGCGCCGAAGGCGAGGGCATGGATCGCGAGCTGGCGCAGGACTGCGACCACCAGGTCTCCATTCCGGGCACCGGTGCCGTGGAAAGCCTCAACGTCGCCTCGGCGACGGCCGTACTGCTGGCGCAATGGTTCGGACGCAGTCGCGTTTGACCAGTGCGTGCGTTTTCGGGGGGAGCGCGGCGTCATTCGCGCCACCCACGGTGTGATCGGTTTCACCGAAATCGTCGTGACTACATTCGATTCGGATTAATCGCATAGTGCATGCAGTGAATACTGCGCACAGTGCCGGGTGGACGCTGTGCTGCGTGGGTGAGGAGAGACACCCCCGCAGCGCGGCGATCCGCTTGTCCGGACCGCGAAGGTCTAGCGGCGCTCACCGCGTGGGGTGTGACGTTATCCCGGTAGCCCGGTCGCATTGCGACCGGGCTTTTTTTTATTCGCTCGGCGGCGTGGTCGGCTTGGCTTCGCTGCCGAAGCTGCCCTCGGCTTCGGCGGCCAGGTAGGCGAATACGGTGTAGGCCGCCACGTTCTGCGCCAAGGCGGCCGGGTCGATCTTGTCGAGCGTGTCGTCGGCGGTATGGTGCAGGTGGAAGTAGTCGCTGCCGTCCTGCGCCAACCACGCCCAGGCGCCACCCTTGGCCGCCAGCGGGCCCACGTCCGGGCCGGGACCACCCTTCTCGGCGGCGTACTCGATGCCCAGCGGCTTGAGCACCTCGGCGATCTGGCGGGTCGCTTCACGCGAGTTGGCCGGGTTCGGCGAGCCGGTGTTGAAGGCATAGATGCGGCCCGCGCCGAAATCACTCTCGGCCGCGAGCTGGTGCAGCACCACATCCTTGGCATGCGCTTCGGCATACGCCTTGCCGCCGTACAGGCCCTGCTCCTCGTTGGCGAAGGCGACCACGCGGATGGTGCGCTTGGGCGCCTGCTTGAGCTGGCCGATCAGATGGCCGGCTGCCATGGTGATGCCCACGCCGGCGCCGTCATCCACCGCGCCGGTGCCCAGGTCCCAGGAATCGAGGTGACCGCCGATCACCACCACTTCCTTGGGCAGGCTGCGCCCGGTGATCTCACCAATCACGTTGTACGAGGTTGCCTTGCCGTCCCAACCGCAATCCAGGCTGAGTTTGAGCGTGGTGCTGCCGAGCGCGACCAGGCGCGCCAGCTGGTTGGCATCCGGCACCGACAGCGCGGCAGCCGGCACCGGGGTCAGGCCATCATCGAAGCGGGTGATGCCGGTGTGCGGCACGCGGTGCGAATCGGTACCGGCCGAGCGCATCACGAAGCCGATCGCACCCTTGCGGATCGCCTCGGACGGGCCCTTGCTGCGCACGGCGCCACCGTTGCCGTAGTCGCGGCCATCGCGGTAGGCGGTCATCTGGTAATCGACGAAGGCGATCTTGCCCTTCAGCGAACCCTCCGGCGCGGCCTGCAGCGCGGCCAGGTCGGCGAAGCGCACCACCTCGGCCTCCACCGTGCCGCCCGGGCTGCCGCCAAGGGCGGTGATCGCCAGCGGCTGGGCATGCTTGCCGATCACTTCGGCGTGCTCACTGCGGCGCTCCCACTTGGGGAAGGTGACCGGCTCGGTCCAGACCTTGTCGAAGCCCAGTGACTTGAACTTGGCCACCGCCCAGGCCACGGCGCGTGCGTCGGCTTCACTGCCGGCGATGCGCGGGCCGATCTCGGTGGTCAGCGATTCGACTACCTTCCAGCCGGTGTCGTCCTTGAGGGCCTGCTCGCGCAGCTCGGCGGCGGTGGCCAGCGATTTCGGCGGCAGCGTGGTGATACCGGTCGCCGCGAACGCGGGCGCGGCCAGCAGGGCGAGGGAAGATGCGATGGCAAGGACGCGGCGACGCATGGACGAACTCCGGGAAACGGGGCGGAAGCGTCCGAGCTTACCAGCCTCCCCGGCGCGTACATGGGCGGGAGGTCATGCTTCGGCGAATGCTGTTTTCCAAAAGCGAAAACCCCGCCGGAGCGGGGTTCTCAAGGTAGTGCCGGCCGCTGGC
>NZ_JBHFHW010000043.1:173225-174529 GCF_057333975.1 Stenotrophomonas sp. AGC87
CACTACCGTTTCCGGGCTGCCGGCCAGCGACCGGCACTGCCCGTGTTGCCGCCTCAGTGCTTGAGGTTGTCGCGGATCTCGCGCAGCAGCAGCACTTCTTCACTCGGCGCCGCCGGGGCGGCCGGCTCGGCCTGCTTCTTGCGGGCCAGGCGGTTGATGAACTTGACCACCATGAAGATCGCAAAGGCCACGATCACGAACTGCACCACGGTGTTGAGGAAATCGCCGTAGCCGATCACCACCGCCGGAATCTCTTTGCCATCGGCGGCAATCCGGGCCGGGGCCAGGGTCCAGGCCAGCTCGGAGAAGTCCACGCGGCCAATCATCCAGCCCAGCGGCGGCATGATGATCTTGTCCACCAGCGCGGTGACGATCTTGCCGAACGCCGCACCGATGACCACACCGACCGCCAGGTCGATGACGTTGCCACGCATGGCGAATTCTTTGAACTCAGTCAGTACACCCATCGGGCTCTCCTGTCGTAGTGGGGGAATCAAATGACGCCGCAGCGTAACGCAGCCTTTGTCATCCAGCGATGATGCCGTGGCGCTCGGCCACGTTTTCCAGGCGCGCGCTGAAACGGTCGCCCGGCTTCAATGCGGCCACGCCCGAGGGCGTGCCCATGAAGACCAGGTCGCCCGCGCGCAGCGCCCACAGCTTGGAGAGCTCGTGCAGGATCTCCGGCACGTTCCAGATCATCTGGTCCAGCAGTGATTGCTGGCGCACCTCGCCATTGATCTCCAACGACAGATTGAGGGCGGCCAGATCGCCGACTTCACCGGCCGGCACCAGCTCGCTCACCGGCGCGGACTGATCAAAGCCCTTGGCCGGATCCCACGGGTGGCCCTTGGCCTTGGCCTGCGCCTGCAGATCGCGGCGGGTCAGGTCCAGGCCGACGCCATAGCCGAACACCAGCGCCTCGGCCTGGTCGACCGGCAGCTCGCCGGCAGGGGCGTCCTTGCCGATCGCCACCACCAGCTCCACCTCATGGTGCAGGTCCTGGGTGGCGAGCGGGTAGGGGATCACATCGTCATGCCCGACCACGATCGCATCGGCCGGTTTGCTGAAGAACATCGGGCGGCCGCGATCATCGGCGGCCGGCACGGCCGCACCCATTTCGCGCGCGTGATCAGCGAAGTTGCGGCCCACGCAGTAGATGCGACGCACCGGGAAGGTACCGCCGCCGGCGACCGGAATGCGGGGCTGCTCGGGCGTGGGGATTACATCGGTCATGCGCGCGTCCTGTGGAGAGGTTTCGCCGCAGTCTAGAGCGTTTTCCCGCCGCCACAAACAGAAACGGGGGC
>NZ_JBHFHW010000043.1:174583-207719 GCF_057333975.1 Stenotrophomonas sp. AGC87
GGCCGCGCAGGGCGCGGCCGTCATCAGGAGGAATGCGCGTCGATCAACGCGACATCGGCAAGGCCTGCTTGCGGACCACCCGGTACTCGCCGTCCACGACCTGCGACGGAACGGTGCGCGCACTCTTGCGCTGGGCGAGCAGCTTCCATGCCAGACCGGCGATGATCATCGCCGCGCCCACGAACACACCCACGAACACCAGCGCGGCCAGGATCGCCAGGCCCAACAGACCGACCGCAACGCGCACCAACGGGTGGCGCGGCTTGCGCGGCGCGAACAGGGCACGGAACTGGTTGAACTGGAAGATGCGGCTGTACATGGCACTCTTTTTTGGCTGAGGTCAGCAGTGGACGAGTATCCGTGCTGGCCTTTGTGACTGAGTGAAAAAAGCGTTAAACGTACCCCGCGCGCATTGCAAATCAATGACTTGTATTCATCCGGGAGCCAGTGACATGAGCGCGTGAGACACTGTGCCTCCACTGCCTGTTGTAGACGCCATGTCCGTTCCTGAGTCCACCACCACCGCCCTCATTGCCCTGGATGCCATGGCCGACGGGGGTTTCGCCGAAACCGATGCCAGCATCGAGGGCGACAGCGAATCGGTGGTGTTGTACCGCGAGGGCGACCAGGTGCGCGCGTGGCTTAACATCTGCCCGCACGCGGGCCGTCGGCTGGACTGGGCGCCGGGGCAGTTCCTGAAAAGCAAGGAAGGCCACCTGGTGTGCGCAGCGCATGGCGCCTCGTTCTCGTTGGATAACGGCGACTGCGTGGCCGGGCCGTGCCGCGGTGATCGCCTTCGCGCGGTGCCGGTGCAGGTGCGCGACGGGCAGGTCTGGCTGGCGTGACAACGAACGGTGGGTCGCCAACCCACGGCTAGGTAGCGACCGTAGGGCGCTACGCCTCAGAGGTCGCCCACCGACCGGTAGTGCCGGCCGCTGGCCGGCTGCTCTTGATGGCCACCCGTACGTGGAGCCGGCCAGCGCCCGGCAGTACCTGGGGCATCGGGCGAGCCGGCAGCGGCCGCCACTCCCCTAGAACATCAGGTTGATCATCAGCACCACCACCGCCGTATAGATCAACGACAGCGGGGCGCCGACGCGCCACAACTCACGCGGGGTGTAATTGGCCGGGCCGGTGATCATCGAAATCACCGGGTTGGAGGCGGTCATCAGGTTGTTCGAGGCCGACAACGCCACGATCAGCGCGAACGCGGTCGGGCTGCCCCCGGCGGCCAGCGCCAGGTTCACCGCGATGGGCACCATCACGATGGTTGCGCCCACGTGGCTGATCACCAGCGAGAACATCGTGGTCAACAACGCCAGCGCGATCTCCAGCACCCACACCGGGATGCCGGTCGGCAGGCGGTCGATGGTGTGCCCGGCGATCCACGCCGCCGCGCCACTGCTGTCCATCGCCCAGCCGAGCGGAATCAGCCCGGCCATCATGAACACGGTTTTCCAGTTGATCGAGGCGTAGGCCTCGTCCATGCGCAGCACACCGGTCAGCAGCATGCCGGCCACGCCGGTCATCAGGGTCAGCGCCACCGGTAGCTTGGAGGTCAGCGCGATCAGGATGGTGATGGCGAAGATGCTCATCGCGATCTTGAACTTGTGCGGCCGCTGCTCGCCCTTGGGGTAATCGGTCACCACCACGAAGTCGCGGCTCTTGGCCGCCTGCGCCAGGTCGGTCCAGATGCTGTGGAAGACCAGCATGTCACCGGCGCGCAGGGCCACGTTGCGCACGTCTTCGCGGATCACCTGCTTGTCGCGGTTGATCGCCAGTAGGCTGATGCCACGCTGCTTGCGCAGGCGCAGGTCCGAGGCGCTCTTGCCGATCACATCGGAGGTGGGCGGCACCACCGCTTCGGAAATGCCAGCGCGGCTGGGGTTGAACAGATCGCCCAGGTGCTTCAGCCGCGATGACATCCGCAGGAACTGGTTCTGTGCGAAATCGCTGACCTGCTGGCGCGCGCCCATCACACCCAGCACGCTGCCCACCCAGATCCGCATCTCCGCCGGCGGGGCCAGACGGGTGTCATTGCCGGTCTTGAGCGCCAGCAGCAGCGGCGCATCGTGCACGTTCTCGGCCTCGCCCAGGGTCATGCCGACCAGCGGGCTTTCGGCGGTGACCACCAGTTCGAACACATCGCCTTCGATGCCGTACGTCTTGGCGAAGTAGCTTTCGGTGCGCGACGGGGTGACGCCGTCGTTGGCCAGCGTCTCTTCCTCCACCAGCTTGCGATCACCGAAGTAGCGGAAATACAGCAGCGAGGCGATCAGCAGGGCCACGCCGATCGGCAGCGGCGCGAACATGCGCAGCGGCTCGATCGTGGCCAGGCCCGAGGGCAGGTTGTTGTTGGCCGAGGCCAGCAGATCGTTGAGCAGGATCAGCGGCGAATTGCCGACCATCGTCAGTGCGCCCCCCATCACGATGGCCGCGGCGATCGGCAGCAGCAGGCGCTGCAGGGTCAGCCCGGTACGCGCGGCCAGCCGCGAAGCGACCGGCAGGTACAGCGCCATCACCGAGGGGTTCTGCATGAACGAGGAGTTCAACCCGGCGATCGCGGTGGTCATCATCAGCAGGCGTGTTTCCACGCCATGCCCGCGCCGCAGCAGCCAGGCCGCCAACCGGTTCAGCGCCCCGGTGCGGTCCAGGCCCGCGCCGAGGATGGTGGTGGCGATGATGCTCATCACCGCGTTACCGGAGAAGCCACCGAAGATTTCTTCCGGAGCGATCAGGCCGGTAACGCCGAGCACCACCAGCACCACCAAGGCCACCACATCGGCGCGGATGCGTTCGAACAGGAACATCGCCATCGTGAAGCCGACCAGCCCGAGAACGAGCTTCATGTCGGTAGTCAGCGTCAGCGCGGTATCCATGGGGTGGCGCGGTTCCTTGTGGGATCAGGTGCGGTCGTACAACAGGTCCCACACGCCATGGCCAAGCTTCTGGCCACGGGTTTCGAAATGGGTCTGCGGGCGCCATTCCGGCCGCTCGACCTGCCCACGCGGGCCGGCGCGGTTGCTCAGCCCGGCAGTGGCGTCGAGCACGTCCCACATCTGCTCGGCATAGTCTTCCCAGTCCGTGGCGCAGTGCAGGCGGCCACCGACGCGCAGCTTGCGCACCAGCAGCTCGGCAAAGCCGGGCTGGATCAGGCGGCGCTTGTTATGGCGCTTCTTGTGCCACGGGTCAGGGAAATAGATGCGCACTTCATCCAGCGCGCCATCGGCGATTTCCTTCTCCAGTACCTCCACGGCATCGTGGTGGTACAGGCGCACGTGGTCGGCGTTGTCGTCGGCCAGTGCATTGAGCAGGCGTCCCACGCCCGGCGCGTGCACTTCCAGGCCGATGTAATCGCGGCTCGGGTCCTGCTGCGCGGCGAAGCGCAGCGCGGCGCCATTGCCGAAGCCGATCTCCAGCACCTTGCGCGCATCGCGCCCGAAGGTGGCATCCAGATCGCGCGGCTCGCCGGTGAAATCCAGCCCGAAGCGCGGCCAGCGATCATCGAACGCACGCTGCTGGGCGGGGGTGAAACGCCCTTGGCGCAGCACGAAACTGCGGACCTCGCGGCGGCCTTCGGTGATGGTGAAGGGCTTGGGCGGCGCCTTGGCACCGGCGCTGTCGAAAGGATTGGTCATCAGCCGATCAACCCGTCGATCGGCGAGGACGCACTGGCGTAGCGCTTGCGCGGAATACGCCCGGCCAGGAAAGCCTCGCGGCCCGCTTCCACGGCCTTGCGCATCGCGCTGGCCATCAGGATCGGGTTGCACGCGCCGGCGATGGCGGTGTTCATCAGCACGCCGTCGCAGCCCAGTTCCATCGCGATGGCTGCATCGGAAGCCGTGCCCACGCCGGCATCGACGATGATCGGCACCTTGGCGTCTTCGATGATCTGCAGCAGGTTGTACTTGTTCTGGATACCCAGGCCCGAGCCGATCGGCGCAGCCAGCGGCATCACCGCAGCGCAGCCGATTTCTTCCAGGCGCTTGGCCAGGATCGGGTCATCGGAGGTATAGACCATCACCTCGAAGCCATCCTTGACCAGCTGCTCGGCCGCCTTGAGGGTCTGCACCACATCCGGGTACAGGCTCTTCTGGTCGCCCAGCACTTCCAGCTTGGTCAGGTTGTGGCCGTCCAGCAGCTCGCGGGCCAGCCGGCAGGTGCGCACGGCGTCTTCGGCGGTGTAGCAGCCGGCGGTGTTGGGCAGGATGGTGTAGCGGTCCGGCGGCAGCACGTCGAGCAGGTTCGGCTCGCCCGGGTTCTGCCCGATGTTGGTGCGGCGGATCGCCACGGTGACGATCCGGGCGCCAGCGGCCTCGGTGGCCAGGCGGGTTTCTTCCAGATCCTTGAACTTGCCGGTGCCGGTGAGCAGGCGGGAAGCATAGGTCTTGCCGGCGATCACCAGCGAATCAGTGGGGGCAGGTGCATTCATGGCCCGAATTATCGCCTATCGCGCGTCACGATGCTGCTTCAGCCGCCGCCCAGTGCATGCACGATCTCGACCACGTCGCCCTCGCGCAGGGGGTGGCTGACGTGCTGGCTGCGGGTCACGATCTCGCCATTGACTTCGACGGCGACGCGGCGCTCGAGCAGGTCCTCGCTGCGCAGCAGGTCGTGGACGGTGGCGGTGTGCGGAAGCTGGCGGTTCTCGCCGTTGAGCTGGATGTTCATGACGGTATTGTCCCGCAATCACCCCACAGTGCGTACCCTGTGCGCCCCGCGGCAGAGGTGCCGCGAGCGCCAGGCCAACGATGGCCGGGCGGCGGAGCTGGGGCGTTCATGCCGCAGCGCAGCGTGATGCGGGCCGGGTGCAGTGGAAACATGGCACCGTGCGCCGGCGTACGTCCGCCGTCTTCCCCACCCTCAAGGAGTTTCCATGTTGCTCAGCAAACGCCCGATCCGTTCCCTCATGGCCGTGGCCATCGCCCTGGCGGCGATGCCGGCGATGGCACAGTCGCCTTACACCAAGACCGTCTTCATCGGCGACAGCCTGACCGATGCCGGCTACTTCCGCCCGCTGCTGCCGGCCGCGGTGCAGCCGGTGACCGGCCAGTTCACCACCAACCCGGGCTGGACCTGGGCTGAGCACGTGGCCAACTACTACGGCACCAACGGCGCTGCCCACGGCAACGGCCAGAACGGTGACAACTACGCCATCGGCGGCGCCCGCGTCGGCGTGGACACCACCCAGGTACTGGCTGCCGGTACCCCGGCCATTCCGGTGTACTCGCTCAAGACCCAGACCGCGCAGTACCTGGCGGCCAACGGCGGCAAGGCCGACCCGAACGCGCTGTACACCGTGTGGGGCGGTGCCAATGACCTGTTCGCGATCCAGGCCGGCGCGCCGCTGGTCTCCACGCTGACCAACGCCGTCACCGACCAGGTCGGCATCGTCGGCACGCTGAAGGCGGCGGGCGCCGAATACATCGTGGTGCCGACCATTCCGGACGTCGGCCTGACCCCGGGCGCCCGTGCCGGTGGCCCGGCTGGCATGGCTGCCGGTACCGCGCTGGCCAAGGCGTACAACGACGCCCTGTTCGGTGGCCTGAAAGCCGCCGGCCTGCAGGTGATCCCGGTCGACACCTTCCACATCCTGCAGGAAATCGTCGCCAACCCGGGCCAGTACGGCTTCGTCAACGTGACCAGCCCGGCCTGCACCACGGCGTCCTCGCTGACCTGCAACCCGACCAGCTACGCCACCCCGGACGCCGCCAACAGCTACGTGTTCGCCGATGGCGTGCACCCGACCACGGCCACGCACGAGATGCTGGGCCAGTACACGCTGTCGATCCTGGAAGCCCCGCGCAACCAGCAGATCCTGACCCACTCGGCACAGACCATCGGCCGCTCGCGCGCTGACCAGGTCAGCTGGCATGTGGATGGCCGTCCGGCCGACGGCCTGAGCTGGTGGGGCAACCTGCGCGGCGACATGCAGCGCTACGCCCACGCCGATCTGTACGACGGCATGGCCCCGGCCGGCCTGTTCGGTGTGGATTGGGCGCGTGACGGCATGGTGGTCGGCGGCTTCGCCGGCTATGGCCGCATGGACGCCGATTTCGGCAACAACAAGGGCGACTTCACCCAGTCCGATACCACCCTGGGCCTGTTCGCCGGCTGGTACGGTGAGCGCGCCTGGGTCAACGGCCAGCTCAGCTACAGCTGGCTGGACTACGACGTGACCCGCAAGCTGCAGCTCGGCCCGGCAACGCGCATCCACAAGGGTTCGCCGGAAGGCAGCAACCTGACCGCCGCGTTGAACGCCGGCTACGAGTTCGGCACCGAAGGCGGCTTCCGTCACGGTCCGGTCGCCGCCGTGATCTGGCAGAAGGTGAAGCTGGATGGCTACACCGAGTCCAACCTGAGCGCCTCGGCGCTGGGCTATGGCGACCAGGATACGGATTCGACCGTCGGCCGCGTCGGCTGGCAGGCCCGCTTCGATGGCGGCAACGTCAAGCCGTACGTGCAGGTCACCTATGACCACGAGTTCGAGGACAGCAAGCAGGCCAGCGCCTGGCTGCAGACCATGCCGGACGTGGGCATGTACAAGGTGCCGGGCCTGGAGTTCGACAAGAACTACGCCACCGCCGTGCTGGGTGCGCGCCTGAACCTGTGGGGCCTGAGCAGCAACATCGGCATGAGCACCACCACGATGCAGAAGCGTGCGCGTGACGTGTCGCTGTTTGCCAGCTTCGGCGGCAGCTTCTGATCCCACGTGCGCAGCGCCCGCCCGCGGGCGCCGTGCACGGCGGTGGAAAAGCGTGAAACAACGGGCGGCCCAGTGCCGCCCGTTGCGTTTGAGGGCCCCGCCCGAATAGACTTACGCCGCGCCTTGCGGGTGTAGCTCAATGGTAGAGCTGTAGCTTCCCAAGCTACTGACGAGGGTTCGATTCCCTTCACCCGCTCCATGTCCGGCCGTCTGCTTCGTTCCCGCTACGCTTCTGACCCATTCCGGCCCTGCGCTGGCTGCATCGCTGTGTCTCTCGGTAGAAGAGACAACTTTTCCAACTATTACGAACGCGCAATTTGACGTGGTCGCCATTCTTGCTGATGCGCTTTAGCGAGCATGGGCTCGCAGCGATTGGCTGCATGAATGTTGGATGTAATGGATGAAAGCTGTATTGACTGCCGCACTGTTGGCCATTGCTCTGCCGTTGCCGGCCATGGCGGCCGAGCTGGAAATGACGAAGACGGCATTTCCTCCATTGGAAATGCCCGTCGGTGCATTAAGCAAAGCCAAGCACGATGAATCCTGGGCGGCTGCGCAGAGTGGGCAGAGGGCGCCTGCACCTTCGCTGTCATCGGTGACCATCGTAGGTGTGGGCTCCACCAATGCCGGCGGCTGGGAGTACATGACGCAGGCCGGTCAGTTGTCGACCACCCTGGACCACGGCGGCGCAGAGTTGAAGGTGGTTGTGCTCGAAGTCGGCTATGGGCGTTTACCCGCCGCCAGCATGAATGGAGGTGCGCTACCACGGTCGGCGGAGTACAGGTCCGACGCCCTGTGCATCAACGGTGGTTACTACACCGACTGCAATCCCGGGCAGACCATCGTTGCATGGAATCGCTACTACAGTCTGGACGGAGAGCAGGGTGGAAACTTCCGTTATCAGAATACGTCGACCAACGCACCGTTCAACACGCTTTCCACCGGCATCTATATCCGCTGAACCGGGGCCTTGAACGGCAATTCCTTTCACTGCCGTAGCTTGCACGCGCCATGCCGGCGGCAGGCTGCCGTCGTCATGGCGTTTGCACCGCCCACGCAGGGCCGGGGCACCGGCCATTCCAGCGCGACGCCTGACACCTCCACCACACGCGCCGCACGCTATGCTTCGCGCTTTCCCGCCCCCTGCGCCGCGATGAAACTCGCCATCCTGTCCCGCAACAGCAAGCTGTACTCCACGCGTCGCCTGGTGGAGGCCGCGCGTGCGCGGGGCCATACCGTGCGCATCCTTGATCCGCTGCGCTGTTACATGCGCATCGCCGCAGACGGCTTCACCATGCATTACAAGGGGCGGCCGATCACCGGGGTGGACGCGGTGATCCCGCGCATCGGTGCTTCGGTCACCCGCTACGGGACGGCCGTGCTGCGCCAGTTCGAGATGATGGGCGCACGCACGCCCAACCCCTCCGATGCGATCCTGCGCGCCCGCGACAAGCTGCGCGCCCACCAGATCCTGGCCTCCAAGGGCATCGACATGCCGGTCACGGTGTTCGGTGACAACCCGGACGACACCGTCGATCTGCTCTCCATGCTGGGCCCGCCGCCGCATGTGGTGAAGCTCAACGAGGGCACCCAGGGCCGCGGCGTGATCCTGACCGAGAAGGCCAGCGCCTCGCGCGGCATCGTGGAGGCACTGCGCGGGCTCTACGCCAACTTCCTCATGCAGGAGTTCATCGGCGAGGCGCAGGGCGCCGACCTGCGCTGCCTGGTGGTCGGTGACCAGGTGGTCGGGGCGATGCAACGGCAGGCGCCGGAGGGGGATTTCCGCTCCAATCTGCATGCCGGGGGCAGCGCCCGGGCCGCCAAGGCCAGCCGGGCCGAGCAGCTGGTGGCGGTGCGCGCGGCCAAGGCGCTGGGCCTGGGCGTGGCCGGCGTCGACCTGATCCGCTCCAGCCGTGGCCCGCTGGTGCTGGAGGTCAACTCCACGCCTGGGCTGGAGGGTATCGAGGCGATCTGCCAGGCGGATCTTGCCGGGCGCATCATCGACCACGTCGCTTCCTTGAAAAAACCTGTAAATACAAAGGCTTGAGGTGGTTTTCTCAGGAGGGGCAGGGCCTTAACATCGGTTTAATCGGCCCCGGCGTAGGCTCTGTCGAACCGCAGCTCTGCCCTCCTCAGCAGGATCGGTAATCGGGAAACACCTTCAGGCCCGGCCAGCGTCAGTTGGTCGGGCCTTTTTCCGGCCTGCAGCGGTGCCAAGCCCCTGCCATCGGTAACTTGTCGGCCCGGTTCCATCCTCGTAGAGTTGGCGTTCATTCATGTGGATAAGGAAGTCGCAGATGTCACAGATGCATCGAATCATCGCTGTCGCGCTGCTCGGCTGTCTCTCGCTGGGTGCCCATGCCAAGCCGCCTGCGAACGCCGACGAGGCCGCGATGGCGCTTGCCGACGATGCGCCTGTTGCCGAACAGCTGGCCAAGGTCGAGCGCGCGCTGCACAGTGAGGACTACAGCGAACTGAGCGTGGCCGACAAGAGCCGCGTTCAGGCCGCCTTGGACCGCATCCGCACCAAGATGGGCGATCGCGAGCGCTTCGATCAGCTCACCCCGCCGCAGAAAGTAGAGGTCTTCAATGACCAGGAAGTGGTCAATACCTTGATGACCAACGCCAAGGAAGACAGCCGCATGGTCTGTCGCAGCGAACGTCCGATCGGCAGCAACCGCCCTCAGCGCACCTGCATGACGGTGGCTCAGCGCCGCCAGGCGACGGAGGACGCCAGGCAGATGAAGCGTGATCTTCGGATTTCCGAACCCAAAGATGCCAGGTGATGATCGCCGGGTTTTGACGCTGCGCCAGCATTCGACGGTGTCTAATGTTAAGAATCGAAGCTGTATGGTCAGCTTGAGGTCGCGCAGTCCTGTTCCCATTGCTGCCCTGCGGCTCCGTTCTTTCCGTTGAACCCCACGAATCAGAGGTCCCAGTGCGAATTCTCGTCATCGAAGACAACAGCGACATTGCCGCCAACCTGGGCGATTACCTCGAAGACCGCGGTCACACCGTGGACTTCGCAGCCGATGGCGTCACCGGCCTGCACCTGGCGGTCGTCCATGAGTTCGACGCGATCGTGCTGGACCTCAACCTGCCCGGCATGGATGGGATCGAGGTCTGCCGCAAGCTGCGCAACGAGGCGCGCAAGCAGACCCCGGTGCTGATGCTGACGGCCCGCGATTCCCTGGATAACAAACTGGCCGGCTTCGATTCCGGCGCCGATGACTACCTGATCAAGCCGTTCGCGCTGCAGGAAGTGGAGGTGCGTCTGAACGCCCTGTCGCGTCGCGGCAAGGGCGTGCAGACCCGCGTGCTGGAAACCGGTGACCTGGAGTACAACCTGGACACGCTGGAAGTGCGCCGCCAGGGCAAGCTGCTGCAGCTCAACCCGACCGCGCTGAAGATCCTGCAGGCGCTGATGGAGGCCTCCCCGGCCGTCGTCACCCGCCAGGAGCTGGAAACCCGCGTCTGGGGCGAAGAGCTGCCGGATTCGGATTCCCTGCGCGTGCATATCCATGGCCTGCGCGCCGTGGTCGACAAACCCTTCGAGGTTCCGATGATCCAGACCCGTCATGGCATCGGATACCGCATCGCCGCGCCGGAAGCCTGATCCGGTGACGGGCAGGGGGGGGCGTCGCCGCGCGCCATACCGGCGCCGGCTGCGCAGCCGCATCATCGTCTCGTTCGTGCTGTTGGGCTTCTGCCTGACCACGCTGTTTGCGTTCGCCACCAACTGGACCCGCGCCCGCGTGGAAAACCAGCTGGTCGAAGATGTGATGAATCGCAACATCAACGAGTACGCCAAGCGATTCGCGGCCGATCCCTCGCGCAGTCCTGACCTTCCCGTGCAGCAGATGTATGCGCGGCTGGTCCGCTCGGACAAGTTCGAAGCGCTGCGCCAGGAACAGCCGGACTGGTACGAATTCAACGACGGCATCCACGGCGTCAGCGGCGTGGATGACAGCGGCAAGCCGTTTTCCTACAAGCTGGCGGTGCGTAAAACGCCGGATGTGTGGTTCTTCCTCGCCTATGACATGACCGAGAGCATCCGCGGTGAGAGCCAGCTCAACCGCGCGCTGTTCTTCTCGGTGCTGGTGTTCAGCGTGTTGTCCCTGGTGCTCGGCTGGTGGTCCGCCTCCAAGGTGATGAAGCCGGTGTCGGACCTGGCCGCGCGCCTGCGCGCCTACCGCGGTGGCACCAGCGAGCCGGAGCCACTGGCTCCGCGCTTCCCGGACGATGAAGTGGGCCAGCTGGCCCAGGCGCTGGACGACTATTCCGCGCGGCTCACCGAGGTGGTGCAGCGCGACCGCGAATTCAACGCGGATGTCAGCCACGAGCTGCGCACGCCGCTGGCGGTGATCCGCGGCGCCACCGAGCTGCTGCTGACCCGCCCGGATCTCGACCCCAAGGTGCTGCAGCGCCTGCAGCGCATCCAGCGTGCCGAGCAGCAATGCACCGATCTGATCGGCGCGCTGCTGCTGCTCTCGCGCAACGAGCGCGGGCAGGGCAGCAGCAATGTCGCCCGGGTCTCCGAGCAGCTGCTGGATTCACACCGTGCCCAGCTCGGCGGCAAGCCGCTGGAATTGATCCTGGAAGGCAACCACGACCTGGTGATCGATGCCCCGGAATCGGCCCTCTCGGTCGCGCTGGGCAACCTGATCGGCAATGCCGTGAAGTACTCGAAGGAAGGCGCAGTGCGCGTGCGCGTGGGCAACAACGCGGTCGAAGTGATCGATAGCGGCCCCGGCCTGAGCGAGGAAGATGCGGCCAAGCTGTTCCAGCGCGGGTACCGCGGTACGCATGCGGGGCATTCGCAGGGCGGAGGTATCGGCCTGTCCATCGTCAGCCGCCTGTGCGACCTCTACGGCTGGCAGGTCAACGTGCGGCCAGGTGCCGGGCGCGGCGTCATCGCCACGCTGACGTTCTCCCCCGCCTGACACGGTAGAGCCGACCGTGGGTCGGCTCCTCCAAATCTACCGCGCCGCCAAGTCCCGATAGGCCCGATCCAGCCGCTCCACATGCGCCTGCAGGTGGTCCGGGTGGCCATCATTGACCACCACATCATCGGCCAATGCCAGGCGCGCCTCGCGGCTGGCCTGGGCGGCGATCATGCGGTCCGCCAAGGCGCTATCGATGCCGTCGCGTTGCATCAGCCGTGCGTGCTGCACGGCCACCGGCACGTCCACCACCAGGATCCGGTCCAGCCAGGGGTACTGCTGGCGGCCACCGGCCTCGGTGAGCAGCGGAATCGCCGCGATCGCATACGGCCCTTCGGCCTGCTCGCAGGTCTCGCGCAGCAACTGCCGAATGGCTGGATGGGTGATCGCCTCCAGCGCCTGGCGCTCCTGCGCCGATTCGAAGATGCGGGCCCGCAACGCGGCGCGGTCCAGCTGGCCATCGGCCAGCAGGATGTCCTTGCCGAAGTGGGCGGCGATCCGCGCCAGCCCCTCGCTGCCCGGTGCCACCACCGCGCGTGCGGCCAGGTCGGCATCGGCGACGGTGATGCCCAGCGCCTCGAAGCGGCGGCTGACCTCGCTCTTGCCGGCGGCAATGCCGCCGGTCAGCCCGATCACGAAGCGGCTCATCGCGCGGCCCTCAACGCAGGCCGGCGTAGCTCAGGTAGCCGTCGATCAACGGCTCGCCCCACATGAAGACGATCCAGCCGGCAATGGCCAGGTACGGCCCGAACGGGATCGGCGTGGCCCGGTCACGGCCGCGCGAGTACAGCCATATCGAGCCGATGATCGCGCCCACCACGGACGAGAGCAGGATGATCGGCAGGATGCCCTTGAGCCCGCACCAGGCGCCCAGGGCCGCCAGCAGCTTGAAATCGCCGTGGCCCATGCCTTCCTTGCCGGTGATCTGCTTGAACAGCCACCACACCGACCACAGCGACAGATAGCCCGCCAGCGCACCCAGCAGGGCAGGCTTGGCCGGCATATAGAGATTGTCGCTGGCCGCGATCAGGCCCAGCCACATCAAGGGCAGGGTCAATTGATCCGGTAACAGCTGGGTACGCAGATCGATCCCGGACAGCGCCACCAGGAAGCAGCTCAACACGATCGCGCCGAAGCCCTGCCAGCCGAAGCCGAACTGCCAGACGCTGGCGGCCACCAGCACGGCGGTCAGCAGCTCCACCAGCGGGTACTGGATCGAGATCGGGGCATGGCAATGCCGGCATTTGCCGCGCAGGGCCAGCCAGCTGAACAGCGGGATGTTCTCGTACCAGGACAGCTTGTGCTTGCAGTGCGGGCAGTGCGAGGGCTCCACCACGATGCCCGGTGGCGGCGGCTCGTAGATGTCCGGCTCTTCCAGCACCTCGCGCGCATCGCGCTTCCACTCCCACTCCAGCCGCTTGGGCAGGCGCAGGATCACCACGTTGAGGAAACTGCCGATCAGCAGTCCCAGTCCGACCGCGGCGGGGTAGCCGAGACCGGGATGCTGGTCGAGAAATGCCATTGATTAGTTATCCAACTACCGCGCCGAGTTTGAAGATGGGCAGGTACATGCCGATCACCATGCCGCCGACGATGGTACCAATGAACACCATGATCATCGGTTCCAGCAGGCTGCTCAGGGCGTCCACGGCATTGTTGACCTCCTGCTCATAATACTCGGCCACCTTGAACAGCATGGTGTCCAGCGCGCCGGCCTCTTCGCCGATGCCGGTCATCTGCACCACCATGTGCGGGAAGAGGTTGACCTGCTTCATGGCCATGTTGACCGGATAGCCGACTGACACGTCATCGCGCATGCGCAGCACGGCTTCTTCATAGACCTTGTTGCCGGTAGCGCCGGCGACGATGCCCAGGGCCTCCACCAGTGGCACGCCTGCCTTGAAGGTGACAGCGGTGGTGCGGGCGAATCGGGCGATCGCGCTGTTGTTCATGATCTGGCCGATCACGGGCACCTTCAGGATCAGACGATCCATGGTGTGCTGCATCTTGGGGGAGCGTTTGTAGGCAAAAATGAAGCCGATTACGGAGCCTACGCTGACGGCCAGGATCAGCCACCACCACGACACCATGAAACGAGACATCGCGACGATCATCTGAGTGAACGCGGGAAGCTCAGCGCCGAAGCCCCTGAACACGTCCTCGAACTGAGGCACAACCCAAATCAATAGAATGGAACTGACTAGCAGTGCCACCACGACAACCATGGTGGGGTAGAACAGTGCCTTCTTGATCTTGCCCTTCAGTGCTTCGATGTTCTCCTTGTAGCTGGCAATGGTGTCCAGCACCGTTTCAAGTACACCGGCTCCCTCACCAGCCCTTACCAGATTCCGATACAACTCATCGAATTGGACCGGATGTCGACTGATCGCTTCATATAGAGATGAGCCGCCCTCGATATCGGTCCGGATGGATTCGACAAGCTTCCTCATACGGGGGTTCTTGTGTCCGCTACCGATGATCTCCAGTGCACTGACGATCGGTACGCCTGACTTCATCATGATCGCCATCTGGCGACTGAAGAATGCGATGTCCTTGGCCCCGACGGGGGAGCCTGCTGCGCCAAATATGGGCTTGGGTTTTGGCTTGACCACGCTCGGCATGATGCCTTGCCGCCGCAGTTCAGCTCTCAAAAGGTTGGCATTCTTAGCGGGCTGTTCGCCCTTCATCTTGACGCCGCGCTTGTCGGTCCCCTCCCAGACAAACGGTTTCATCTCCATGGTGCTACGCGCCACGGGCTCTTTCTTGATCGCGCTACGGCTGACAGACATACAGGGCTCCCCAGCCGCGCCTTCCCCAGGCGGGCTATCTCGCCGCATGGTAGCCGGTTCCGTGGTGCGTTGGCAGTCCTGCCGGCGGTCCGCCTTGGTCGGCGCGCCGGACCGGGGCCGTCAAAAAGTGACGCAACGGGTCACATTGCCGGATACGTCGCAAATTGTTGTGAGGGGGGTTCCAATCCTGAAGATTGGTGCCATCATTGCGCCGGGGAATGCTGGGGAGCATTGCTGGCACTGTTGGCACGCAACCTGCTTCGATCCACCCGCACGGGCGCCCGCCTCGCTCACCCGGTCCGCCGGTCAGGCAACGGCCCAGTGCCCTATCTATTTTCTACCTCTAGGGGATGTACTCATGAAGAAGCAGCAGGGCTTTACCCTGATCGAACTGATGATCGTTGTCGCGATCATCGCCATCTTGGCGGCCATCGCACTGCCGGCTTACCAGGATTACGTGGCTCGCGCTCAGGTTTCCGAAGCGATGACCCTGAGCTCGGGCGCCAAGACCGCTGTTACCGAGTACTACGCTGACAAGGGCGCCTTCCCTACCGACAATGGCGATGCTGGTCTGGCTCCAGCTGCTTCAATCAACGGCAAGTACGTTGAGAGTGTCACTGTTGGCACTGCTGGCGCCATCACGGCTACGCTGAAGGGCGCTGGCTCGGTCAGTGCAAAGGTTGCTGGTAAGGACTTCGTGCTGACCCCGACAGATGCCGGCGGCAGCATCACTTGGGATTGCAAGACCGGTGGGACCGTCGATCCGAAGTTCCTGCCCTCGTCCTGCCGTTAATTGCTCGGTGGTGTTGGATGTCTGAAAAGGGCCGCCTAGCGGCCCTTTTCTTTGGTAGGGAACGGTTGGAGAGAGTGTCGTGTCCGAACATCGGGTGCGCGCGTTCGCGCGCTGGTCCAAGGCTGCAGCCGTGCTCGCTTTGCCTGTGCTGGGGGCGCTGGTTTTCCTGCCGGGTTTGGGGGGCGGCTTCCTGTTTGACGACCAGCCCAATCTGGTCAGCGACCCGGACTGGAAGCTCGAACGCCTGAGTTGGTCGGCACTGGGGCAATTGTTTGGTTCCGGCATCGCCAGTGCTCTAGGGCGCCCGCTGGCCATGCTGAGTTTTGCAGTGAACCATGTGCTCACCGGGGCCGACCCGGTGCCGCTCAAGGCGACTGGCTTGGCGATGCATCTGATAAACGCCTTGCTAGTGTGGTTGCTTGCTCGTCAACTTATGAGCATGAGCGCCACGCTGACGGAGAAGTGGCGGCTGGCCGCCGCCTGGGCCGTGGCGTTCGTATGGATGGTGCATCCGATACAGGTTTCCAGCGCCCTTTACATCGTGCAGCGCATGGAGGTCGGCGCTGCTACGGGCATCTTGCTGTCACTACTGTGCTACCTGCGTGCACGCGCAGCAATGTGTGCGTGCTGGCGGGCGTGGCCATGGTGGCTGGGCACAGCCTTGGCCGCCGCGTTTGGCCTCGGCTTCAAGGAGACAGCATTGCTGGTTCCCGTGTACTGCCTGCTGCTGGAAGTGTTCGTGCTCCGCTTTGCGGCACCGAGTCCTCCACAGCAGCGCTTGCTGATTTGGGCTTATGCAATTGGTGTGATGGCTGGCCTGATCATCTTCTTCGCTTGGGTGGTTCCCTCCGCCATGTCACCAACGGCATATGCTACGCGTGACTTTTCCCTGTCCGAGCGGCTCTATAGCCAGCTGCCAGCGTTGATCCTTTATCTGCGCCAGATATTGTTACCATGGCCAGAGTCACTTTGGTTTTATTACGATAATTTTCCCATTTCGCATGGGTTATTACGTCCGCAGGGCACCCTGGTGGCCGGACTGATGCTGCTGAGCCTCGCGCTGGGCGGGTGGCTAATGCGCAGGCCCTGGCCTCTGACGGCCTTCGGCATCGCATGGTTCTTTGCTTCCCACGCGCTGACCAGCAATGTGCACCCCTTGGAGTTGGTGTTCGAGCATCGCAACTATCTTGCGCTGCTGGGCGTGGTGCTGGCGCTGGTGCAACCGCTCGGGGCAGCGCTTAAGCCGCTGACCGCCGAAGCGCGTGCCCTGTTGCTGGCTGTACTGCTGACTTATGTGGGTGCTATGGGCTACGTCCAGGCACTCAGTTGGGGAAGTCCGATGCGGTTGGCGCTGACCTTGACCACGCGCAATCCGGACTCGCCGCGCGCCGGGTATGAGTATGGGCGTCAGCTACTCGCCCTCGCCCGAAATGACCCGCAGGCGCTCGGCTGGTCCATGGCGCTCGGGGAGTTTGAGCATGCAGCAGCACTCCCCAATTCATCGCCACTGGCGGACCAGGCGTTGATCATTCTAGGCAGTCGCGCCGGAGATCAGCTGCCGGAGGTGGTGTGGACGCGGTTTGGCGAAAAGATGCTGCGTCGTCCTGCAGGGCCTCAGGAGCTTGCTGCGCTGGAGGGTGTAGTGGAGTGCAGGGTTGAACAACGCTGCAGGTTCGCTGACGAGCATCAGTTGTTCGGGCTGCTTGTCAATATCGTGCAGCAAAATCCTCGATCTTCCCGATTGCGTGGAATCTACGCCAACTACGCCTTCAACGTGGTCGGCGACCGGGAGCTTGCAATGCGCATGATCCGCGAGGCGGTAGCGCTCTCGCCACGGGATCCTGGTTACAGGCTGTGGCTGCTGCAGATAGGGCTGGCATCAAACTTGCTGCAACGCTCGGAGGCGGAAGAGGCCTTGTTGCTGCTGCGCAAGGCCGACGGCCGGGGAATCTACGCCAGTGACATAAAACGCCTCGAGCAGTGGCAGGCGAGCCAGTCATATTCAAGGGGAGCAAAATGAAACAACGCGGTTTTACACTGATTGAACTGATGATAGTTGTGGCGATCATTGCAATACTGGCAGCCATTGCGTTGCCCGCCTATCAGGACTATGTCGCCAGAGCGCAGGTTGCAGAGGGCTTGTCTTTGTCGACCGGAGCCAAGGAGGCGATCGCCACCTACTATTCGGATCATGGGCAGTTTCCGGCGGACAACCTTGCGGCGGGCATGGCTGCGCCTACTTCCGTCAATGGCAACTATGTCCGTTCGGTTACGGTCAGTACGCGCGGCGCCATTGAGGTGGAGTTCTCCAGCTCAGCGAGTGCGAAGATCGCCGGCCAGATACTCACGTTGGCGGCGACCGACTCCAACGGCAGCATCAACTGGAGTTGTGGTGGCCTAGAAGGGAAGTTTCTCCCTTCGTCCTGCCGCTAGGCGATACTCGGGCGTCCATCCGGTGGGTTCGATCCCGGCGTCTTGGGTTTCCTGTGTCAAAAGAGCGCTAACCCGATGCCTTCTCCGCTAGCCCGCAACACGCTGCTGATGATCTTCTGGCAGGTCCTTCGGGCTGGCCTGCAGGCAATCTGGGCTATCGGGCTGGCGCGCGCGTTGGGATTGGCGGGCTATGGCACCTTTGCCGGATTGGCCGGACTGGCTGGTGCGCTGGGCGCCCTGAGCGGGATTGGCTTTGGCCTCTTGATGCTCCAGGCCACCTCGCGCAATGCCCAAGCGTTTGCACTGCATTGGCGCAAGGCGCTGTGGAGGCTGTTCGGCAGCAGCGTAGTGCTGGGTGCGCTCTACATTGCGCTGGCCTTGACTTGGCTGGACAGCCCGGTGGCAGTCACCGCGCTGTTGGCCATCGCTGTCCCAGAATTGCTCCTTGTGCCGCTAATTACACTGGCCAGCTATGCATTCCAGGCACATGATCGGATGGGATGGGCAGGGGCCATGTACGCCTTGGGGCCGCTCGGCAACGTGACGGCATTGCTGGTCTGCGTGCTGGCTGCCGGGCCGGTCACCCTGGCCGGCTACCTGCGCTGGCACGTGCTGCTTGGGGGATTGGTGACGTTGGTGGCCCTGCTTGCGGTAGCCCGACACCTGAAGCCCGATTGGCGGCCCGCCCACGCCGTACCCGCTGATTACGCTGAAGCCTCTGGCTTCTTGGCCATGCGCGTCGTCGATACCGGCCTGGGCACCATCGACAAGTCGCTGGTGTACAGGTTGGCCGATGCAAACGTGGCCGGACACTACACGGCGGCGTACCGTTTGGCTGCGCTGATCGCGCTGCCCGCAGTGTCCTTGGCGATCTCCGCCGCCCCAAAGCTGTTCCGTCGGTCTGGCGATGCACAGGAGCAGGCGCGTTTCCTGCGAAAGTTGGCACTGGCAGGTGTCGGCTTGGGTATCGCAAGCATCCCGCTGTCGTGGGCCCTGTCCTCCGCGCTTCCGTGGCTGTTTGGGGCCGAGTTCGCGCACGCGGCCGAGCTGGCACGCTTGAACTGCTTGTTCCCTGCACTGCTCGGCATGTCGGTACTTGGCTGTACCATGTTGATGGCACGTGGACGCAGGCGGATACGGATTGGACTGCAGCTGGGGGGGCTGCTGCTTTTGCTGGTGCTGATGGTCGCATTGGTGCCGGTGTTTACCGGCGCCGGGGCGATTCTTGCACTGTGCACTACCTATCTGCTGCTGGTCGTAGCGTTGTGGTGGTCGTTGTGGCGGCCCACGCAAGCATGAGAAAAGGGGAACTGGTATGGCAAGGATAACGACTGCATTTGGTGAAGCATCGCCGCCCGAGATCGACCCGGAGGAGGTGGCTGCCTTCTTCGAGGATCGCGCCCGTCGCATGAACGACGTGGGTCCTATGCGTGCGGTCATCTACCAGGACAAACAGGGCGACTTGGCGGAGCGTCGAGACGCCGCCGAAGTCGCGCGCCTTCTACCGCTGCTGCGCCTGGACGGACGGCAGGCGCTGCTTGATATTGGCTGCGGTACCGGGCGGTGGAGCCACCGGCTGGTGCCGTTGCTCGCGCGCTACCACGGGGTGGATGCTAGTGGAGGCCTGCTTGCGTATGCGCGCCTGCAACACCGCGACGACTCCCATTGCCGCTTTACACATCTGCAGGCCGAGCAGCTCTCGGCGGAAGCATTGGGTGAGGCTAGTTTCGACCGCGTGCTATGCGCGGGAATTTGCATATATCTCAATGATCCACAGCTGTCTGAGTTGTTTTCCGCACTCGCGGATATTACCGGTCCGAGCGCATTGATTCTCCTGCGTGAGCCCGTCGCTAACGGGTCGCGCCTCACCCTGAAGGAGCACTTCTCTACGGAGCTTGAACACGACTACCATGCCATCTACCGAAGCGTGCCGGAGCTGATGGCGCTGCTGCAGCCGACGCTGTTAGATGCGGGCTTCCGCGTGGCCGGCGAGGGCGATGTGTATGAACAAGATGATCTGAACAATCGCGCTGAAACCCGGCAGTGCTGGTTCGTTCTGGAGCGCACATGAGTGGGACAGCGTTCTGCTTTGATCTGGACGGCACGCTGACCTCGACGGAGATCCTGCCCTGTATTGCCGCTGAGCTTGGAATCGCCGATGAGATTGCGACTCTGACCCGGTTGACCATGGATGGGCACGTGCCTTTCGAGGATTCGATGCGCTTGCGAACGTTGATCCTTGGCCAGGTCCCGCTTGCCCGCGTGCACGAGATCATCGCGGCGGTGCCGTTGTCCCCCGAGTTGGAGAACTTCGTCGGTACCCATGCCGACCGCTGCTTCGTGGTGACAGGAAATCTGGATGTCTGGATCGCACCAATGGTGGAACGGCTCGGCTGTCGGTCGTTCAGTTCAAGCGCGGTGGCCACTCCAGCAGGCGTGCAGTTGCAGTCCATCCTTGCCAAGGATGATGCGGTGCGGACGCTGCGTCGGAGAGGTGGTTATGCGCGTATCGTGGCTATCGGTGACGGCGCCAACGATGTGCCGATGTTGCGCGAGGCCGATATCGGCATCGCATATGGTGGTGTACACGCCCCGGCGCCTCAGACTGTCGCCGTGGCCGATATTGTCGTCAATGACGCGAGTACCTTATGCAGACTCTTGAAGGCGCTGTGATCGCCTGTGCTGGCCTGGGCTCGCGCTTGGGCATGGGCATGCCAAAATGTATGATCGAAATCGATGGTGTCACACTGCTGTCGCGGTTGATCCATGCCCTGCAGCCGCTTGTTCCGCGCATCCACGTGGTAGTTGGCTACCGAGAAGAGTTGATCATTGAACACTGCAGTCGCCATCACCGTGACGTAGTGCTGGTGCGCAATCCCGACTTCCGTACGACCAATACGGCCCATAGCATTCGGCTGGGGTCGGTTGGCATGCAGCATCGTGTGTTGTACCTGGATGGCGATCTAATCATTGATCCGGCCTCCTTGCGGGCCTTCGTCAAAGCAACCGAGACGGTTCCGCTGTTGATTGGGGTGACCCGTGCCAAAAGCACCCAAGCGGTATTCGTTAGCACCGACGGCGTCGGTGACGCTGTCAACTTGGTTTCCGCCTTCCACCGCGATCCGGCGACGGCATGGGAGTGGGCCAATGTGTTCGCCGGCCCGCCCCAGCTGCTGGCATCGGGCACTCGCTATGTGTACGAGTGCATTGAGCCGCTGCTGCCCGCTGCTGCCTGCGCGTTGGAGCTGTTCGAAGTGGATACGCCGGAAGACCTGGAACTGGCACAGGCCGGTATCGCCGCCTTTGCCGCGGCCGGGTGACCAGTCGTGGCTGCGTTGAGAGTGCTTTTCCTACTTCAGCGCCCGGAGGCCTGGGGTAACGTTGCCTCAGTGTGGGCTAGAATGCAGGCCGACCGCTCGTTTGCGCCCGAGGCTTGGTTACTGCCGTACAACGATGGCGATCCGGGATTGAGCAGTGAACGTGCGGTGTCGCACCGGGCGTTGCTGGAGGCTGAAAGCGTTCCCTATGTGGAGTGGTGCCCGGCACTTGTGCTCGGCGCGGGGCACTTTGACGTGGCCGTGTTCACTCATCCCTATGATCGCGAACGCCCACAACCGTTGTGGTTCCAGAACGTACGTCGCTGCGTCGACATGACTGTCTACATTCCTTACGGGCTGACCGTCGGAGCGGGTGCGAAGAACCTGCGGCTGCAGTTCGCTCAACCTCTACAGATCGGCGCGGATCTTATTGTGGCGCGGTCACTGGGTGAAAAGGCGATGTACGCGAAGTATTGCCCGCGCGGCGATGAACACGTGCAGGTGCTGGGCCACCCGCGATTTGATCACATGCTGCAGGCAGTGCAATCTTGTATTGAATCTGATCTCATGGCTCGGGTCGGTGATCGAGTTGCCTTCCTCTGGAACAGCCACTTCAGCTTCGGCCATCGCTATTCGCAGTCATCCAACTTTTCGACGTTTGATCTGCTGGGACCTGAGATTTTCGAGTATTTCGTGGCTCGGCGTGATGAGCTCTGCCTGATATGGCGCCCACATCCGGCATTGTTCCCTGCGCTGATTGAGCAGCGAGTGATTCAGGCTGAACAGTTGCCGGCGCTACGCAGGGAGTTGCAGATGCTGGGCATCGTGCTGGACGAGATGCCCGGGCACCTGCCAGTATTTGCCTGCTCGCACGCAATGCTCAGTGATCCCGGGTCGTTCTTGTTCGACTACTTGGCCATGCAGCGGCCATTGCTAGTGCTGTTGAATCCAGAAGGCGAACCGCTCAACGAAGAGGCCAATGCTTTGGTGCGTGCATCAGGGGCGGCCACTAGCATGGTTCAAGTGCAGGCTTTCGTTGATGCCGTGATTAACGGTCGAATCGATGCGGGCGCGCTGGCGGAGCGTCGAACGAGGTTCCTGCCCCAAGCCGATGGTCATAGTGCTCAACGCATCTGTGCTGCAATTAGTCCCGCGCCTATTGAAGTTGGTGCTGGCGCGTGGGGTATGCAGGAAAGAACGATGGTCTTCCCTGTCTTGACGAGACCCTTGCATCCGCAGTCACTACAAGATGTGGCCATGCCGCCGGTGCTCGCCGCGATGATGGCCGGGTTGCGAAGCATACGGGCCGAGAAGATGGCAGAGGGATTGATGCGCAAGCGCGTGCGTCGCGCTTTGAATCTGGGGCGAATCTGGTTGGGCGAGAACATCAAGCAGTCCGCCGCTTTGATGGCCGCGGTCAGTCGCCTGCGCCGACGCCGGAGTTGAGTTGGCGGTAAAGATCGATGTACTGCGCAACGGCCTGGTCTCCTCCGAAGATCCGCTCAGCACGCTTTCGGGCGTTGGCGCCGAGCACCCTGCGGAGTCCCGGCTCTGATTGCAGGCGACGCAAATGCGCTGCCATCACATCCAGGTTCCCGACTGGACCAAGCAGCGCGGTCTCGAGATGGCGGCATACTTCTGCAGTTCCGGTGCTGTCAAAGCCAACCACCGGAACCCCACACGCCATTGCCTCAAGGGCGACGTAGCCAAATGCCTCGTATCGAGTAGGGAGGATCACTACATCGACGCTGTTATAGAGCCGCGGCATGTCCTCGGGTGCGTGCCGCGGCAGCACCTCCAGCAACGCATCTCTCTGTCCGGCCTCGCTGCGAAGGCCGCCCAAACAGAGGATCTGGAATCGTTCGCCGAGTCGCAACGCTAGAGCTGGTAGCAAGTCGCTGCCTTTGCGTCGCGACGGATTGCCGACGAACAGGCATCGCAATGGTGTCCCTGGTGGTCGTGCAGATGGCGAGGGGTGGAACTGGTCTAAATCAACCCAATTGTGAATACATGCGATCGGCCGCTGCAGGTCGCGCTGCATGGCTTGGGCCATGTGCCGACTGACTGCGACCAGGCCATCGGCCAAACGGTAGGACGCATCCACCTGCCGTTGGATCGATGCCCGGTGATACAGTCGCTGCAGCGGCGTTCGGTGCGGGGAGAAGGCAGGATCGGCGATGTAGTGGTGCTCGGTGACTAGCAGTGGAAGTCCGTCGCGCTTGAAGGCATGCGCGGTCCAGCTGTTGCAGTGGACGAGCTCGGTTCCAGCGGGTGCACGCACATGTCGTAGTCGTACAGGCCAGGGCTCATGGCGATGCCCGAAGAATTGAGGAACCGCGTCATGGCCCCTGGCGCAGAGTGCCTGGGCAAGCCGCAAGGTAAAAACATCACTGCCACTGCCGGTGCGAATAGCGGGTAGCCAGATCCTCATTTGCTGTCGGCTCTTGAGGTAACCAAGCGGGAAAGTCGTTGTGCGTAGCCTGTAGCCACTGCCGCATGGTCGAATCGTTCCAGCAGCGATGGCCGCAATTGCGCGACCCATGCCTTTCCGGACGCCGGATCATCCAGCAACGCGTTGATCTGCGTTGCTAGTGAAACGGGGTCTCCCGGCTCGGCCAAGTACGGTGGCCACTGGCCATCCTCCAGCTCGCGAATAGCGGGCAAGCGGGTTGTCACCACAGGGCATCCGCATCCTAATGCCTCGACCATTACAAGCCCAAGGCCCTCCTGGTCGCCTGAGCGTGCCTGGACGAAGGGCGTGACCAACATGCTGCTGCGCCGATAGAGATCGGGAAGCGCATCCTGCGGCAGGGCGCCCAGAAAGCGTACGTGAGCCTTCAAGCCGAGCCTCTCGACTTGGTGCTGGCACGCTGCCAGCTCAGGGCCGAAGCCGGCGATGCTGAGAATCGTTTCGGGATGGCGTTGAAGGACGCGTGGTAGCGCGTTGAGCAAATGGGGCAGACCCTTTTTTTCGACCAATCGCCCGACGAACAGGAGTTCGTAGCGGGCTCGAGGCGTCCGCGCATCTGGCGTGAAATGGTGTTGCAGATCGACACCCATGGGGGCTACTGCCAGCAGATCCGGATCTGCGCCGAGTGCCTGCATTGGGCCACGCATTGCGCGGCTGACTACCGAGCTGGCCTGCATTCGATGCATGGTCAGCCGCTTTATGCACGTGGCCAAGCGGCCGCGCAATGCAAACAGGTCTGCCCCATGCGAGGTCACCAGTGTCGGTGGCGTGCGGACGCCAACCATCTGAAGAAGCGCTACCATGAAGGCTTGGGGGAGAATCCAGTGTGCATGGATGACATCAGGTCCAACCGTGCGTAGCAGTCGGCGCAGGCCCCACAGCTGGGCGAGCAGGAAAGTGGGCAACAGTAGCGCGGTCCACGGATGGTGGTGCAGGTTGCCGATGATGCCGCCGTCGTTGACCAGTCGCTCCCACCGCGCGGGCGCATAACGGTAGCGGAAGATATGGACTCCATCCATGCACTCGCGTGGAAGTGCGCCGGCCGCATGCGGGCAGAGCACCGTCACATCAAATTGCCCTGCTAGACGTCGACTCAGCTCGTGCACAAAGCTAGGTTCGTGGTCGTCCCGCCAGCGTGGATAGGTCGACGCTAGCACCAGTAGGCGTGGGCGAGGGTCGGCTGTATCGGGCGAAACCGGCTTACTCACTCCTGGTCCCGCCCGTCCCGAGCCGCGAGATAAGTGAGTCCGGTGATCTGTTCGGAGATCAGCCCAATCAGGAAGATGATCACCGATGCGCTGAACAGCAGGGTGCTCATGTTGGTGAAGCGATGCATGGTGGCGAAGGTGTAGCCGTAGTACCCCAGGCCGAGCAGAAAGAAGCCTGCCGCAATCGGCGCGAACAACTTCAATGGGGAGTACAGCGTCGCAATCTTGAAGATGATCAGCAGGAAGCGGATGCCATCCTTTATTGGCCGGATGTGGCTGCCGTTGCCGACTCGCTTGCCCACTGGAATCGCTACGTAAGCCACCGGATAGGCGCTGCGGAAGAAGGCCATGGTGCTCGTGGTGGGATAGCTGAAGCCATTGGGCAGCAAGTGCAGGAACTCGCGGAACCTTTGCGTGCGTGCTGCTCGGAAGCCAGAAGTGAGGTCCATGATCCTGAACCCGGTCATTTGGCTGGCCATCCAGTTGTAGAAACTGTTGGCCAAGCCGCGGTGGACGTTGGCCTGGCCGCTGCTGTCGCGTGCACCCACGACCATGTCGTAACCCTCAGCCAGCTTAACTAGCAGGGACTTGATATGACTCGGGTCGTGCTGGCCGTCGGCGTCCATGAACACCAAGACCTCGCCGTTGGCGGCGCGGGCGCCCCGCTTAATAGAGGCACCGTTCCCCATTGAATAGGGACTCGAAAGGACGGTGGCACCATGCTCGTGGCCGATCTGGGCCGTCGCATCCGTCGAGCCGTCGTCCACGACGATGATCTCGGCCTCAGGATACAGGCTGCGTAATGCTGGCAAGGTGCGGAGCAGACCCTCCGCTTCGTTCTTGGCCGGCAGGATGATGCTGATACGTTTCACGGTAAGTCCCCAGTTTCCCCGGGGCAATGGTAACCCGCGCTCGGGGCGCGGAGGAGCAACCTTGCAGCTCAGGGGTGCCTATGGCCCAGTCCAGTGTCGGTTTGCAGTAATCTCTAGTCCTGACATGGGGAGCCAGTAGCCAATGAATGCCGTGGTAAACGCCAATCTCGTCGGGATTACAGGCATCGCTCGCCGTCTTGTTCAGGATGGCGTTTTGGAGGAGGCTGTGGCACGCGACGCCATGGTCAAGGCAGGGGCTGCCAAGCAACCACTACCGCAGTGGTTTGCTGAAAAGAAGGTTGTCACCAGTGCCCAACTGGCTGCCGCCAATGCGCTTGAGTTCGGCATGCCATTGCTCGATGTGTCTGTGTTCGACAACAGCCAGAATGCAATGGGGCTGGTAAGCGAAGAGCTGCTTCGCAAGCATCACGTGCTGCCGCTGTTCAAGCGAGGCGGCAAACTCTTCATCGGCACCAGCAATCCCACGCATTCGCTGGACGAAATCAAGTTCCACACCAATCTGGTGGTGGAGCCGATCCTGGTCGATGAAGACCAGATCCGTCGCACGTTGGAACAGTGGCAGTCCAAGCAGGACACGCTGGGATCAGCGCTTGGCGCCGACGACGATATGGGTGAGCTGGATGTCTCCGCGGGCGACGAAGAAGGCGGCATCAGCGACTCTGGCATCGATGCCAAAGGCGACGATACCCCTGTCGTAAAGTTCATCAACAAAGTCCTCGTAGACGCCATCCGCAAAGGCGCCTCGGACATCCACTTCGAACCCTACGAAGACGACTATCGCGTGCGCCTGCGCATCGATGGTCTGCTCAAGAACGTGGCCAAGGCCCCGGTCAAGCTCAACCAGCGCATCGCCGCGCGCCTGAAGGTGATGGCGCAGCTGGATATCGCCGAGAAGCGCGTGCCGCAGGATGGGCGCATCAAGCTCAACCTCTCCAAGACCCGCCAGATCGACTTCCGCGTCAGCACCCTGCCAACCCTGTTCGGCGAGAAGGTGGTGCTGCGTATCCTGGATGGCAGCGCGGCCAAGCTGGGCATCGACAAGCTCGGTTACGAGCCGGCGCAGCAGAAGTTGTTCCTGGATGCGATCCACAAGCCGTACGGCATGGTGCTGGTGACCGGGCCTACCGGCTCGGGCAAGACGGTCTCGCTGTACACCGCGCTGGGCATCCTCAACGATGAAACGCGCAACATCTCCACCGCCGAAGACCCGGTGGAAATCCGCCTGCCCGGCGTCAACCAGGTGCAGCAGAACGTCAAGCGCGGCATGACCTTCGCCGCGGCGCTGCGCTCGTTCCTGCGCCAGGATCCGGACATCATCATGGTCGGCGAAATCCGCGACCTGGAAACGGCCGAGATCGCGATCAAGGCGGCGCAGACCGGTCACATGGTGCTCTCCACGCTGCATACCAACGATGCGCCGCAGACCATCGCGCGCCTGATGAACATGGGCATCGCCCCGTACAACATCACCAGCTCGGTGACGTTGGTGATCGCCCAGCGCCTGGCGCGCCGGCTGTGCAACAACTGCAAGCGCCCGGTGGAACTGCCCGCCAATGCGCTACTGGCCGAAGGCTTCACCCAGGCGCAGCTGGATGCGGGGATCAAGCTGTTCGAGCCGGTCGGCTGCGATGAGTGCACCGAGGGTTACAAGGGCCGTACCGGTCTGTACCAGGTGATGCCGATGACCGATGAGATTTCGACCATCGTGCTGGCCGGTGGCAATGCGCTGCAGATTGCCGAGGCCGCGCAGCTGGCCGGGGTGAACGATCTGCGCCAATCCGCGTTGATCAAGGCCGCGGCCGGGGTGACCGGTCTGGCGGAGATCAATCGTGTGACCAAGGATTGAGCGGCGTCCGCAGATGAGAAAAGGCCCGCGCAAGCGGGCCTTTTGGTTTCTGGGGCGGTGGATCCAAAGCAGCCACCCATGGGGTGGCGCTACTCCATGCCGAGCTTTTTCAGCTTGTAGCGCAACGCGCGGAAGGTGATGCCCAGCTGTGCGGCGGTGCGCGTCTTGTTCCAGCGGTTTTCTTCCAGCGCCTTCTGAATCGCGGTGCGCTCCATCTGTTCGATGTAGGAGGGCAGGGCGCCATTGCCAGCCGGCAGATCGACCACCGCTTCTTCCTGGGTGGGCGGCGCATTGCCGGCACCGAAGCGTGGGGCGTGCTGGGGCAGGCGCAGGTCGCTGGCACCGATGCGGTCTTCCTCGGCCAAGGCCAGGGCGCGCTCGAGGATGTTTTCCAGTTCGCGCACGTTGCCGGGGAAGTGGTACTGGGCCAGGGCTTCCAGCGCCGAGGGCGCCAGCAGCGGGGTCGGGCGGCCGTGGGTGCGGGCCAGCCGGGCCAGGATCGAGGCGGCCAGCGCCGGCAGGTCGCTACGGCGTTCGCGCAGGGGCGGCACGCGCAGTTCGATTACGTTGATGCGGTAGTACAGATCGTGGCGGAAGCGGCCGTCTTCGACCAGCTCGCCCAGGTCCTTGTGTGTGGCCGAAAGGATGCGCACGTCCACCGGCACTTCGGTGGCGGCACCGACCGGGCGGATCGATTTCTCCTGGATCGCGCGCAGCAGCTTGACCTGCATCTGCAGGGGCAGCTCGGCCACTTCATCCAGGAACAGGGTGCCGCCGTGCGCGGCCTGGAACAGGCCAGGCTTGTCCGCATGCGCGCCGCTGAAGCTGCCCTTCTTGTGGCCGAAGAATTCGCTTTCCATCAGTTCGGACGGAATCGCGCCGCAGTTGACCGGCACGAACGCGCCGGGCGCGCGCGCGCTCTGCGCGTGGATGGTGCGTGCGACCAGTTCCTTGCCGACGCCGGATTCGCCGAGGATGTAGACCGGCGCCTGGCTGCGCGCGACCTTGCCGATGGTGGCGCGCAGCACATCCATCGAGGGCGAATCGCCGAGCAGGCGTGCGGCCTGCTCCGGGGCGAGCGGTGCGGGCGCGGCGCGCTCGGTGTTGTTGAGTTCCAGTGCGTGCTTGACCAGGCCGCGCAGCACCGAGATGTCCACCGGCTTGCTGACGAAATCGAAGGCGCCGGCCTTCAGGGCTTCCACCGCCAGATCCATGCTGCCGAACGCGGTGATCATCGCCACCGGTGTGCGCGGGTAGTGCTGTGCGATCTCGGTGACCAGTTCGATGCCGTTGCCATCGGGCAGGCGCATGTCGGTGATGCACAGGTCGTACGGATTGCTGGCCAGCAGCTCACGGGCTTCGGCGAGGTTGGCTGCGGTGCTGATGCGCAGGCCCATGCGGCCCAGGGTCAGTACCAGCAGTTCGCGGATGTCACGCTCGTCATCGACGACGAGGGCGCTGCGGGTGTCATTCATAAGGAAGGAAGATAGCCGAGGGCGGTCGTTGGCGACAAATGTTTGACGGTGGCATGCCGTTGTGCACAGCTCATCCGGCCATCATCGTGTGGGGGCCGGCCAGCACCAGCCGGAAACACGCACCGCCGGCGGGCACCGAGACGTACTCCAGCCGTGCCTGGTTGGCGCGGCACAGTTCGCGGGCGATATACAGCCCCAGCCCGGTGCCGTGCTCGGAGGTGGTGAAGAACGGGCGGAACAACTGGCTGGCAACCGTCTCGGGAATGCCCGGGCCACGGTCCATCACATCGATGATCGCGGTGCGGTCCTGGCGCGCCACGCGCAGCCGCACGCGCGCCGGTTCTTCGGCCACGCGGCCGTACTTGAGCGCGTTGTGCACCAGCACGGTGAGGATCTGATGCAGGTGGCGCGGGTCGACCAGGGCGTGCACCGAGGTCTCGCTGATGATCGGCTCCACGCTGTCGGTTTCCAGCGAGAGGCCCTGTTTGTACTCCAGCACGAAGCGGCGCACGAACGAGGCCAGATCCACGTTCTCCGGATTGGCACGCTCGCGCCGCGCCAGCCCGAGCACGCTTTCGACGATGCCGTTGGTGCGCTGGCATTGCTGGTTGATGATCTGCAGCAGGCGGCGGTCGGTGTCGCCGATATCGGTGGATTCTTCCAGCAGCTGGGCGGCGTAGTTGATCGCCGCCAGCGGGTTGCGGATCTCATGGGCCAGGCTGGCCGAGAAGCGCCCCATCGCCGAGAGCGTCAAGGACTCGGCACGCCGCGAGACCACGGTGGAGTCATCCAGGAACACCAGGGTGAGGTCGCTGCCGGCCAGCAGGCGGGCAAAGCGTGGCTGCACTTCGGGCTGGTCCGGCGAGAGCTGCAGCGGCATTTCTTCGTTGGTCCAGCCGTTGCGCCAGCGCAGCAGCCGGCGGCTCAGCTCGGGCGAGGCACTGCCCAGTTCCAGCTTGCCGCTGCCACTGTTGCCGTCGGCATCGCCGAGCAGGGTGGAGGCGGCTTCGTTGGCCAGGGTGATGCGGTTGGCGCCGTCCACCACGATCACGCCGGTGCGCATGCGGCGGATGATCAGCTCGTTGATCTGGAACAGGTTGGCCACTTCATCGCCGCGCTGGTTGGCCAGCTGCTGGTTCATGCGGGCGCGGTTGCCGACCTGGTAGCTGATGAAGGCGATGGCCAGATAGCTGGTGACGAACATGGCCAGCTCGGCCAGGGTGCGGGTCGGGTCGCCGCCTTCGAGCTGCTTCCAGATGTATTCGCCGGCGGTGGCGGCGCTGGCGGCAGCGGCCAGGCCCAGCCCCATGCCCAGCGGCAGCAGGGTCGCGGCGGCGGCGATGTTG
Source organism: Stenotrophomonas sp. AGC87 (assembly GCF_057333975.1). Classification (NCBI taxonomy): domain Bacteria; kingdom Pseudomonadati; phylum Pseudomonadota; class Gammaproteobacteria; order Lysobacterales; family Lysobacteraceae; genus Stenotrophomonas; species Stenotrophomonas sp. AGC87. The sequence goes on from NZ_JBHFHW010000043.1 coordinate 204,803, forward strand.
AACAGCAGCGACATCGAGATGCCTGCGCTGGCGCCGGGCAGGGCGTGGGCGAGCAGGGTGGCGGCGATGATGTCGGCAGCCACGCTCCACACCACGATGGTGCGCAGCCAGCGCTCGTTGCGCCCGAACAGCAGCACCAGCACGGCCACCACCAGGTAGCTGCTGGCCACGATGGTTGCCAGCCTCGGGTGGTCAGCGGTGCCGACCAGGCCGCTCAGCGGGCTGAACAGCAGCGCGCCGATGACGGTGGCCATCAGCAGGCGGTACAGCGCGAAGAAATACAGCTCGCGCCGCGGTATCGATTCGATGCGGTCGATCAATGAAGCACTGGGTGACACGCCGGAACTCCCCTTCTGGCATGGGGGCAGTGTAGGGGGTCCGGCCGGGTTTGGGGGCAGGCGGCCGGGCCGGGGCGTGTGAAGGCCGGGCGGAGTGCGGGTGCGGGCCAGCTGCGCGGCCGTGCCACAGGGGGCCCGGGTGGCCGTTTCCGGCAGCTGCCGCAACTGTCTGAAATTGCGCCGGAAACGGCTCCCCGCGCGTGTCTTGGGACTGACTTCTTTGCGCCCGCGCGCCGGGTCGTCCACAATAGTGGGCCCGCCGCGGTCCTTACCGGCGCCCCCGTGAGGGAGCCTTGGAGATGCGTGCGGTCGTTCCTATTCCCACGGTGACGCATGAATTTCCACGAATACCAGTCAAAACAGCTGCTTGCCGAGTACGGCATTCCCGTTCCGGCCGGCAAGGTCGCGGCTACCCCGGACGAAGCGGTTGAAGCTGCCAACGCCCTGGGCCAGGGCCCCTGGATGGTCAAGGCGCAGATCCACGCTGGCGGCCGCGGCAAGGCTGGCGGCGTCAAGTTCTGCAAGACCACCGACGACGTGAAGGCCGCTGCGGCCAAGATGCTCGGCACCAAGATGGCCACCTACCAGACCGCAGGCGTTGAGCTGCCGGTCAACCTGGTGCTGGTGACCACCGCCGGTGAGATCGTCAAGGAACTGTACCTGTCGGTGCTGGTTGACCGTGGCACCAAGACCATCACCTACATCGCCTCTTCGGAAGGCGGCGTGGAGATCGAGCAGGTCGCCGCTGAAACCCCCGAGCTGATCCACTCGCTCAACGTTGATTTCGTTGAAGGCGTGCAGGGTTACCACGGCCGTGATTTCGGCTTCAAGCTGGGCCTGACCGCCAAGCAGGCCGGCCAGTTCGCCAGCATCATGGTGAACCTGTACCGCCTGTTCAACGAAAAGGACCTGGCCCTGGTTGAAATCAACCCGCTGGCCATCCTGGACGACGGCAACCTGTACGCGCTGGACGGCAAGTTCGACAGCGACGACAACGCCGCGTTCCGTCAGAAGGCTCTGGTTGCCATGCGCGACAAGACCCAGGAAGACGAAACGGAAGTGACCGCTTCGGAGCTGGACATCAACTACGTCACCATGGACGGCAACATCGGCTGCATGGTCAACGGCGCCGGCCTGGCCATGGCCACCATGGACGTCATCAAGCTCAACGGCGGCGAGCCGGCGAACTTCCTGGACGTGGGCGGCGGTGCGAACAAGCAGCGCGTCATCGAAGCGTTCAAGCTGATCCTGTCCTCGGACAAGGTTGAAGGCATCTTCGTCAACATCTTCGGCGGCATCGTCCGCTGCGACATGATTGCCGAAGGCATCATCGCCGCGGTCAAGGAAGTGGGCGTCAAGGTTCCGGTCGTGGTGCGCCTGGAAGGCACCAACGTGGAAGAAGGCAAGCAGCTGCTGCGTGACAGCTGCATGGCCATCATCCCGGCCGACAACATCAACGACGGTGCCAAGAAGGTCGTCGCTGCTGTCAAAGCCGCCGCCTGATCCGACACCGAAGGAAATCCAATGTCAGTTTTGATCAATAAGAACACCAAGGTGATCGTGCAGGGCTTCACCGGCCAGCAGGGCACCTTCCACGCCACTCAGATGATCGAGTACGGCACCCAGGTTGTTGGCGGCGTGACCCCCGGCAAGGGCGGCACCACCCACATCGATCTGCCGGTCTTCAACACCGTTGCCGACGCCGTGCAGAGCACCGGCGCCAACGCGTCGGTCATCTACGTGCCGCCGCCGTACGCGGCTGACGCGATCCTGGAAGCGGCCGCTGCCGGCATCCAGGTCATCGTGTGCATCACCGAAGGCATTCCGGTGCTGGACATGCTGCGCGTCAAGAACGTGTTGACCCGTGCCCATCCGGACACCGTGCTGGTCGGCCCGAACTGCCCCGGCGTGATCACCCCGGGCGAGTGCAAGATCGGCATCATGCCGGGCCACATCCACATGCCGGGCAAGATCGGCATCGTGTCGCGCTCGGGCACCCTGACCTATGAAGCGGTCAAGCAGACCACCGAAGTCGGCCTGGGCCAGTCCACCTGCATCGGCATCGGTGGTGACCCGATCAACGGCCTGAACTTCGTCGACTGCCTGAAGCTGTTCAACGAAGATCCGCAGACCCTGGGCATCATCATGGTCGGCGAAATCGGCGGCGACGCTGAAGAAGCCGGTGCCGAGTACATCAAGAACCACGTGAAGAAGCCGGTCGTCGGTTTCATCGCGGGCGCCTCGGCTCCGGCCGGCAAGCGCATGGGCCACGCCGGTGCGATCGCATCGGGCGGCAAGGGCACCGCCGAAGGCAAGTTCGCCGCCATGGAAGCTGCCGGTGTTGTCACCGTCCGCTCGCCGGGCGACCTGGGCGCTGCCATCGCCAAGCTGGTGAAATAAGACCGCGGCCGCGCAGCGGCCACGTGTCTGTAGAGCCGGCCGCTGGCCGGCTGCTCGAAACAGAAAGGCCGCCTCCGGGCGGCCTTTCTGCGTTCAAGGCGATACCCGGAGCGGTAGGTCCCGGCCGCTGGAAGGCAAGCACGCCACGTAGTGGGGGGGGGGGGGGGGGGCTCCTCATC
>NZ_JBHFHW010000043.1:207790-212852 GCF_057333975.1 Stenotrophomonas sp. AGC87
CCCCCCCCCCCCGGCACTACAATGAGCGCAGTACACCTACAGGCTGGACCCCCATGACGTCCCTCCGCATTGCCCTGGCGCAGTTCGATTTTCCGGTTGGCGCAGTGGCGCAGAACACCGACACCATCATCGCCATGATCGCCGAGGCGCGCGATGAGTACGGTGCCGAGCTGGTGGTGTTCCCCGAGCTGGCGATCAGCGGCTACCCGCCGGAGGATCTGCTGCTGCGGCCGGGCTTCCTGTACGACTGCCAGCAGGCGCTGGAGCGCATCGCCGCAGCCACCACCGGCATTGCCGCCGTGGTCGGTTGGCCGCAGGCCGCCGGTGCGGTGGTCTACAACGCGGCCAGCGTGCTGCGCGATGGCAAGGTCGAACACACCTACCGCAAGCGCGAGCTGCCCAACTACGCGGTGTTCGATGAGCGCCGCTACTTTGATGTCGATCCGGACGGCGGCAGCTGCGTGTTCGAGCTGAAGGGCGTGCCGGTGGGCGTGCTGGTCTGCGAAGACCTGTGGTTCGCCGAGCCGCTGGCCGATACCGTCCGTGCGGGCGCGCAGCTGGTGGTGGTGCCCAACGCCTCTCCCTACGAGCGTGGCAAGCATGCCCAGCGCGATGCGCTGCTGGCCGAGCGTACCCGCGAGAGCGGGGCGGCGATCGCTTACCTCAATGTGGTGGGCGGCCAGGACGCGCTGGTGTTCGACGGTGCCTCGGTCGTCGCTGACGGCGATGGCACGGTGCATCCGGCGGCTGCGGCGTTCACCGACCAGTGGCTGGTGGTGGATTACGACGCCGGCACCCGCCGCTTCCTGCCTCGCGAGTGGATCGACGACGGCGACGAGAGCATGGATGCGCTGGCCTGGCGCGCGGTGACCCGCGGGATCCAGGATTACTGCCGCAAGAACGGCTTCAAGAAGGTCTGGCTGGGCCTGTCTGGCGGCATCGATTCGGCCCTGGTGCTGGCGATGGCGGTGGACGCGCTGGGCGCAGCCAATGTCACCGCGGTGCGGCTGCCGTCGCGCTACACGGCGGATATGTCCAACGACCTGGCGGCCGAACAGTGCCGCGCGTTGGGGGTGACGCTGGAGGCGGTCTCGATCGAGCCGGTGTTCGAGGGCCTGATGGCTGCGCTCGGCCCGATGTTCGAGGGGCAGGCGGCCGATGTGACCGAAGAGAATCTGCAGTCGCGCAGCCGCGGCGTGATCCTGATGGCGCTGTCCAACAAGTTCGGCGGGCTGCTGCTGACCACCGGCAACAAGAGCGAGTACGCGGTGGGCTACGCGACCATCTACGGCGACATGTGTGGCGGCTATGCCCCGCTCAAGGACCTCTACAAGACGGAGGTGTTCGGGCTCTCCAAGTGGCGCAATACCGTGGGCGGCGCCCCGGTGATCCCGCCGGCGGTGATTTCCCGCCCGCCCTCGGCCGAGCTGCGCGCCAACCAGACCGACCAGGACTCGCTGCCGGCCTACGATGTGCTGGATGGCATCCTGTACCGCTATGTGGACCAGGAGCAGTCGCGCGAGGAGATCGTGGCCGCCGGCTACGCCGCCGAGGTGGTGGACCGTGTGCTGCGTCTGGTGCGCACCAGCGAGTGGAAGCGCCACCAGGCCGCCCCGGGCCCGAAGGTCTCGCGCCGGGCGTTCGGGCGTGAACGGCGCTACCCGATCAGCAATGGGTACAAGGGCTGAGACGCCAGCAGGTAAGCGCCGGCCGTTGGTCGGGGTGACCGCAAAGAGCAGCCGACCAACGGTCGGCTCTACCGGCGTCGCTGCCGCGACGCCTCCGTCGGCGTCGCCGCCGGGTACTGAAAAAGGCCCCTTTCGGGGCCTTTTTTATTACTTGCGGTTCATCGTGGCGTTGCGTTCACCGGTACTGGCGGACTTCTCGCCGGCAAACGGGTTCAGCTTGCGGACCATCCACGGGTACTTCGGCCACTTGCCCTGCAACCAGGGGTGGTCGGGCTGGTTCAGCTCGAGCACGCGGCGGGCATCGTCGGCCAGGGTCTTGTTGCCCAGGTGGGTGTAAGCCTCGCCCAGGGCGGCCACGGCGTCGTACTGGAACGCGCTCTGCGGGTAGTTCTCCAGCAGGAAGTTGGCGCGGCCAACAGCCGAGACGTACGCCTCGCGGCGCAGGTAGTACAGGGCGTTGTCCAGCTCGTACTGGGCGAACACGTCGCGCAGGGCGATCATCCGCTGGCGCGCATCGGCGGCGTAGCGGCTGTTGGGGTAGCGCTCGGTGATGATGGTGAAATCGGCATAGGCCTGGCGCGGGCTCGACAGGTCACGGCGGCTCGGGTCCAGCGACCAGACGCGGCGCAGGAAGACCGTGTCGCGGTTGCCGTTGGCCAGGCCACGCAGGTAGTACAGGTAGGCGATGTTGCGGTGGGTCGGGTAGGTACGGATGAAGCGGTCCACGCTGGACACCGCGTCATCGTGCTTGCCGGCCTTGTACTGCGCATAGGCGCTTTCGATCATGGCCTGTTCGGTATACGGGCCATACGGGTACTGGGCCACCAGGCGGCGGAAGCTGGCTTCGGCACCGCTCCAGTTCCCCCCTTCCATGAGCTTGTGGCTCTTCTCATAGAGCGTTTCGACCGGCAGGCCTTCATCCGGATTCTTGCCCTTGGTACCGCGGTGACAGCCGGTGGCGACGAAGAGCAGCACCAGCATCAGGGCGGCGAGGCGGACGGGCGCGGACAGCATAACGGAGCGTCGGATCATGGGGTCAGGGCGGGACGCGGCTGGAATACGAAGGGTCGATGATAGCCTAGTGGCCTGTCCCGCGACTGAAACTGGTCGCCCGGACCCCAAAATTGTCCCTATTGCGGTGTACCCCCATGTCCGATACCCCTGCTGATTCCGATTCCCCCCGCCAGGCCATCGTGCCCGATACCGCTGCTGGCCGGCGTTTCGACGCCGTCCTGGCCGAGCTGTTCCCCGAATTCTCCCGGTCCAAGCTGACCGAGTGGATCAAGTCCGGCGACGTCCTGCTGGACGGTGACACCGTGCGCGGGCGCGACCCGGTGCGCGGGGGCGAGGTGGCCAGCCTGCATGTCGTTCTCGACACCCAGACCCACGCCGAGCCGGAGGACATCCCGCTGGAGGTCCTGTACGAGGACGAGCATGTGTTCGTGATCAACAAGCCGGTCGGCCTGGTGGTCCACCCCGGCGCGGGCAACCCGACCGGCACTCTGGTCAATGCGCTGCTGTTCCGCGATCCCTCGCTGTCGGTATTGCCGCGTGCGGGCATCGTGCACCGCCTGGACAAGGACACCAGCGGGGTGATGGTCATCGCCCGCACGATCCAGGCGCAGACCGCGCTGGTCGAGCAGCTCTCGGCACGTGAAGTGCATCGCCAGTACCTGGCCGTGGTGGTGGGTGCGCTGGTCTCCGGCGGCACCGCCACCGCCGGTATCGACCGCCACCCGCGCGACCGCATCCGCATGGCCGTGCGCGAAGACGGCAAGGAAGCGATCACCCATTACCGCCTGCGCGAGCGTTTCCGTGCGCACACGGCGCTGGAGTGCCGCCTGGAAACCGGCCGTACCCACCAGATCCGCGTGCACATGGCGCACCTGCGTCATCCGATCATCGGCGATCAGCTGTATGGCGGCGCGCTGAAACTGCCCAAGGGCGCCAGCGAGGAGCTGGTGGCCGAACTGCGCGGCTTCAAGCGCCAAGCGCTGCACGCCGAAACGCTGGAGTTCGTGCACCCGATCACCGGCGAGAAGATCACCAACAGTGCGCCGCCGCCGGCCGACATGCAGGCGCTGCTGCACGCCCTGCGCGAAGACAGCAAGCGCTTCGCCGAGCAGGAACGCAACCGCCGCTGATGGACACCAACGTGCCCGTGCTGCCTGTGCTGCCCGCCGACTGGCAGGCCCCGAGCGGGGTCCATGCGCTGACCACCCTGCGCTTCGGCGCGGGCGGTTCAGTGGCGCCGTTCGACCAGTTCAACATGGGCAACCGCTACGCCGCCGACGGGGATGACCCGGCACAGGTGCAGCGCAACCGCGACCTGCTCGTGCCCGGGCTGGGCCTGCCCTCGGCCCCGCATTGGCTGCGCCAGGTGCATGGCACCGGCGTGCGTCGCTTCACCGCGCCGCCGACGGCTGTTGGCGGCGAGGCTGAACCCACCGCCGATGCCGCCGTGACCTCGGTCCCGGGCGTGGTGCTGGCCATTCTCACCGCCGATTGCCTGCCGGTGGTCTTCGCCGCCCGCGAGGGCGGTGAGATCGGCGCCGCCCATGCCGGGTGGCGTGGGCTGGCCGACGGCATGCTGGAGGCCACCGTGGCCGCCATGCAGACCCCGGCTGCGCAGCTGCAGGCCTGGCTGGGGCCTGCGGCCGGGCCCGCGCTGTATGAGATCGGCGAGGACGTGTTCGAGGCTTTCGTCGAGCGCGACGAGGGCGCCGCGGCTGCCTTCGTGGCAACCCGGCCGGGGCACTGGAAGGTGGACCTGTACGCGCTGGCCCGCCGGCGCCTGCAGTCCGCAGGCCTGGACGCGGCACATATCAGTGGTGGGCAGTACTGCACCCTGGCGGACCCGCAGCGGTTCTACTCGCATCGGCGCGACCGCCGCACCGGGCGCATGGCGACCCTGGCGTGGCTCGCGCCCTGACCGTTGGACAGACGGTGAGTGGCGCGGCCGATGCGGTCATCGTGTTCGACGGCGTCTGCGCACTGTGCAGCCGCTGGGTGCGGTTCCTGCTGCGCTTTGATACGCGTGGCCGCTATCGTTTCGCCGCGATGCAGGGCACACAGGGGCGCGCTCTGCTGCAGGCGCACGGGCTGGATCCGGAGGACCCATCGTCGTTCCTGCTGCTCGAACAGGGGCGCGCATGGACGGACACCGACGCGATCCTCCGCGTGCTGACGGGGCTGGGCGGTGCATGGCGTCTGGTGCGCGTGTTGCGCTGGTTGCCACGCGGGCTGCGCGACCGCGCCTACCGCGCGCTGGCGCGCAACCGGTATCGGTGGTTCGGTCGTCACGACACGTGTTTCCTGCCGACACCGGCGCAGGCGGCGCGGTTTCTGGACTGACGGGGGGCGCGCTGCCGGCC
>NZ_JBHFHW010000043.1:212963-217098 GCF_057333975.1 Stenotrophomonas sp. AGC87
TGCGGTAGTGCCGGCCGCGGGCCGGCATCACCCTTCCAGCGCCTGCAGATACGTCCGCCGCCAATGATTGATGTCGTACGTGCGCAGGTGATCCATCATCGCCTGCCAGCGCTCCACGCGCTTCTTCAGCGGCATGGTCGCGGCGGTGGCGATCGCATCGGCCACGCCATCCAGGTCATGCGGATTGACCAGCAGCGCCTGCTTCAATTCATCGGCGGCACCGGCCAGCAGTGACAGCACCAGCACGCCCGGGTTCTCCGGGTCCTGCGAGGCCACGTATTCCTTGGCGACCAGGTTCATGCCGTCGCGCAGTGGCGTCACCAGGCCCACCGCCGCTGCCCGGTAGAAGCCGGTGAGCGTGGCGTGGGTGAAGTTCTGGTTGACGTAGCGCAGCGGGGTCCAGTCCGGTGCGGCATGCCCGCCGTTGATGTGCCCGGCGATCTGCTCCAGCTGGCTGCGCAGCTGGCGGTACTCGGTGACATCCCCGCGCGAGACCGGGGCGATCTGCAGGTAGGTCAACGAGCCGTGCTGATCCGGATGACGCTCCAGATACCGCTCAAACCCCTGGAAGCGCTCGGGCAGGCCCTTGGAGTAGTCCAGCCGGTCCACGCCGATCGCCAGCTGACGATTGCGCAGGCTGCCGCGCAGGTCCTTGACCGCGGGTTTGTTCGCCCCGGCCTTGGCCTGGCGGGCGATGAATTCGGTATCGATACCGATCGGGAAGGCCGCGGCGCGGAAACGCCGGCCGCCGGGTGCTTCCAGCTCACCGTCAGGCAGCACGCGGCCACCACCGAACAGGCGCACGTAGGACTGGAAGCGGTCCGCATCGCGTTGGGTCTGGAAGCCGACCAGATCGTAGGCGTACAGGCTGGAGAACAGCCGCAGGTGGTCCGGCATCGCCTGCAGCAGATCGGCCGAGGGCATCGGCACGTGCAGGAAGAACCCGATCCGGCAGCCGATGCCGCGCTCGCGCAGCAGCGAGGCCAGCGGGATCAGGTGATAGTCGTGGATCCATACGATGTCGTCCTCGCGCAGCAGCGGCGCGAGCTTTTCGGCGAACAGCGCGTTGACGCGGCGATAAGTCTCGCGCGTGGCGCGGTCGTAGTCGACCAGGTCCAGCCGGAAGTGCAGCAGCGGCCACAGCGTGCGGTTGGCGAAGCCGTTGTAGTAGCCATCCACGTCGCGCTTGTTGAGGTCCATGGTGACGTAGCGGATGTCACCGTCCACCTGCTCGTGCAGGGCGCCGCTGTTGTCGCGCACGGACTTGCCGCTCCAGCCGAACCACAGGCCGCCACGCTCCTTCAGCGCGGCGAGCAGGCCGACCGCCAGGCCGCCGGCGCGGGATTCCCCGGGAACGGCGACCCGGTTGGAGACGACGACCAGGCGGCTCATGACGCCTCCTGCCAGCTGCGCGACAGGCGCATGGCGGCGGTGATCAGGCCCACGTGCGAATAGGTCTGGGGGAAGTTGCCCCACGCCTCGCCGCTGTCGAATGCAAGATCCTCGGAAAGCAGGCCCAGGTGATTGCGGCGCTCCAGCAGCATCTCGAACATCCCGCGTGCTTCGTCCAGCCGCCCGATCGCGGCGAGCGCATCGATGTACCAGAAGGTGCAGATGGTGAAGCTGGTTTCCGGCTCGCCGAAATCATCCGGCGCCACGTAGCGATACAGCGCGTTGCCGTGCTTGAGATCGCGGCCGATCGCCTCGACCGTGGCGACGAAGCGCGTATCGGTGGCCTCGATGAAGCCGATATCGGCCAGCAGCAGCAACGAGGCATCCAGGCGGTGGCCGCCGAAGGTATCGGTGAAATGGCCGAGTGCTTCGCTCCACGAGTCGCGCATGATGCGCGCATGGATGATGTCGGCGCGCTCGCGCCAATAGGTGGCGCGGTCATCCAGTTTCAAGCGCACGGCGATCTTGCACAGACGGTCACACGCGGCCCAGCACATCGCACTGGTGTAGGTGTGCACTTCGGTGCGGCCGCGGAATTCCCACAGCCCGGCATCGGGCACGTCGTGCAGGGTGAAGGCCTGCTCGCCGAGCGGCTCCAACCGCGCGAAGGTGTGCGCATCGCCCGGGTCCTGCAGGCGGCGATCGAAGAACAGCTGGGTGGAGGCGAGCACCACGCTGCCGTAGACATCGTGCTGGCGTTGCACCCAGGCCAGGTTGCCGCGCCGCACCGGGCCCATGCCGCGATAGCCGGAGAGCGACGCGACTTCGGTTTCCTCCAGCTTGGCCTCGAAGCTGATGCCGTACAGCGGTTGCAGGCTGCCATCGGCCGTGGCCAGGTTGAAGATGTAGCCCAGGAACTGCTCCATCGTGCGGGTCGCGCCGAGGCGGTTGAGCGTGCGCACCACGAAGGCGGCATCGCGCAGCCAGCAGTAGCGGTAATCCCAGTTGCGGATGCTGCCGGGGGCTTCGGGAATGGAGGTGGTCATCGCGGCGATGATCGCGCCGCTGTCTTCGTACTGGCACAGCTTCAGCGTGATCGCGCTGCGGTTCACCGCGTCCTGCCATTCCAGCGGGATGGACAGATAGCGCACCCATTCGCGCCAGTAGTCGCGCGTGCGCTGGAAGGATTCCTGCACGTAGCCACTGAGCGAACGGTTGAGCGATTCGTCCACGCCGAGCACCAGGTGCACCGGGTGGTTGAGCACGAACGGCAGGCCGTCGCGGACGAAACGCAGCGGCACATCGGTGGTCAGGCGCAGCACATGGTCGGGCAGGACCCAGCGGATATGGTTGCTGCCCCACGTGGCATCCGGGACGCGGGCACCCCAGTCGGCCAGCGGACGCGCGCGCACGATGATGCGTGGGTTGCCGGACAGTGGCCGCACCTGGCGGATCAGGCTGACCGGCCGGTAGAAGCGGTCGTTCTGACGCCAGCGCGGCGCGAAATCGATGATTTCCAGCGCACCACCGTGCTTGTCGCGCAGCACGGTGCGCAGGATGGCGGTGTTGGTCAGGTAGCTCTGTTCGCTGTCGACCATGTCCTCCAGCTCGATGCCGAAGTCACCGCCGTCCTGTTGATTGGGGCCAAGCAGGGCGCAGAAGGTCGGGTCGCCGTCGAAGGTCGGCAGGCAGCTCCAGACGACGCGCGCGTGCTTGTCGATCAGCGCGCCGAAGCTGCCATTGCCGACCACGCCCAGATTCAGATCGGGTTCGCTCATGATGCAGGAAGTCTCGTGTCATGCCGCGGCGGCACACCGGTGGGGGAGACCTGCGCGCGGCGTCAGGGGGCCTTGGGGTCAAGGCATCAGTAGGCATTCTCGCGAAGCCAGGCGTGCACGCTGCGTATCGTCGGCAGCGCGAACACCGCATCGCTGGGCTCGCGCGCACCGACCAGCACGCTCCAGCCATGCAGGTCGTTGGCCGCGCCGAAGCCGAATTCATCGGTGAGGTCATCGCCGACGAACACCGGCATGCGATCGTGGAACGGTGGCTGCAGCATCAGCTGCCGCATCGCACGGCCTTTGTCGCTGCCTTCGGGGAGGAACTCGATGACATGGTCACCGGGCTGCAGCCGGTAGCCGCCATGGCCACGGATATGTCGTTCGGCGAAGGCGCGCACGTCGTTGGCGGCGTGCGGGGCACCGCGCCAGTGCAGGGCCAGGCTGCGGCCTTTGTCCTCCACCAGGACACCGGGATAGCCATGCGCGAAACGCATCGCCTGCTGGTGCAGGGCATGCAGCCACTCGCTGGTATCGGCAGAGGGATCGCTGCTCTGCGCACGCTGCTCATGGTTGCGCAGCTCGTGGCCGTGCAGGCCGGCCGCGGGCAGGCTCAAGGGGGCGAAGAGTTTGTCCAGTTGCGCCAGGGGGCGCCCGCTGATCAGTGCGACCGCGCCATCCAGCCGGTCGCTGATGCGCCCGATCGCTTCACGCACATCGGGCAGCAGCGCGACCGACTCGGGGTCGTCCGCGAATTCGATAAGGGTGCCATCCACGTCCAGGAACAGCGCACAGGCATCGTCCAGCAGTGGCGGCGGCGGACGTTGGGGGAAGTCGTTGGCCATAGCGGCCAACATGCCAGCGTGGATGTGATTACCAGGTTAATGATGACCACATCCACGCCGTGATACTGGCCGCTGGCCGGCAACACTTCATGGCGTTCCGCCGCTGCCCGGAGGGGGGGG
>NZ_JBHFHW010000043.1:217172-222210 GCF_057333975.1 Stenotrophomonas sp. AGC87
CCCCCGGCGCTACCCGTCAGAACGTATACCGCACGCGCCCGTAGTAATACGCACCATTGCTGCCGATCGGTGACAGCACGTCATACGGCAGGTTGCCGAAGTAGTAGATGTCGTCGTTGGACAGATCCGAGTAGTTGTCGGTCAGGTTCTGCCCACCCAGTGCCACGCTCCACTGCGGGGTGATTTTGTATTCCACCTCGGCATCCAGCTGCCATTCCGCGCCGTAGGTCTGGCGGGGGATGTAGCCATCACCGAAGTTGAACACACGGGTCACACTGCCATAGCGACTGAGACGGCTGCTCAGCGACCAGCGGTCATTGGCCCAGCTCGCGGCCAGCGCAGCGCGGGTGCGCGGGGTCGCATCGGTCAGCGTATTGGTTTCTTCCACGCCGAACAGCACGTAGTCCGGATCCAGCGCGAGCAGGCCCGGCGGCGTGGCGAGCACGTTCTTCAGGGTGGTCTTGGTATAGGCGTAGGTGCCGGTCAGCACCAGCTCGCCATCCCCCAGCGACTGCCGCCAGTTGCTCACCAGTTCCGCACCGCGGGTGCGGGTATCGGCGGCGTTGACGAAGAAGCTGGCGCTCTGCAGGCCGGCCACGCCGAACTGCTGCTGCACGTAATCGGTCAGCGCATCGCCGGTGATGCTCTCCGACAGTGCGATGCGGTCGTCGATATCGATCTGGAAGAAGTCCAGCGAGACATCGAAGTGGTCACCGATGCGGCTGGTGAAGCCCAGGCTGGTGTTGAGCGACTTCTCCGGCTTCAGATCGGTGGCGCCCAGGCCGCGCGCGATCGGATTGTTGACCGACAGCACGCGGCCCTGCACCAGCTGGCCGGCGGCGTTGTAGCCGGTGGAGGTGGATTCATAGCCGATCTGCGCCAGCGACGGCGCGCGGAAGTTGTTGGAGATCGCCCCGCGCAGCGCGAACGCCGGGGTGAATTCGTAGCGCAGGCCGAGCTTGCCGGTCAGCTCACCGCCGAAGTCGTCGCTGTGCTCGTAGCGCGCGGCCAGATCGCTGGAGAAATGCTCGCCGAACTGGCTGGAGAGGCTGGCGTAGGCGCTGGCCACATCGCGCGACAGCGAGGTCGCATCCTGCGGGGTCAGGCCGCCACCGGCCTGCGAGCCGGTCGGGCGATCCGTGAACGGGCCAGCGGCATAGCTGCTCGGGTCGCCCGGGCGGGTTTGGTAATGGTCGCGGCGGGCTTCCAGGCCCAGGCCCAGGCTGTGGGTGATGCTGTCGCCCTGAGAGAACACGCGGCCGAGGTCGAAGTTCGCCACCGTCAGCTCATTGCGGTAATCACCGGTCTTGAACCGGGTCGGGCTGGTCGGGCCCAGCGAGGCGTTGAGCGAGTTGCGCAGGCGGTAGGTGAAGGTGTTGACGCCGTAATCCAGGCTCGCGTCGTAATTCCACTCGCCCCATTGGCCCTTCGCACCGGCCACGGCCTGCACGTCGCGGTTCTCGCCTTCGGAGATCGGGCGGTAGCCGTTCGGGTAGATCTGCGCCCAGTTGGCGTCGCTGTCCGGGTAGCGGAAGTAGTTGGCACCTTCGCTGTCGCGCTGGTTGAAGGTGGCGAAGCTGTAGAACGTGGAGGTCTCGCCGAACGGCAGCTGCGCGTTGTACCAGGCGTTCAGATCCTTGGTCTTGCCATCGCCGAGCTCGTAGTTGCGCTTGCCCTGCAGGGCCAGGTTGGTCGGGGTCTGGTCCCACGGCGGGATCTGGTCGAAGCCGGCGCGGTTGGTGCCCTCGTGGTTCTTCAGTTCCAGACCGACGCGCAGGAAGCCGCCCTTGTCGCCCAGCGCAGTGCCGACCTTGGCGCTGGCATAGCTGGTCTGGCCATCGGTGAGGGTGCGGTCGATCGGCTTGAGATCGGTGTGGTTGGCGCCGAAGCTGGCTTCGAACGCGCCACCTTCCGGGGCGTCATCCAGGATCACGTTGATCACGCCGGCCACCGCATCCGAGCCGTACAACGCGCCGGCGCCATCGCGCAGCACCTCGATGCGCTTGATCGCGCTGACCGGGATCGCGTTGAAGTCGACCGGGGTGGTGCCCTTGCCGATCTTGCTGTCGGTGTTGACCAGCGCACTGCTGTGGCGGCGCTTGCCGTTGACCAGCACCAGCACCTGGTCGGGCGAGAGGCCGCGCAGCTGGGCGGCACGGATGTGGTCGGCACCGCCGGAGTTGGACTGACGCGGGAAATTGAACGAGGGCAGCAGCGCCTGCAGCGCGCTGCCCAGTTCGCCATTGACCACACCGGCCTTGCGGATGTCCTCGGCGGTGAGCACGTCCACCGGCGAGGTGGATTCCAGCACAGTCCGGTCGATGGCGCGGGTACCGGTGACGATCACGGTGTCCAGCGTTTTGGCGGTGTTCGGCGCGTCCTGCGCAAGTACGTCCTGGGCCAGCAGGGGGGAGGAGAGGGCGAGCGCGATGGCAAGGCCAAGGCGCGACGCGGACGGACGGGACATGCGGACTCCAGCAGAACGACGAGGGGGAGGAACGGGGGAGGGGGGCGGGTGGTGCGACCCATGGCCGGCACTACCAATCCATCCGGATGAAGCGATATATTATCTTCGCGTGATGTCCCTGTGTGATGCAAGTCCCATCGGGGTGGTTATCAGCAGATAGCCGTTGGCGATCTGCGCCGGACCCGGATGTCCGGCACGCTCCTTCCCCTGCCTGTCCCTGTGTTTCCGGAGAGTTGTCCATGTCGTTCCGCGCCATTCTGTTTGCCCTGGTCCTGGCCACCAGCGGCTGTGCCACCGCCGCCCCGGCCGCCAAGCCGACCCCGCCCGCCACCGCCACGGCTACCCTGCAGGGCGACGCCGCGCGCCCGGATGCCGCCGCCGGCTGGGTCCGCAGCGAGCTCTATTTCGGCGTGGGCGAAGAAACTGGCGTGGCCGACCGCCCGCAGACCGAGGGCATCAGTGATGCGCAGTGGCGCGCCTTCCTCGACAAGCAAGTCACGCCGCGCTTCCCGGACGGCCTGACCGTGTTCGATGCCTACGGCCAGTGGCTGTTCCGCGGTGCGGCCGAGCCGAACCGCCTGCGCACCAAGGTGCTGGTCGTCCTGCACGAGAACACCCCGCAGCGCCGCGCCGACATCGAAGCGATCCGGCTGGCGTGGAAGCAGGCCACCGGGCACCAGTCGGTGCTGTGGGCGCAGCAGGCGGTTGAAGTCTCCTTCTGATCGGGCGACCACATCCGTGTCACCCCCGCGTCGCTAGGATCGGACCTCCCGCTTCGAGGAAGTCCTGTCATGAGCAAGCGTGTTGCCGAGATCGTGGTCGACACTCTCCAGGCCGCCGGCGTTCGCCATTGTTACGGCATCGTCGGCGACACCCTCAACCATGTCACCGATGCCATCCATCGCAGTGACATCGAGTGGGTGCACATGCGCCATGAAGAGGTCGCCGCGTTCGCGGCCGGCGCCGAGTCGCTGATCAGCGGGCAGCTCACCGCCTGCGCCGGTTCCTGCGGGCCGGGTGGCCTGCACTTCATCAACGGCATCTTCGAGAGCAACCGCAACCGCGCGCCGATGGTGTTGATCGCCAGCCAGGTGGTCACCGCCGAGCTGGGCATGGAGTTTCCGCAGGAAGTGGATTTCAAGGCGGTGTACAGCAGCTGCAGCGTGTTCTGCGAGCAGGTGCACAGCCCGGAGCAGGCGCGCCGCGTGGTGACGTTGGCGTGCCAGGCGGCGATCAGCCGACGCGGTGTGGCCGTCGTCATCCTGCCGGCCGATATCAGCGAAGCCGAGGTCAAGCACGACCCGCCGTTCTCGGTGCACTACACCCAGCCGGTGCTGCGCCCCTCGGACGACGAACTGCAGCGCATCGCCGCGCTGATCGGGCAGGGCAAGCGGATCGGCATCTATGCCGGCGCCGGCTGCGAGCATGCACACGATGCGCTGGTGGCCCTTGGTGCCAGGCTGAAGGCACCGATTGCGCATACCTCGCGCGCGAAGGATTTCGTGGAGTACGACAACCCGTACAACATGGGCATGACCGGCATCTTCGGCATCGAATCCGGGTATCACACGCTGATGGCCTGCGACACGCTGCTGCTGCTCGGCGCGGACTTCGCCTGGGGCCAGTACTACCCGGACAAGGCGACACTCATCCAGGTGGATCGCGATGGCAGCCATCTTGGCCGCCGGCACCCGGTGAACCTGGGCGTGGTCGGCGATATCGGCCCGACCCTGGAGGCGCTGCTGCCGTTGCTGCCCGAGCGCGAGGACCGCAGCTTCCTGGACGAATGCCTGGAGCACCGTGAGAAGGCACTCGCCACGCGGGCCAAGGAGGAACAGCCGGGCGAGGGCGAGCTGATCCACCCGCAGCATCTGACCGCACTGATCGACCGTCATGCCGCCGACGATGCCCTGTTCACCGCCGACGGTGGCTCGCCGATGGTCTGGATCCTGCGCCATATCCGCGTCAACGGCCGCCGCCGGACCCTGACCAGCCTGCTGCACGGCACGATGGCCAACGCGATGCCGCAGGCACTGGGCCTGCAGAAGGCCTACCCGGGCCGGCAGGTGATCTCGCTGTCCGGTGATGGTGGCCTGGCGATGCTGCTCGGCGACCTGCTCACCGCGGTGCAGGAGAACCTGCCGATCAAGGTGGTGGTCTACAACAACAGCTCGCTGAATTTCGTGGAGCTGGAGCAGAAGGTCGAAGGCCTGCTGGACAACTACACCGACCTGAAGAACCCCGATTTCGGCCGGCTGGCCGAGGTGATCGGCTTCTACGGGCGCACGGTCACCCGCTCGGAAGATCTGGAGCAGGCCGTGCAGGACATCCTGGCCCATCCCGGCCCGGCGCTGCTGGACGTGCACACCAGCCCGACCGAACTGGTGATGCCGCCGCAGGTGGAAGCCAAGCAGGTGGCCGGTACTGCCCTGTACGCCGCCAAGGCGCTGCTGAGCGGGCGGGTCGGGGATGTGCGGGACCTGTTGGCGAACAACTTCCTCAACAAGCCCTGATCCCCACGCGGTCCGGTAGTGCCGGCCGCTGGCCGGCATCCTCAGGATGCTCCAGGCA
>NZ_JBHFHW010000043.1:222285-240132 GCF_057333975.1 Stenotrophomonas sp. AGC87
CGGCACTACCGCGCGGTGGCGCGTCCCCCGTCGGCGGACGTTTCCCGGCGTTCCATCCATGCGCCTGTTACTGGGGGCGGGGAGGCCCTACCATCGGCTACCCCCTCCCCACGGCCGCCCTGCGCATGTCCGCCACTGCTCCCGTCCCTACCGGACGCCCCCGCTGGTTCGTTGCCGGCGATCTCAACGGTTTCTTCGGCCTGGTGGTCGACAATCTGTCGATCCTCGGCTTCATCGCGATGGCGCTGGTCGGCATCTTCCAGTTCCCGGCCGATGTGGTGTTCGGCCGCATGTTCCCGGGCACCGCCTTCGGCGTGCTGGTCGGCAACGTGCTCTACACCTGGATGGCCCGGCGCCTGGCCGCGCGTACCGGCCGTGACGATGTCACCGCGATGCCGCTCGGCCTGGATGCGCCGACCAGCATCGGCATGGCGCTGCTGGTGCTCGGCCCGGCCTTCCTTGCTTTCAAGGGGCAGGGCCTGGCACCGCACGATGCCGCCATCGCCACCTGGCAGCTGGGCATGGCCTCGCTGGTGATCATGGGCGTGCTGAAGGTGATCCTCTCGTTCTTCGGCGAAGCGGTCACCCGCGCACTGCCGCGTGCCTCGCTGTTGGGCTCCATCGCCGGTATCGCGATCGTGCTGATGGGCTTCCTGCCGCTGCTGGAGACGCTGCGCTCGCCGATCGTCGGGTTCGTTACGCTGGGCCTGCTGCTGTATGTGCTGATCGCCAAGCGTAAGCTGCCGATCCGCGCACCCGGTGTGCTGGTCGCGTTCGTGTTCGGCACGATCCTGTATTACGGCCTCGGGCTTGCCGGGCTGGGCGCACCGGGCTTCAAGGTGCCCGAGTGGGTGCCGCCGCAGGTGGTGCTGCCGTGGCCGACGCTGGGCTTCATCGACGGCCTGCCGACCGCGATCACTTACCTGCCGCTGCTGCTGCCGTTCGGCCTGCTGATGGTGGTGGGCGGCATCAACGTCTCCGAGAGCGCGCGCGCAGCCGGTGACGATTACCGCACCCGCGACATCCTGCTGGTGGAAGCCATCGCCACGCTGGTGGCCGGTCTGTGCGGTGGTGTGGCGCAGACCACGCCGTACATCGGCCAGCCGGCCTACAAGCACATGGGCGCACGCAGCGGTTACACGCTGCTGACCGGCCTGTTCGTGGGCATCGGCGGCATGCTGGGCGTGATCTCCGGGCTGGTGCAATGGCTGCCGCTGGCCGTGCTGGCGCCGATCATCGTGTACGTGGCGATCGACATCACCACCCAGGCCTTCCAGGCCACGCCGCGCGAACATGCCGGCGCGATGGTGCTGGGCTTCCTGCCCTCGGTGGCCTATCTGCTGGCGATCAAGGCACCGGGCTGGATCGCACCGGAGCAGCTCGTTGCATTGACCACCACACTGGATGGCCATGGGCTGCCGGAGCTGGCGGTGATCTTCACCCTGGGCAACGGCTTCATCATCACCTCGATGCTGTGGATCGCGGCGGTGGTGGCGATGATCGATGGCAAGCTGCTGCGCGCCTCCGGGTTCCTGCTGGTGGCTGCGGCGTTGACGCTGTTCGGCCTGATCCACTCGGTGGACCCGCGCGGTGGCATCTACCTGCCGTGGCAGCTGGAAGGACTGCCGAAGATCATCAGCTGGCAGTTCACCGGCGCGTATGTGGCGCTGGCCGGGTTGCTGGCGCTGCTCTCGCTGCAGAAGCAGCCTGCGGAGCGTACGTAACGCCCCGGTAGTGGGGGGGGGGGGGGGGGGGGGGGGGGGGGGCTCACGCCCCACGGTCGTGAACTGCCGAATGGGCCGGTCCGCTGCGGAGCCGGCCAGCCCCCCCCACTACCTGCTCACGACCAATCGTCGTGAGCTACCGCCGCATGCGGCGCTCGCGCCGGCGAGGCATCATTGCTCGCCGTCCAGCTCCGGGTAGTGCCGGAAAATGCCATTCGTGTTGAACGGCAGGCGCCGCTCGGAGGCGAGATAGGCGGCGATGTTGGGCCGGGTTTCCACCCGGTCCTTCAACGCACGCAGTTGCGGCAGCGTCGGCCACAGCGCCTGCATGCGGCGCGGGAACATGTACTCCAGCCCGCTCAGCAGCTGGAACAGGGAGAGATCCACGTAGGAATGCTCCCGCAGCGGATGCCGCCCGCCGTTGTGCTTGAGCACGTTCTCGAAATAGCCCAGGAACTTGGGCATGCGCTCGCCGCGCATCGACCCGGCGCGGGCCTTGGCTTCGTGCTTCTGATCCTCGTAGTACGCTGACATCGCGATCGGATGGTGGGTGTCATGCACCTCGGCGACCAGATCGGCGATGGTCAATTGCAGCTGGAGTGCCTGCTGCCGCCGCGAGCTGGCATCCGGGACGAGGCCGAGTTCCGGGCCCAGGTGGTCCAGGATCGCGCCGACCTGGGCGATCACCTGCCGGCCGGTACGCAGAAACGGTGGAGCGAATGGCTGCAGGCCTTCAACCTTGCCCTGCAGGTACGGCTGCATTACCGCATCGCCATGGACACGCGCCATATCGGTATAGCCCGCGCCGGCATCCTCCAGGGCCAGCCGCACGAACTCGCCGCGGCCCTGGATGCCGGTCCAGTAATACAGTTCGTAATGCATGCCGCCACTCCGTATGAAACCGGCCTCCAGCATGGCCCGTGCTGCCGAAAGCAGGCGTGAGCGCAGCGTGGTTCCCGTGCTAGGGTCGAGCGGGGATGTTGATGGGAGTACGCGATGCGGAAGTGGGTCCTGGGCATGTGCGTGGCGGTGTTGCCGGCCACGGTGGCGGCCGATCCGGTGGCATTGCACGATGGCTTCGGCTACAGCGATGCGGTGCTGCGTGCGGAGCTGATCACATTGCGTGAGATGAGTGGCGCACCCGGTCCGCGCCGTCACCTCGGTGCAGCGGGCTACCATCGTATCCGTGGCGAGCTGGCCGCCTCCAACCGTGCCGCACGCCAGTGCCTGGCTGAAACCCGGGATGCACCGCCCGCGCTGCAGGGGCTGGCGTTCCTGTGCGAATCCACCCTCGCGGGCAATGCGCTGATCGAGGGTGATATCGCGGGATGGGCGAGCCTGATGCTGCGCGTACGTGAGGACTACCAGCGCACCATCGTGCCGATGCTCAGGGCCGGCGATGAAGTGCCCGATGTCACCCGGCCGGCATTCGCGTCCTTCACCACCTGGCCGCGCAGCGCGCTGCCCGCAGCCGAGCGGGCGCAGGACGTGGCGGTGCCGATCCAGTTCAGCAATGAGCTGCCCTCGGTGACCCTCACGCTGCACGGCACGCGTGATGGCATACCGGTCGCCCACGAGGCCGCTTTCATCATCGATACCGGGGCCCCGCGCTCGCACATCAGCCGCGCGCTGGCCGAGTCGCTCGGCCTGGCGGTCACCGAGGGTTTCGTGGTGTCGCGCATCGTCGAGGGCGATATCCAGCAGGCGGGCCTGGTGGCACCGAGCGATATCGAGGTGGGTGGGCAGCGGGTGCGTGATGTGTCGTTCAACAGCGAACCCACGCGCGAGCTCAACCTGATCGGGCTGGACGTATTGCGCGCGCTGGGGCGGATCACGCTCTCGCGTGAAACGCTGACCCTGCTGGGGGCACAGTCGCCGGCCGCGTGCACGCGGCGGACGGTCTTCACCTCCTCGTTGTGGGGTCCCTTCCAGCAGCTCCGCTTTCCGATCCGGGGCCGCGAGAACAACCTGATGCTGGTCGATACGGGCTTCCATGGGGCCTTCCAGATGCGCGGTGCGCCGCGCTCGTCGGTGCCGGCCGCCGCGATCCAGCGCAGGAACGTGATCACCACGCGCGGCGCGGAGGACATCGAGTACGCGCCCGCCAGCACGCCACTGCAGGTCACCGATACGTTGAGCGACATTGCGGTGGATATCGCGTTCCAGCCGCCGGATCTGTTCCCGTCGTCGTGGCGGATCGGCTACGGCGTCACCGGGGGCTACACCGTGGCACTGGACCTGCCCGCCGGTCTCGGCTGCCTGGTCCCGCAGCCGCCCGAACCATCGCTGCTGGCCCGGCCGCCAACGGCCTGACGAACCCTGAATCGGCATCTCATCCACCCTTGAAACACGCCCCCGTAACCGCATTTCAGGGACAGTGCTGGCACGGCCAGCCCCGTTTACATCGAGGACAAGAACATGCGGATGGACAAGCTCACCTCGCGTTTCCAGCAGGCGCTGGCCGACGCGCAGTCGTTGGCCGTGGGCCGCGCCCACAACATCATCGAACCGGTGCACGTGTTCAGCGCGCTGCTGGACCAGCAGGGCGGCAGCACGCGCCCGCTGCTGGCCCAGGCCGGCGTCAACGTGCCGGTATTGCGCGAACGCTTGAATGAAACCCTGGAGGCCCTGCCCAAGGTCTCCGGGCAGGAAGGCAATCTGTCGATCGGCAACGATCTGAACCGGCTGCTCAACAACACCGACAAGCTGGCCCAGCAGCATGGCGATGCCTTCATCGCCAGTGAGTGGTTCGTGCTGGCTGCGGTGGACGATGGCGGCACCCTGGGCATGGCGCTGCGCGCCGCCGGTGCCGACAGGAAGAAGATCGAAACCGCGATCGACAAGGTCCGCGGCGGCGAGACCGTGCAGTCGGAAAACGCCGAAGACCAGCGCCAGGCGCTGGAGAAGTACACCATCGACCTGACCGCGCGGGCCGAGAGCGGCAAGCTGGATCCGGTGATCGGCCGCGATGAGGAGATCCGTCGCACCATCCAGGTCCTGCAGCGCCGCACCAAGAACAACCCGGTGCTGATCGGCGAACCCGGCGTGGGCAAGACCGCCATCGTGGAAGGCCTGGCCCAGCGCATCATCAACGACGAAGTGCCCGAGGGCCTGCGTGGCAAGCGCGTGCTCTCGCTGGACATGGGCGCGCTGATCGCCGGCGCCAAATTCCGTGGTGAGTTCGAAGAGCGCCTCAAGGGCGTGCTCAACGACCTGGCCAAGAGCGAAGGGCAGGTGATCCTGTTCATCGACGAGCTGCACACGATGGTCGGTGCGGGCAAGGCCGATGGCGCGATGGATGCCGGCAACATGCTCAAGCCGGCGCTCGCCCGCGGTGAACTGCACTGCGTCGGTGCGACCACCCTGGACGAATACCGCAAGTACATCGAAAAGGACGCTGCGCTGGAGCGCCGCTTCCAGAAGGTGCTGGTGGGCGAGCCGAGCGTGGAAGACACGATCGCGATCCTGCGCGGGCTCAAGGAAAAGTACGCCGTGCACCATGGCGTGGAAATCACCGACCCGGCGATCGTCGCGGCGGCCACGCTGTCGCACCGTTACATCGCCGACCGCCAGCTGCCCGACAAGGCCATCGACCTGATGGACGAGGCGGCCTCGCGCATCCGCATGGAGATCGACTCCAAGCCGGAAGAGCTGGACCGCCTGGAACGGCGCTTGATCCAGCTCAAGATCCAGCGTGAAATGCTCAAGAAGGAAAAGGACGATGCCTCGCGGCAGCGCCTGGCTGATCTTGAGAATGACATCGATGCGCTGGAGCGCGAGTTCTCCGACCTCAACGAAATCTGGAAGTCGGAGAAGGCAACGCTGCAGGGCGCGACCCGGATCAAGGAACAGATCGAACAGGCCAAGCTGGAACTGGAATCGGCCCAGCGCCGCCAGGATTTCGGCCGCATGAGCGAGATCCAGTACGGGCAGCTGCCGCAGCTGGAAAAGCAGCTGGCGGCCGCGCAGGAAGTGGAAACCAGCGAGTTCAAGCTGGTCCAGGATCGGGTCACTGCTGAAGAAATCGCCGAAGTGGTCTCGCGTTGGACCGGCATCCCGGTCAACCGCATGCTGGAAGGCGAGCGCGACAAGCTGCTGCGCATGGAAGACATGCTGCACAACCGCGTGGTCGGCCAGGAAGAGGCGATCAAGGTGGTCTCCGACGCGGTGCGGCGCTCGCGTGCGGGCCTGTCCGATCCGGATCGCCCGAGCGGCTCGTTCCTGTTCCTGGGGCCGACCGGCGTGGGCAAGACCGAACTGTGCAAGGCGCTGGCCGAATTCCTGTTCGACAGCAGCGACGCGATGATCCGCATCGACATGAGCGAGTTCATGGAGAAGCACAGCGTCGCGCGCCTGATCGGTGCCCCTCCGGGCTATGTGGGCTACGAAGAAGGTGGCTACCTGACCGAGGCGGTGCGCCGTCGTCCGTACTCGCTGATCCTGCTGGACGAAGTGGAGAAGGCGCATCCGGATGTGTTCAACATCCTGCTGCAGGTGCTCGACGACGGCCGCCTGACCGATGGTCAGGGCCGCACGGTGGACTTCCGCAACACCGTCATCGTGATGACCTCCAACCTGGGCTCGCACCAGATCCAGGACATGAGCAGCGATGACAGCCCGGAGGCCTACACGCAGATGAAGGCAGCGGTGATGGGGGTGGTGCAGGCGCACTTCCGCCCGGAATTCATCAACCGCCTGGACGACATCGTCGTGTTCCATCCGCTGGACAAGGTGCAGATCAAGCAGATCGCCCGCATCCAGATGCAGGGCCTGGAGAAGCGCCTGGCCGAGCGTGGCCTGCGCATCGAGGTCAGCGACGACGCCTTCCAGCTGCTGGGCAACGTCGGCTTCGATCCGGTCTACGGTGCGCGACCGCTCAAGCGTGCGATCCAGTCGCAGCTGGAGAACCCGCTGGCGCAGAAGATCCTCTCCGGCGAGTTCCTCAACGGCGATGTGATCCGGGTCGATGCGGCCGAGGGCAAGCTGGTGTTCGTGAAGGGCTGAGCCCCACGCGTACCGGCGGCCTGATAACCGTTGGGCCTCACACCATGCATGTTTGGCATGAACCCCCGCTTCGGCGGGGGTTTTTTGTTCGGTATCGTCGGCATTCACCTGGAGACGATGCGATATGTCCGAACACGGCAGTCCCGAATCACAGTGGCGCGCGGAGACCATCGCGGTGCATGGCGGTTATCGGCCTGACCCCACCACCCGCGCGGTGGCGGTGCCGATCTACCAGACCGTGGCCTACGCCTTCGATGACACCCAGCATGGCGCGGACCTGTTCGACCTGAAGGTGCCGGGCAACATCTATACCCGCATCATGAACCCGACCACCGATGTGCTGGAGCAGCGCATCGCCGCGCTCGAGGGCGGCATCGGCGCGCTCGCACTGGCCTCGGGCCAGGCCGCGATCACCTACGCGATCCAGACCATCGCCGAGGCTGGCGACAACATCGTCTCGGCCAGTGCGCTGTATGGCGGCACCTACAACCTGTTCGCGCACACGCTGCCGCAGTTCGGGATCGAAACGCGCTTTGCCGACTATCGCGACCCGCAGGCGTTCGGCGCGCTGATCGATGACCGCACCAAGGCCGTGTTCGTCGAATCCATCGGCAACCCGCGCGGCAACATCACCGACATCGAAGCGGTCGCGAAGATCGCGCATGCGCATGGCGTGCCGCTGATCGTGGACAACACGGTGGCGACACCGTACCTGCAGCGCTCGTTCGATTTCGGCGCGGACATCGTCGTGCATTCGCTGACCAAGTACCTCGGTGGGCATGGCACCAGCCTGGGCGGGGCGATCGTGGATTCCGGGCGCTTCCCCTGGGCGGAGCACAAGCAGCGCTTCCGTCGCTTGAACGAGCCGGACGTGAGCTACCACGGCGTGGTCTACACCGAAGCCCTCGGGCCGGCTGCCTACATCGGCCGCGCGCGGGTGGTACCGCTGCGCAATACCGGCGCGGCGATCTCACCGTTCAATTCCTTCCTGATCCTGCAGGGCATCGAGACGCTGGCGCTGCGGCTGGACCGTATCAACGCGAACACCCTGGCCGTGGCCAAGCACCTGCAGGGCCATGCCAAGGTGGCCTGGGTCAACTACGCCGCACTGCCCGACCACCCCGAACACGCGCTGGTGCAGAAGTACCTGCGCGGCCACGGCTCCGGCGTGCTGACCTTCGGCCTGCCCGGTGGCCGCGCTGCCGGGGCACGCTTCCTGGACGCGCTGCAGCTGTTCACCCGCCTGGTGAACCTCGGTGATGCGAAATCCCTGGCCACGCATCCGGCCTCGACCACGCACCGGCAGCTGGATGCGGCCGAGCTGGAGAAGGCCGGTGTCAGTGAGGACACGGTGCGCTTGTCGGTCGGGATCGAGCACATCGACGACCTGCTGGCGGATCTGGAGCAGGCGTTGGCCAAGGCGTAGCGGCAGGAACCACGGCGGCCGGTGCGGGCCGGCCGCCGTGGGGTGTGGGGCGTGGCGTTACGCGCGGGGGTAGGATCGGTTGACGATCCCCCAACTGCGCAAGATCGGCCACGCCGCGGGATGAGGCACGGCGCACGCTGAGCGTCACCTAGAGAGGGAGCCCGCCATGAGCCGCATTGCCCAGATCCTGTCTCTTATACACATCTCCGAGCCCACGCCCCTCTGCAGGCGCGCCTGCGCGCTGGCGATCCCTTGCCCGATCTGGAGGCACTGGCCGCGATCGCGCACCAGTCGCCGTTCCACTTCCATCGCCTGTACCGCGCGCTGACCGGCGAAACGCCCGGGCGCACGGTGGCGCGCCTGCGCTTGCTGCAGGCGCTGACCCTGCTCGGCCAGCCCGAGAGCCGGGTGACCGAGGTCGCCTTGAACGTCGGCTATGAAAGCCCGCAGGCGCTTGCCCGTGCCTGTCGCCAGACGCTGGATGCCACGCCGAGCGAGTTGCGTGAGGATGCCGGGCTGCGCAGCCACTGGCAGCAGCGGCTGTCACTGCCGGCGGGCGATCAGGCGGGCGAGACGGTGCCTCTGCAGGTCACGGTGACCACGCTGGAACCCTTCGATGTGGTGGTGCTGCGCAGGCAAGGGGCCTTCGATGATCTGGATCAGGCCTTCGGCGAGATATTCACCTGGGCGGCGGAGCAGGGATGGGCCGAACAGCTGCAGCAGCTGGTCGGCATCGCACGCACCGATCATCGTGATGTCCCGGCGCGTGAGTGCGTGTTCGACTGCGGCATGGGGTTCGGGCGCACGCCGCAGGCGCTACCGGCCCCGCTGCGTGCGCTGACGCTGGGCGGTGGCGCTTATGCCGTGCTGCGTCATGTGGGCAGCTATGCAGGGCTGGAGGCCGCCACCGACGTGCTGCTGCGGGACTGGCTGCCCGAGAGCGGCCACACGCTGCGCGACGTCGAGCTGTATTACCACTACCTCGACGATCCGGAAGAGGTCCCTGAGGCGATCCTGCGTGCGGATATCTGCGTGCCGGTGGTGTAGCGGCCCTCACACCACCGGAATGCTGTGCTGCTGCCCCATCGTGCGGTACGGCGGGGTGGACATCACCATCTCGGCCAGCGAGTAGGCCAGTTCGCGCTCGGCCATCACCGTACCATCGGCACCGTGGGCGAGCAGGTGCTTCACCTCGGCATCGCTGTGCGCCCTTGCCAACAGGGTCAGGCCGGGGTTGAGCGCGCGCAGCTTGGCCAGTGTCTCACCGGCCTCCAGCGGCTGCGGGATCGCCAGCACGGCGATCTTGGCGCGCTCGGGATGCGCTTCGGCCAGTACGCGGTCGGAGGCGGCACTGCCGCGGATACCGGGCAGGCCGGCAGCGTGCGCTTCGGCGACGTGTTCCTTGTTGTCGTCGATGATCATCACCGGCACGCCACGGTCGCGCAGCACCTGCGCCAGCGCGCTGCCGACGCGGCCGTAGCCGATCACGATGGCGTGGTCGTGCAGATCCAGCGACGGGCCCGGCGGCAATTCCGTCTCCACGGTGGTGGGGGCGGTTTCCTGGTTCTTGAGCAGCCAGCGGTCGAGCAGGCCGAACACCAGCGGGTTGAGCATGATCGAGATCAGCGCACCGGCCAGCACCAGCGCCTGGCCGGTCGGCGGCAGGATCCCCAGGGTCACGCCGAGGCCGGCGATGATGAAGGCGAATTCGCCGATCTGCGCCAGGCTGGCGGAAATCGTCAGCGCGGTACCGGTCGGATGGCCGAACGCGCGCACGATCACGAACGCAGCGGCGGATTTGCCGAACATGATGATCGCCGCCGTGGCGAGCACCTGCCACGGGTGCTCGATCAGGATGGCCGGGTTGAACAGCATCCCGACCGAGACGAAGAACAGCACCGCGAACGCATCGCGCAGCGGCAGCGAATCATTGGCGGCTTTGTGGCTCAGTTCGGATTCGTTGAGCAGCATGCCGGCGAAGAACGCGCCGAGGGCGAACGACACGCCGAACAGCATCGCCGAGCCGAACGCCACGCCCAGTGCGATGGCCAGCACGGCCAGGGTGAACAGCTCGCGCGACCCGGTGCCGGCGATGCGCTCCAGGATCCACGGAATCACCCGGCGCCCGACCACCAGCATCACCGCCACGAACAGGCCCAGCTGCACGAAGGTCCAGCCGATGCTGGCCAGCACGCTGCCGACGGTATGGGTTTCATTGGCCGCATCGGGCCCGAACACGCCGGCCAGGACCGGCATCATCACCAGCGCCAGGACGCAGGCCAGGTCTTCCACGATCAGCCAGCCGATGGCGATCTTGCCGCGCGTGGTTTCAAGCAGGCGCCGTTCTTCCATCGCGCGCAGCAGCACCACGGTACTGGCGGTGGCCAGCGAGAAACCGAACACCACGCCATAGATCACCGGCCAGCCCATCAACGCCGCCAGGCCCCAGCCGAGCAGGGTGGCGACCAGGATCTGGCCGATCGCACCCGGGATGGCGATCGCTTTGACCTCCATCAGGTCTTTGAGCGAGAAGTGCAGGCCGACCCCGAACATCAGCAGCATCACGCCGATCTCGGCCAGCTGGTTGGCCAGTGCCTGGTCGGCAACGAAGCCGGGGGTGAACGGACCTACGCAGATGCCTGCAATCAGATAACCGACCAGGGGAGACAAACGCAGCTTGTTGGCCAGCGCGCCGAAGATGAAGGCGAGCCCAAGGCCAACGGCAACGATGTTGATCAGGTCGGTGTCATGGTGCATCGGGGCTCGCAAAGAGGGGGGGTACCCCGATTTTCACCGATGCGGCCGGTCCGGGCAAACATCGATGGCCGCAATGCGGCTATGTCCCCGTGGTCAGGTCATGTGCTGTCCGGGACAGCCCGTGCGTTGAACGGTGAATGCGCGGAATCCCGGTTTCCTGCGGCCAGAACGCACATGCCCCGGCGAGCCGGGGCATGTGGTTTATCAGGCAGATTCATTTACCACTTGTAGGTCACGCGACCGTACACATACGCGCCATTGAACCCATACGGCGAGTAGTTGCTGTACGGCAGCATGCCCCAGGTGGAGTTCTGCAGATCCACGGTGCGGTCCGGGTATTCGTCCAGGATGTTGTCCGCACCCAGGGTGAGCGTCCAGTTCTCGCTCGGCTTGTAGCTGGCCGAGGCATCGAGCACCCACGAGGCGTCGTAGGTCTGGTCGCGCAGGGCCGTGGCCGAGTTGCGCACAGTGAACGAGCCGTAGCGGGTGGCCGCCAGGTTCAGGTCCCAGCGGTCCGAACGCCAGGTGCCGCTGAGGATGGTCTTGTCGCGCGGGTAGCTGTCCTCGATGCGGCCGATCTCATCGCGGCCGATCAGCGACTGGGTGATGCCCAGCGTGCCGAACACCGGCGGCGAGCCGATGAATTTCTTCACTTCGGTCTCGTTGTAGCTGTAGGCCGCGGTCAGCTCCAGCGAGCTGGCGGCGAACGGAATCGTGTAACTGGAGACCGCATCCACGCCGCGGGTGCGGGTGTCCACGCCGTTGGTGAAGTAGGAGAACGCGGTGACGCCCGGCAGGCCCAGGTTGGCCAGCAGCGCGTTGGCGGCGTCATTGGTGGTGATGTTGGTCGACAGAACGATGCGGTCGTCGATGTCGATCTGGTACGCATCCACGGTCAGGTACAGGCGATCCACCGGCTGCAGGACCAGGCCCAGGCTGTAGGAGGTCGAGCTTTCGGCCTTCAGCGGGCTGGCGCCCAGGGCCTGCGCGGCAGGGCTGGTGGTCGGGAAGGTGCCGCGTTCGACGAACACGCCGTTGATGATCGTGCTGGTCACCGCCTGGTAGCTCTGCTGGGCCAGCGATGGCGCGCGGAAGCCGCTGGAGGCGGTGGCGCGCAGGGCGACCTTGTCGGTGAAGGCATAGCGCGCGGAGAGCTTGCCGGAGAACTTGTCGCCGAAGTCCGAGTAGTCCTCGTAGCGGCCGGTCACGCCGGCGGAGAACTTGTCGGTGAGGTCAGCTTCCAGGCCGGCATAGACGGCGTAGTTGTCACGGTCGGCATCCACCGCGTTGAGCGGGGTGAAGCCGCCGAAGCCCTGTGCACCGCTGCCGGTGTAGGAGTTCAGTTCACCGGCCGACTGCTCCCACTTTTCCTTGCGGTACTCACCGCCGAAGGACAGCGTGACCGGATAGGCCAGGCCCCAGTCCAGGGTCTTGGTCACATCGGCATTGACGATGTTCTGGGTGTACTCCAGCGCGCCGTCGTAGAACGAGCGCGGGCTGTTCACGCCGAGCGCGTAGTTGATGCTGTTGCGGGTGTGGAAATCGATCTTGTTGGCGCCGTAGTTGTAGCTGACATCCCAGTTCCAGCCGCTGTCCGAGCCGCCCTTCACACCGGCGACCAGCGAACGGTCCTTGGAGTACTGATTGATCTCCGGCACGAAGCCGTCCGGGTAGGTCTGCGCCAGCAGCGCGCCCTGGTTGAGGTTGTTGCGCGAGCGGTAGAACGCGAACGAGGTGATGTCGCGGTTGCTCGCCATCGCGGTGGCGTAGGCCGAGACGTGGTCGCTGAACTGGAAGCTGGCATTGGCCGAGGCGGCGGTTGCATCCACCTGCGGGTCGCCGACCACGAAGGTGGTCTGGCCGATGTTCGGGAAGTTGCCCGTGTTGGGTGCGGTGCCCTGGTAGGGGCCGGCGCGGTTGCTCTCGTCCTGCTGGACGATCTGGCCGGCCACATGCACGCTGCCGCGGCCGTCGGCGAAGCCGATCCCGGTGTCGCCGGAGAGCTGGTACTTGTTGCCGTCACCGGCCGAGTACTGGCCGGCATCCAGCGCCAGGCTGCCGCCGGAGGAGGACCCCTTGAGCACGATGTTGATCACGCCGGCGATGGCGTCCGAGCCGTACTGCGCCGATGCGCCGTCGCGCAGCACTTCCACGCGCTCGATCGAGGCGATCGGAATCGCGTTGATGTCCACTGCCGACGAGCCACGGCCGATGCTGCCGTTGACGTTGATCTGTGCGGAGGTGTGGCGGCGCTTGCCGTTGACCAGCACCAGCACCTGGTCCGGGGAGAGGCCGCGCAGCTGCGCCGGGCGGATGCCGCTGGTGCCATCGGTCAGCGCCGGGCGCGGGAAATTCAGCGAGGGCAGGGCGCGGGCCAGCGCGGTGGCCAGCTCGGTGGTGCCGGTGGACTGCAATGCCTCGGGGGTGATGATGTCGATCGGCGATTGCGATTCGGCCACGGTGCGGTCGGCCACGCGGGTGCCGGTGACGATGATGGTGTCCAGGGTATTGGCCGCCGTGCGGGCGGGGGCGTCCTGGGCGGTGGCGGCGAAGCTGGACATACCGAGCGCGACAGCTACGGCGGCGGCGAGCGTACTGGTCTTGCGGTTCATCAGGATGTGGCTCCGGTTGTGACGGTGCGGCACCAAAGCGACATGACGACATCGAGGATCGGGTCAGCGAAGGCGGTTGTTGCGGTGCGCAATAGACGGATTAACGGGATATTCATCGCTTGTCAAATTTTCGCCATGTTCGTAAAAAACGTTGCAGAAGCAACCATTTACGTGAGGCCCGGGGTTTGACAGGAGGGTCCCGGGGAAGCGCGGGCAGGGTCGTGGGAGAGAGAAACGAGGCCTGCCGCGCATCCCGGGGCCCGTCAAGTATTCGTTAACGCTAGAATTACGTCGCAGGAAAGGTGCTCACGAGCACATTCCATTCCGTTATATGGACCCCCAAGATGATTTCCCTTCGTAACTTCGCCTTGCGCCGTGGCGAGCGGCTGCTGTTGTCCAACGTCGACCTGACCCTGCATGCGGGGTACCGCGTCGGCGTGGTCGGCCGCAATGGCGCCGGCAAGTCCAGCCTGTTCGCCGCCGTCAAGGGCGAGCTGGAGGCGGACAAGGGCGACGTCGATCTGCCCGGCAAGATCCGCATCGCCAGCGTGGCCCAGGAAACCCCGTCGCTGCCGGATCCGGCGCTGCAGTTCGTGCTGGAGGGCGACACCGAGGTGGCCGCCGTGATGCGCGAAGAGGCCGCGGCTGCGGCGCGTGAAGACTGGGAAGCGGTGGCCACCGCCCACCAGCGGATGGCCGAGATCGGTGCCTATGACGCCGAGGCGCGCGCCGGCAAGCTGCTGCACGGCCTGGGCTTCCCGGCCGAGACCCACTCGCGCGCGGTCTCCTCGTTCTCCGGCGGCTGGCGCGTGCGCCTGAACCTGGCGCGCGCGCTGATGATGCCCAGCGACCTGCTGCTGCTCGACGAACCGACCAACCATCTGGATCTGGACGCCGTGTTCTGGCTGGAACAGTGGCTGCTCAAGTACCCGGGCACCCTGCTGCTGATCTCGCATGACCGTGAGTTCCTGGACAACGTGGCCACCCACACCCTGCATCTGCACGGTGGCGGCGCCAAGCTGTACGTCGGCGGCTATACCGATTTCGAGCGCCAGCGCGCCGAACAGCTGCGCCAGCAGCAGCTCGCCCACGACAAGGAACAGGCCGAGCGCGCACATCTGCAGAGCTTCATCGATCGCTTCAAGGCGCAGGCCAGCAAGGCCGCCCAGGCCCAGAGCCGCATGAAGCGCCTGGCCAAGCTGGCCGGCACCGAAGCGGTGCGTGCCGAGCGCGAGTTCCGCATCGAGTTCGCGCCGCCGGCCAAGCTGCCGTTCTCGCTGATCCGCCTGAACCATGTCGAGGCCGGTTACGGCGCCGATTCGGTGATCCTGAGCAACGTAGGCTTCGGCCTGGAAGCCGGCCAGCGGATCGGCCTACTCGGCCCGAACGGTGCCGGTAAGACCACCCTGGTGAAGACCCTGGTGGGCGAACTGGATCCGATCAGCGGCGAGCGCGCCGCGCATCCGGACCTGCGCATCGGGTACTTCGCCCAGCACACGGTGGAGTCGCTGCACGAAGGGCAGTCGCCGATGGAGCACTTCCGCGATCTGGCCCCGGATGCACCGAACCAGTCCTTCCGCGATTTCCTCGGCAAGTGGAACTTCGCCGGCGACCGCGCCTTCGAACCGGTGGACGGCTTCTCCGGCGGCGAGCGCGCGCGTCTGGCCCTGGCACTGATCGCTTACCAGCAGCCGAACGTGCTGCTGCTCGACGAACCGACCAACCACTTGGACCTGGAAATGCGCGAAGCGCTGGCCGAAGCACTGGCCGACTTCGAAGGCGCGATTGTGATGGTCTCGCATGACCGCCATCTGATCGGTCTGGTCTGCGACACGTTCTGGCGTGTGGCCGATGGCGTGGTCGAACCGTTCGACGGCGATCTGGATGCCTATGCGGCGTGGCTGCGTTCGCGTCCGGCCGCACAGGGCACCAAGCAGAAGATGGCCGCGGCCGCCCCGGAGCCAGTACCGCCGACTCCGCCGCTGCCCGCGCGCAAGCCGGCCAACCCGCACAAGCTGGCCGCCGCCGAAGCCAAGGTGGGCGAGCTGGAAGCGCTGCTGGCCGATCTGGACCGGCAGCTGGCCGATCCCTCCAATTACGCCGATGCGACCCGCATGGCCGTGCTCGGCCGTGATCGCGAAGCGACCGCCACTCTGCTCAGCAAGGCCGAGCAGACGTGGATGGAATTGCTGGACGCCTGATCGCGGCGGGTGATGCGGCACGCTGGTACGTGCCGCATCCGCCCGTGTAGATCCACGCCATGCGTGGATGCTCTTCGTTCCGGGGGTTACCGCGCTTCCAGCCATTCGCGGAATCTGCGCGCCGCATCGCTTTCGGTGCGCGAGCGCAGTCGCGTCAACCAATACCTGCCCAGCTCCAAGGTCTGTGCGAAGGGTTGGATCAAGCGCCCTTGGGCAAGATCCTGCTCGAACATCTTCAACGGCAACAGCGCCACGCCCGCACCTGCGGCGGCAGCACTGGCCAGCGTCAGGGATGAATCGAACACCGGCCCACGCGCGTCCAGTTCCGGCGCGCCAGCGGCCTGCAGCCAGCGTGGCCACTCGTCGCTGCGGTAGGAGCGCAACAACGCCACGTTGGCAAGATCGCGCGGCTGCCGCAGCGTACGTGCCAACGCAGGTGCACACAGCGGCGCGAACGGGGCATCCAGTACGGCATCGCTGACCTGCCCCTGCCAATCGCCATCACCGAACCGGATCGCCAGGTCCAGCCCTTCACCGGCCAGATCGATGCGGTTGTTGTGGGTCTGCAGGCGCAGTTCGATATCCGGATGGCGCGCGTTGAAATCCCCCAGGCGTGGCAGCAGCCAGCCGGTGGCGAACGTGCCGACCACGCCCACACTCAACACCTCGCGGAAGTGCCCGCCGACGAAGCGGTCCAGGCTGACCGCGATGCGGTCGAAGGCCTCGTTGAGCACCGGATACAGGCGGGCGCCTTCATCGGTCAGGGCGACCCCGCGCGGCAACCGGGTGAAAAGCGACACGCCCAGCCGGTCCTCCAGTGCCCGGATCTGATGGCTCAGCGCGGCTTGGCTGACGCACAGCTCCAAGGCGGCGCGGGTGAAATTCTGGTGCCGTGCAGCGGCCTCGAAGGCGCGCAGGGCATTGAGCGGCAGCTGGGGGCGGAGCATGGGCGAGCCGTGAGCAGGGATGATGCATCTTCGCACTGAGGGGCTGCTGCGGCGAGCGACTTCCCGAGATGACGCCATTTTCCGCGTTCATGCACGGGGAGGGAGTAACGAGGCATAAGGTCACGTAATGACTTCCGCTGAAAATCCTCGCTGGTGGAGGCGCGGGAACCTGCCAATACTCAGGCCTTCGCCAAGGAGAACCACATGATCGCTCGACGACAGTTCCTGCAATGGACCGGCGCGGCCGCCGCGTCTGCATTGGCCGCCACCGCCTTCGCCAAGACGCCTCTGCCTTCGCCGAAATCTGCCGTCGCGGCGAAAGACTTCGCAGCGTTGGAAGCAGCAAGCGGCGGGCGCCTCGGCGTGACCCTGCTCAACACCGGCACCGGCTGGCGTACCGGCAACCGGCAGGACGAACGCTTCCCGATGTGCAGCACGTTCAAGTTCGTATTGTCCGCAGCGGTGCTGCACCTGGCCGACCAGGGCAGGCTGTCGCTGGACCGGCGCGTGCCCGTGCGCCAGCAGGACATGCTCTCGCATGCGCCGGTGACCACGCGGCACATCGGCAAGGATGTCACGGTGCGCGACCTGTGCCGGGCGACCATGATCACCAGCGACAACCCCGCTGCGAACCTGTTGCTGGGCATGGTCGGTGGACCGGCCGGGGTGACCGCGTTCCTGCGGGCCAACGGCGATGCGGTGACCCGCAATGACCGTCTCGAGCCGGAGATGAACCGCTTCGCCCCCGGCGACCCGCGCGACACCACCAGTCCGGCTGCGATGGCGGCCAGCCTGCAGCGCTTCGTGCTCGGTGACGTCCTCAAGCCCGCCTCACGTCAGCAGCTGGCCGATTGGTTGATCGACAACGAAACCGGCGATGCGCGGCTGCGCGCCGGGTTGTCCAAGGCATGGCGGGTGGGTGACAAGACCGGCAGCAATGGCGAGGACACCACCAATGACATCGCGATCCTGTGGCCGCTCGCCGGCGGTGCACCGTGGGTGCTGACCAGCTACCTGCAGGGCGCGACGGTGGATGATGCCGGCCGTAACGACGTGCTGCGCCAGGTGGCGGTGATCGCCGAAGGCATCATGCAGCATGCCGGGTAGGCCATGCCGCCCGGTGGGCACCCAACGTTGGTCGGTGCGCACACGGTAGTGGGGGGGGGGGGGGGGGGG
>NZ_JBHFHW010000043.1:240169-253013 GCF_057333975.1 Stenotrophomonas sp. AGC87
GCTCCGCCTGGAGCCGGCCAGCGGCCGCCACTACCTGTACAACGTCAGCCTTCGGCGTGGCTGTTGCGCACCGCTTCCAGGAAATCCCGGCCCCAGCGATCCACGTCGTAGTACTCCACGCTGCCGAACAGCTGGCGCATGCGCCCGGTGGCTTCATCGTCGGGCATCGACAACGCCTGCAGCAGGCCGGCGGTGAGGTCGGCCGGGTCATGCGGATTGGTCAGCACCGCGCCCTTCAGCTCGGCCGCCGCACCGGCAAACTCACTCAGCACCAGCACGCCGTTGCTGCCCTCGATGCCCTGCGTGGCCACGAACTCCTTGGACACCAGGTTCAAGCCATCGCGCAGCGGGGTGATCCACATCACCTGCGCGGCAGCGTAGTGCGCCACCACCTCTTCGAACGGCAATGCCTGGGCGAAGAAGCGCACCGGGGTCCAGTCCAGCCGCGAGAAGCGCCCGTTGATCCGCCCCACCGCCTGTTCGATCTGGTTCTGCAGCGTGCGGTAGATGGTCATCTCGCGCGCGGCCGGTACGCAGATCATCAGCAGGGTGACTTTGCCCTGGCGATCCGGATGCTGCTCCAGCAACCGCTCGAACGCCTCCAGCTTGGCCAGCGTGCCCTTGGTGTAATCCAGGCGCTCCACTGACAGCACCAGCTTGCGCGCGCCGATCTCGCGGCGCAGCTTGAAGATGTCATTGCGCACGTCGCTGCGTGCGAGCACGTTGTGGATGCGGCGAAGATCGGTGCCGACCGGGTGCGCACCGAGGGCGACTTCGCGGTCGCCCACGCGCAGGCGCGTGGTCATCGTGTCCAGACCCACTGCGCACCCGTAGGTGAGGAAGCGCGGGGCGCAGCTTTCCCACGCCAGACGCTCGGCTGGCATCGCGCCGCGCACGACGTCCACGAAGTTCTCTACCTGGCGGGGAATGTGGAAGCCGATGTAGTCGCAGCTGAGCAGGCTGCCGATGATCTCGCGGCGCCAGGGCACCACATTGAATACATCCGCCGACGGGAAGTAGGTGTGGTGGAAGAAGGCGATCTTCAGGTCCGGGCGCAGCTCGCGCAGCGTGGCCGGCACCATCCACAGGTTGTAGTCGTGGATCCACACGGTCGCGCCATGCGCGGCTTCGGCGGCGGTGGCTTCGGCGAACTTGCGGTTGACCTTGAGGAAGACCTGCCAGTCTTCTTCGCGGAATTTCGCGCGTTCCCAGAACACATGCAGCATCGGCCAGAACGCTTCCTTGGAGAAGCGCTTGTAGAAGATGTCCACTTCCTGTTTGCTCAGCGGCACGCGCGCGGCGGTCAGGGTGGGGTAGCGCTCGGCATCCACGGCCAGGTGCGTCTGGAACGGGCCGCGCTTGGGTTCATCGATTCCCCAGGCGACCCACGAGCCCTTCTGGCCGCCTTCGAAGAAGCTCAGCAGCGAGGGGATGATGCCGTTGGGCGAGCGCGGCGGGCGTTGCACCAGCACGCCGTCTTCCATTACTTCATCGAAGGGCAGGCGGTGATAGACCATCACCAGGTCGGCGCCATCGGCGCGCGCCTGCGGCGGTGGGCGCAGGAAGGGATCGTCATCGGCGAGCAGGCCGAAATGTTCGATCGCTTCGAGGATGCCGCCGCAACCCGGCGCCTGTGCATGGAAGGTGTGCTTCAGGTCGGCCGTCGCGGCAGTCAGCGCCGGCTCCGAATCGCCCACGCACACTCCGCGGAAACCGGAGGTGTACATCGACAGGTCATTGAGGGTGTCGCCGGCCACCAGGATGCGATCACGCGGCAGCTCCAGCAGGCGCGCAAGCGCGGCCAGGGTGCGGCCCTTGTCGGTATCCGGCGGCAGGATGTCCAGATAGCGGTCGGCCGAGTACAGCACATCGCAGCCCAGCGCCTGTGCGGCGGCCTGGATCTGCGAGCGCAGTGGCGCCAGCGTGTCGGGATCGCAGAAATACGAGCAGCGGCGTTCCTGCGGCACATCCTGGCGCTGCAGCGCGGTGAACGGACGCATCGCGGCGGCGACGACCTGCTCGCCCGGCCAGTGCGCGTCGATCATCGATTGCAGGGGCTGCAGCGGCTGCAGGGTGTGGCCGTCGACGACGGTGGCGCCGACATCACAGACCACGTAATCCGGGCGCGGAATGGCCGGATCGGAGAGCAGGGGCATCACCGCTTCCAGGCCGCGGCCGGTGATGAAGATCAGGCGGATTCCCGGGTGCTGGTCGACCAGCCGGTAGAGCCGATGACGCGCGGCGGGATCGCCGGCGAGGAAGGTGCCATCCAGATCGGTGGCGAGAATCAATTGCGGGGCCGACGGCGCCGGCGGTGTACGGGTTGGAGTGAGGGAGGTCGGTGTCGAAACAGTCAATGCACTTCCTTATCGGAGTCAGAGGGGAGGGGGATATCGGGATCCGGCGGCGCGGTGTCGGTCTCGGGCATCAGTTCCAGCGCCGAGGGGGTGGTGCGCAGCATCAGCCGGAAGCCGACCGGATGCGTGCGCAGCCGCTGGAAGCTGAGCAGGCGCGCGGTGGTGAACAAGGCCAGCAGCATCAACACCACCGCGAAGTACAGCGGCAGTGCAGGCGCGCCGAACTGCTGCATGGCCGCGCCCGCCAACGCGGGGCCGAGCGCGGCGCCCACGCCATGGACGAGCAGCAGGCTGGAGCAGCCCGAGAGCAGATCTTCGCGCGGCAGGTAATCGAGCATGTGCGCGACCGCGAAGGGATACAGCGCGAAGGCCAGCCCGCCATAGAAGAAAAACAGGCCGAACAGCAGATGGGTCTGCAGCTGGATCATCGGCAGCGAGGCCACCACGGCGATACCCGCCGCGGCCAGGCTCAGGGCGACCAGTCCGCTGCGGCGGTCATGGCCGTCGCTGATGTGACCCAATGGCCATTGCAGCAACGCGCCACCGGCGATGGCGGTCAGCATGAACAGGGCGACGCCATTGCCGTCCAGGCCGACCTCGCCGGCGTAGACCGGCAGCAGGCCCCAGAACGCGCCCATCGCCAGGCCGGAGAGGCCGGCGGCAACCGTCGCCACCGGTGCCATCGCATACAGCCGCGCCAGTTTCAGGCGCGGCACCGAGGGAATCTCCGGCGGGCGCAGGCGCGTAGCGGTGACCGGCAATACTGCCGCGCAGACCAGGATCGCGGTAAGCATGAACATCGAGGTCGCGCCGGCGTCGCCAAGCATCAGCAGCACCTGGCCGAGCGCCAGTGCGGAAAGGTTGACCACCATGTAGAGCGAGAAAGCGCGGCTGCGCAGGCGCGGGTCGGGCTCGGCGTTGAGCCAGCTCTCGATCACCGTGTAAAGGCCCACCAGCGCGATGCCGGTGAGGATGCGCAGCACGCCCCAACCCACGGGATTGATCCACAGAGGGTGCAGCAGCACCGCGATGGCGGCGAGGGCGGCAAAGAAGGCAAACGCACGGATATGGCCGATGCGGCCGATCAGCGAGGGGGCGAAGAAGGTGCCGATGAAAAAACCGGCGAAATAGCCGGACATCACCAACCCCAATGTGCCGGCACCGAAGCCGGCTTCACCACCGCGCACCGCCAGCAATGTGCCGAGCAGGCCGCTGCCGGTGAGCAGCAGCGCCACACCGGCGAGCAGGGCGGTCAACCGCAACATGCGTGCGCCCTTCGTGGGGAAGAAGGCGAACAAGTCACGTGATTGACCATACCACAGCGGGTATGAAGCCCCTGTTGCAGCGCAGGCGATGCGCGCGCGCGCGTGACAGATGGCGCGGGCGTCCAGTTTGCGCTGGTCGTTCGCGCCCGTTAGGGTGGGGGCATGAATGTAGTCAAACTCCTTCCTTTCGCCGCTGCGCTGGCGATCACCGCGTGCAGCGGTTCGAACGACACCGTCGGCCATGATGTCTCGATGGCGCCATCCGATGCGTTCATGTCTGCTGTGGCCGCGCACTGCGGCAAAGCGTTCGAAGGCCGCATCGCGGCCAACGCGCCCAAGACCGATGCGCCCGATCCTTTCGAGGGCAAACGGCTGGTGATGCATGTGCGTGGTTGCGAGGACCCGGCGCATGAGCTGCGGATTCCCTTCCATGTCGGTGATGACCATTCACGGACCTGGGTGCTCACCCGTACCGAGCATGGGCTGCGGCTCAAGCACGATCATCGCCACGAAGACGGCAGTCCGGATGCGGTCACGATGTACGGTGGCGACAGCAAGCCGCCAGGCACCGCGCAACGCCAGTCGTTCCCGGTGGATTCGGACTCGGTGGCGATGTTCCGCAAGGCCGACATGCTCGCCTCGGTGCAGAACACCTGGGCAATGGAAGTGGAGCCGGACCAGCGCTTCGTCTACGAATTGACCCGCCCTGGCGGGCGCCACTTCCAGGTGGTGTTCGATCTGAGCAAGCCGGTGGCACTGCCACCGGCGCCGTGGGGCAGCGAGACGCCCGCGCCGTAACGCTCACCGGTGCCGACCAGCGGTCGGCACCTACCGCTGGCAGTAACGCTCAGCGCGCCCCGAAGCGGGCGCGGCAGCCGCCGCTCACCCACAGGCTGCCATTGCTGTAGCCCCAGCTGCGGCCTTCCACGCAGGCCGTGCCCGACAACTGCTGCACCAGCGCCGGGCGACCCTGACGGGCATCCCAGGCACAGGTCTGCTGGCGCTTGTCGTTGCTGCTGCAGGTCACGCTGTAATTGCTGTTGCCGCCACCGCCGCCCCAGTTGCCGCCGCTGTTGCCACGCGCTTCGGCGAACTCGCCGCGGCAGCCGCGATTGACCCAGATCGCTCCATTGCGCACGCCCCAGGTCTGGCCCTGGACACACGCCGTACCGGAGATCTGGCGGACCAGGGTTGCGTTGCGCCAGCCGGTGTTGCAGGTGCGCTCGCGATTGTCCTGGCTCTCGCAGCGGATCGTCGCGCCGGTGCCGCCACCGCCACCGCCACCCCAGTTGCCGCCATTGCCACGGCCCTCGACGAATTCGGCCCGGCAGCCGCCGCTGACCCAGACCGTCCCGTTGCGCGAGCCCCAGTTGCGGCCCTCGGTACAGGTCGTCCCGGAGATCTGGCGGGACAGCCGGGCACTGCGCCAGCCCGTGTTGCAGACCCGCTCGCGGTTGTCCTGGCTTTCGCAGCGGACCGTGCCGTTGTTGCCGGGGCCGTTGCCGCCGCCATTCCAGCCACCCCCGTTGCCGTTGCCGCGCAGCGACGTGGCGATGTCCTGCTTGATGCGGGAGAAGTTCCAGCCCGAGTTGACCTGGGCCAGGTAGAAGCGCAGCTGGTCGTCCGGGATCCGGCGGCCATTGGACTGGTCGGCATATTCCTGGGTGATGACCCGGCTGCGGTCGGAGGAGGACAGCTGCGACAGATTTTCCGGGGCATAGGCCCGGGTACTCATCTGGGCGTGCAGGGCCGGGGCCATACAGGCCAGGGCAAGGGTGAGGCAGACGGTGCTCAGACGGCGTTGCATGGCGACATCCCCGTGCGGTCGTTGGTGCGCGGACTATAGGAATGGCCCCGGTTCAGAGCGTGTGATGCCGGGCCGCAGCGCCCGGATTTGCCCCGCCGGGCTGGCGGCCGCAGAATAACGGGCTTTCCGGCGCAGCTTGGCGCCGGCACTCTCCTGCGGAGCTTTACCCCCATGCGTACCCACTTCTGTGGCCTGGTCGACGAGACCCTGATTGGCCAAACCGTAACCCTCGCCGGCTGGACCGACGTTGCCCGCAACCAGGGCGGCGTGGTCTTCATCGATCTGCGTGATCATGAAGGCATCGTGCAGGTGACGGTGGAAGTCGACAACGCCGCTGTATTCGCCGTGGCCGCCAGCCTGGGCTACGAAGACGTGCTGCAGGTGGAAGGCGTGGTGCGTGCGCGCCATGCGGCCAACGACAAGCTGCGCACCGGCAACGTGGAAGTGATCGCCACGGCCATCACCATCCTCAACAAGGCCGAGCCGCTGCCGTTCCACGCGCACGAGAACCCGGGCGAAGAAACCCGCCTGAAGTACCGTTACCTGGATTTGCGCCGCCCGGAAATGCAGCGCATGCAGCGCACCCGCATCAAGCTGGTGCAGGCCCTGCGCCGCCACCTGGACGCCACCGGCTTCCAGGACATCGAAACCCCGATCCTGACCAAGGCCACCCCGGAAGGCGCCCGCGATTTCCTGGTGCCGGCGCGCATGCACCCGGGCGAGTTCTACGCCCTGCCGCAGAGCCCGCAGCTGTTCAAGCAGATCCTGATGGTGGCCGGCTTCGACCGTTACTACCAGATCGCGCGCTGCTTCCGCGATGAAGCCCTGCGTGCCGACCGCCAGCTGGAATTCACCCAGCTGGACATGGAGTTCGCCTTCGTGCGCGAGCGCGACGTGCAGGACTTCGTGGAAACCATGATCCGCGCCATCTTCAAGGAAGTGGTGGACGTGGAGCTGGCCGCCAGCTTCCCGCGCATGACCTGGGCCGAAGCGATGCGTCGCTTTGGTTCGGACAAGCCGGACCTGCGCATCGCGCTGGAGCTGGTGGACGTGGCCGAGCTGGTCAAGACCAGTGAGTTCCCGGTGTTCACCGCCGCCGCCAACGATGCCGACGGCCGTGTGGCCGCGCTGCGCATCCCGGGTGGTGCCAGCCTGTCGCGCAAGCAGATCGACGACTACGCCGCGCATGCCGCCAAGTACGGCGCCAAGGGCCTGGCCTACATCAAGATCAGCGAGAGCGGCGAAGTCAGCTCGCCGATCGCCAAGTTCTTCAGCGAAGAGGCCTTCGCCGCGCTGGTCGCCCAGGTGGGCGCCGGTAACGGCGACATCGTGTTCTTCGGCGCCGGTGGCTACAACAAGGTCTCCGACTTCATGGGTGCGCTGCGCCTGAAGGCTGGCAAGGACTTCAACCTGGTCGCCGCCGGCTGGGCGCCGCTGTGGGTCACCGATTTCCCGATGTTCGAGTACGACGACGAAGCCCAGCGCTACGTCGCCCTGCATCACCCCTTCACCGCACCGGCAGTGGATGACATCGCCGATCTGCGCGCCAACGCCAAGACTGCCGTATCGCGCGGCTATGACATGGTGCTCAACGGCAACGAGATCGGCGGCGGTTCGATCCGTATCCACCGCTCGGATATGCAGAGCGCGGTGTTCGACCTGCTGGGCATCGGGGCCGAAGAGGCCGAGGGCAAGTTCGGCTTCCTGCTCGACGCGCTGCGTTTCGGCGCGCCGCCGCACGGTGGCATCGCTTTCGGTATCGACCGTATCGCCGCACTGATGGCCGGTACCGAGTCGATCCGCGATGTGATCCCGTTCCCGAAGACCACCGGCGCGCAGTGCCTGATGACCGGCGCCCCGTCGCCGATCCCGGACGAGCAGCTGGCCGAAGTGCACGTCCAGGTCCGTCCGCGCGCGGTCAAGGAATAAGCCGGCAAGCGCCGGCCATGGGCCGGCGTAGGGTGCGGCAGGTACCGGCCGGAGGTCGGTGCCGGGCCGCGCCATCGCCCCAGCGTTCAGGTAAATTGGCGGCTCCCGCCGATGCCGATGCTCCCGCCGTGACCCCAGGCCGTTACACCATCCGCCGCGCCACCCCGGACGATGCCCAGACCCTGTCGGTGCTGGCCGCGCGTACCTTCGTGGAAACCTTCGGCCCTCTGTACCCGCCCGAGGACCTGCAGGCCTTCCTCGACGAGGCCTACCCGGCGCAGCGCCAGCGCATCATCCTCGAACACCCCGATTACGCGGTCTGGCTGCTGGAGCTGGACGGTG
The DNA here is from genome assembly GCF_057333975.1 of Stenotrophomonas sp. AGC87. Lineage (NCBI taxonomy): Bacteria > Pseudomonadati > Pseudomonadota > Gammaproteobacteria > Lysobacterales > Lysobacteraceae > Stenotrophomonas > Stenotrophomonas sp. AGC87. The sequence continues at coordinate 247,870 of NZ_JBHFHW010000043.1, forward strand.
TTGCCGTGGGCCACGCCGCTGCCGGCCCCTGTGGGCTGCCGCATGCCGAGGTGCAGCCCGGCGATGGCGAGCTCAAGCGCCTGTACCTGATCAAGGACCAGCAGAGCTGTGGCTGGGGCAGCCGACTGTTCGAAACCGCGCTGGCCTGGCTGGAACGCGAGGGCCCGCGCACGGTGTGGCTGGGGGTGTGGTCGGAAAACTTCGGTGCACAGCGCTTCTATGCCCGCTACGGCTTCAGCAAGGTCGGCACCTATGAGTTCCCGGTCGGCAAGGTGCGCGACCTGGAGTTCATCCTGCGCCGCCCCACAACAGCCGCCTGAGCCGGATCCTGAAGGGCCGCGACGGCTTCACCTGCCGTTGTCCGGTCCATTCGTCTAATGACGCTGTTTCCTTCTGCAGGCGCCCCGCCCAACGGGCTAGGCTGACACCATGAATCCCCCTGTTTTACTGCTGCATGGCATCTGGAATGCGCGCGCGTGGGTCGGCCCGCTGGCTTGGCGTCTGCGTGCCCGTGGCTTCGCCGTCGATACCTTCGGGTACTCCAGTGTGTTCGGGGGCCCGGAGGTGGCGGTGCCGCAACTGCTGGAGCGGCTCAAGGACAGCGGCCCGGTCTCGCTGGTTGGCCACAGCCTGGGCGGGCTGGTCGCGCTGGAGGCGCTGCGGCGCGCGCCGGAGCTGCCGGTTTCGCGGGTGGTCTGCCTCGGCTCGCCGTTGCGTGGCAGTGTGACCGCGCGCTCGCTGAGCGATCACGGCTGGTCGCTGGCGCTGGGGCGCAGCTCGGAACTGCTGCTGGATGGCCTGCCGGCCTGGGAGGGCAGGGCGCAGGTCGGCCTGATCGCCGGCTCCGTCCCGCACGGGCTGGGCAGCCTGCTGGGCGCCTGTGGCGATGCCTCCGATGGCACCGTGGCGCTGGATGAGACGCAGTTGCCCGGTCTGGCCGACCACTGCGTGATCCCGGCCAGCCACAGCGGGCTGGTGTTCTCGCCGGATGCCGCGCGCCAGACCGCCGCCTTCCTGCGCGATGGCCGGTTCCGCCGGGACGACGCGGCCCACGCCGCCTGATCGGGCCCGGCACTGACACGGGCAGGCCGACGGATCAGGTAGAATTCGCGCCCTGTTCCTGACAGAAACACGAGAGTCACCCCATGGGTAGAGGCCCCTCCATCGAGAACCGCAAAAACGCGTCTGACGCGAAGCGCGGCAAGATTTTCACCAAGATCATCCGCGAGATCGGCGTTGCCGCGCGCGGCGGTGGAGGCGCCCCCAACAACAACCCGCGCCTGCGGGTGGCCATGGACAAGGGCCTGTCCTCGAACATGTCCAAGGACGTGATCGAGCGCGCCATCAAGAAGGCGACCGGTGAGCTGGAAGGCGTCGAGTACGAAGAGATCCGCTACGAGGGCTATGCCCCCGGTGGTGTGGCCGTGATCGTGGACTGCCTGACCGACAACCGCGTGCGCACCGTGGCCGATGTCCGCCATGCGTTCAGCAAGTGCGGCGGCAACATGGGCACGGAAGGCTCGGTGTCGTTCATGTTCAAGCGCCTGGGCGTGCTGCACTTCGCCGCCGGTGCGGACGAAGAAGCCGTGACCGAGGCGGCGATCGAGGCCGGCGCGGACGACATCGTGGTCTACCCGGAAGACGGGGCGATCGATGTGGTCACCGCGGCCGACAGCTACCACGCTGTCAAGGATGCGATGGAGGCCGCCGGGTTCACCCCGGACCATGCTGAAATCACCTACCGCGCCGACAACGACATCAAGGTCGAAGGCGACACCGCCTTGCAGGTCAAGAAGCTGCTGGACATGCTCGAAGACCTGGACGACGTGCAGGACGTGTTCTCCAACGCCGAGCTCGGCGCGGACGCCTACGCCTGAGCGGGCGCTTCACCGGTCGCTTTGCGCGACCGGTGAGCGGACAATGCGGACCATGATGACTCCAGCCGTTCCCTGTTATCCCCGCCGCATGTGTCCCTTCCGGGCCACGGGCGGCCGTGTGCGTGCCGCATGACCCGCATTCTCGGCATCGACCCCGGTTCGCAGCGCACCGGGGTGGGCATCATTGATGTGGACGCCACCGGTAAGGTGATGCACGTGCATCACCTGCCGCTGGTGCTGCTGGGCGCGGATGACTTCCCGCAGCGCATGAAGCTGCTGGTGGTGGGCCTGACCGCCCTGGTCGAGGAATACCGCCCCGACGAAGTGGCCATCGAAAAGGTGTTCATGGCGCGCAACCCGGATTCGGCCTTGAAGCTGGGCCAGGCACGCGGCGCCGCCATCTCGGCCGTGGTGATGCGCGACCTGCCGGTCAGCGAGTACGCCGCCACCGAGATCAAGCTGGCCGTGGTCGGCCGCGGTGGCGCGGAAAAACAACAGGTCCAACACATGGTCGGGCTCATGCTCAACCTGAAAACCAAGCTGCAGGCCGACGCTGCCGATGCGTTGGCCGTGGCGATCACCCACGCCCATGTCCGGGCGACGGCGCTGCGCCTGGGCGTCAATGCGCGCCAGGCCTGGAGCCGGAAATGAGGAACACTGCATGATTGGTCGTCTGCGCGGGATCGTGGCCTACAAGGCGCCGCCATGGCTGATGGTGGACGTCAATGGCGTCGGCTATGAGCTGGAGGCGCCGATGAGCACCTTCTACGATCTGCCCGAGCTGGGCCGCGAGGTCACCCTGTTCACCCATTACGCGCAGAAGGAAGACAGCGTCTCGCTGTACGGCTTCCTGCGCGAGGGCGAGCGCCGCCTGTTCCGCGATGTGCAGAAGGTCAGCGGGATCGGCGCCAAGATCGCGCTGGCCGTGCTCTCCGGGGTCAGCGTGGACGAGTTCGCGCGCATGCTGCAGGCCGGTGACATCACCGCGCTGACCCGGATTCCGGGCATCGGCAAGAAGACCGCCGAGCGCATGGTGCTGGAACTGCGTGACCGCGCAGCCAATTTCGGTGGTGGCGGCGCGCCGATCGCTGGTGCGGCACCGGCCACCGATCCGGTCTCCGAGGCGACCGTGGCCCTGCAGCAACTGGGCTACAAGCCGACCGAGGCCGCGCGCCTGGCGCGCGATGCCAATGCCGAGGGTGACGATGTCGCCACGGTGATCCGCAAGGCCCTGCAGGCCGCGCTGCGCTGAGCCGCGCGCCTGCCTTCCCTAGCTAACGACACCACCGACCGCGTCCGCCCGGAGCCTCATGTCCACCACTTCCCCCCAGCACAGCGACGGCCAGGCCCCGCACGGCCACGCGCCCGCGGCCGGCGGCATGGCGCTGATGATCGGCGCCATCGGCGTGGTGTTCGGCGACATCGGCACCAGCCCGCTGTACACGCTGAAAGAAGCGTTCTCCCCGCACTACGGTCTCAACAGCGACCATGACACCGTGCTGGGCGTGCTGTCGCTGGCGTTCTGGGCGCTGAACATCGTGGTGACGCTCAAGTACGTCACCATCATCATGCGCGCCGACAACGACGGCGAGGGCGGCATCATGGCGCTGATGGCGTTGACCCAGCGCACGCTGCGCAACGGGTCGCGCTCGGCCTATGTGGTCGGCATCCTCGGCATTTTCGGCGCCTCCCTGTTCTTCGGCGATGGCGTGATCACCCCGGCGATCTCCGTGCTGGGCGCGGTCGAGGGCCTGGAGGTCGCGGCCCCCGGGCTGCATGCGTTCATCGTGCCGATCACGGTAGTGGTGCTGCTGGCCGTATTCGCGGTACAGCGCTTCGGCACGGCCAAGATCGGCAAGCTGTTCGGCCCGATCACCTCGATCTGGTTCATTTCGCTGGCCGCCATCGGCATCTGGAACATCGTCGATGCGCCGGAAGTACTCAAGGCCTTCAACCCGATGTGGGCGCTGCGCTTCTTCATGGAGCACGGCTGGCACGGCATCTTCATCCTCGGCGCGGTGGTGCTGGCGGTCACCGGCGGCGAAGCGCTGTATGCCGACATGGGCCACTTCGGGGCCAGGCCGATCCGCCACGCCTGGTACTTCTTCGTGCTGCCGTGCCTGGTGCTGAACTACCTGGGGCAGGGCGCGCTGGTGCTCAACAATCCCGAGGCGGTCAAGAACCCGTTCTTCGAGGCCGTGCCGGACTGGGCGCTGTACCCGATGATCATCCTGGCCACCATGGCGGCGGTGATCGCCTCGCAGTCGGTGATCACCGGTGCGTTCTCGGTCTCGCGCCAGGCCATGCAGCTGGGCTACATCCCGCGCATGCGCATCACCCACACTTCGCACGACACCATCGGCCAGATCTACATCCCGGGCATCAACTGGGGCATCGCGGTGATGGTGATCGGGCTGGTGCTGGCCTTCCGCAGCTCCTCCAACCTGGCCGTGGCCTACGGCATCTCGGTGTCGGCCACCATGCTGATCGATACCCTGCTGCTGGCGCTGGTCGCCCGCGCGCTGTGGCCCAAGGCCCGCAACTGGATCATCCCGCTGTGCGTGGTCTTCTTCGTGATCGATCTGGGCTTCGTGATCGCCAACGGCGCCAAGCTGCTGCAGGGTGCGTGGTTCCCGGTGGTGCTGGGCATCGTGCTGTTCACCATGATGCGCACCTGGCGGCGTGGCCGCGAGCTGCTGCGCGATGAGATCCGCAAGGATGGCATCCGGATCGACACCTTCCTGCCGGGCCTGATGCTGGCCCCGCCGGTACGGGTGCCGGGCACCGCCGTGTTCCTGACCGCCGCCCCCTCGGTGGCGCCGCATGCGCTGATGCACAACCTCAAGCACAACAAAGTGCTGCACGAGCGCAACGTGTTCCTGCACGTGGTGACGCTGCCGGTGCCGTACGCGCCCTCGGGCCAGCGCCTGAAGATCGAATCGGTGGGCGATGAGTTCTACCGGATCTACGTGCGCTTCGGCTTCATGGAGACCCCGGACGTGCCGCTGGCGCTGATGCGCTCGTGCGACCACGGCGGGATCTACTTCGACCCGATGGACACCACGTTCTTCGCCAGCCGCGAGACCATCGTGGCCACCGCCAACCGCGGCATGCCGATCTGGCGCGACAAGCTGTTCGCGCTGATGCACCGGAACGCCGCGCCGGCGACCGGGTTCTTCCGGATTCCGGGTAATCGGCTGGTCGAACTCGGGGCGCAGGTGGAGATCTGACCGGACGGCCGCCCAACGGTCGGCCGCAACCCCCCCG
>NZ_JBHFHW010000044.1:0-1011 GCF_057333975.1 Stenotrophomonas sp. AGC87
ACCACCCGATCCCATCCCGAACTCGGAAGTGAAACGCAGCTGCGCCGATGGTAGTGTGGCCTAAGCCATGCGAGAGTAGGTCATCGCCAGGGTTTTTACCCCGAAAACCCCGCTGCTCACGCAGCGGGGTTTTCCTTTATTGCAGGCACCTGGTTTTTGCAGGTATCTGTTTCTCGGAAGAGACCTCTGCTGAGCTGGCGCAACGCGCTGCTCCAACCGTCTCCCTGGTGAAATTAGCGCTGTGGCACCACCCGATCCCATCCCGAACTCGGAAGTGAAACGCAGCTGCGCCGATGGTAGTGTGGCCTAAGCCATGCGAGAGTAGGTCATCGCCAGGGTTTTTACCCCGAAAACCCCGCTGCTCACGCAGCGGGGTTTTCCTTTATTGCAGGCACCTGGTTTTTGCAGGTATCTGTTTCTCGGAAGAGACCTCTGCTGAGCTGGCGCAACGCGCTGCTCCAACCGTCTCCCTGGTGAAATTAGCGCTGTGGCACCACCCGATCCCATCCCGAACTCGGAAGTGAAACGCAGCTGCGCCGATGGTAGTGTGGCCTAAGCCATGCGAGAGTAGGTCATCGCCAGGGTTCACACCCAAAACCCCGCTGCTCACGCAGCGGGGTTTTTTTTGTCCTTCTCCCAACGGATGGGAGCGCCTCATTTCACGTGCCACAGCAGATGAGCACGGTCATGCGTATGCCGCCAGTGCGGCGGGTGTCGTTGGGTAGTTCTGCGTTTTGGGAATGGTGGCGTCTCCGCTTGCATCTTCCGCGAGCGTAAGGGCCCCGTAGCGACCGGCAGGCCCCTCGGCAAATGTCCCCCGGCCGACGCCTGGTGGCGACGGCCTCCTCCTTGATTTTGCCCAGGCGCCTACCGGCCGCTACGAGGCTTCGCGTGCTGTGTGCGTACTGACCAGATCAATCCCGGCACTCGCTGTCGCGCTGATGCTGTGCGGCGCCAGTTGTCTGGAAAGGTGGGTCGCGATGCCCTTGCGGGCGAAATAAAGGAGGAGGC
>NZ_JBHFHW010000044.1:1083-6686 GCF_057333975.1 Stenotrophomonas sp. AGC87
CCCCCCCCCCCCCCCCCCCCCCCCCCCCCCCCCACCGCCCGACCAACCAGCCGCCGCACTTGGAAAGCTGCCGCGCTTCATGCTCGCCACGCGGAGGGGAAAAGACCCAAAAAAAACGGCGCCCCGAAAGGCGCCGTTTTCATGAAGCAAAGATCAGGTCAAAGCAATCAACCGCTCAGCGCGCAGACTCCGCGGCCGGCGCCTCAGCGCCCTTGCCCTTCATCATCGCATCGCGTGCCGCCTTGAACGGATTGCCCTCGTACCAGTTCGGCCACCGGTCGCCGCCGGCCAGTTCCTTGCCAACCCCGTACAGCAGCTGCAGGTCCTCAACCGTGCCATCCAGCTTCCAGGTGGCCGGATCGAACTCGTCCTTCGGGCCGTGGTAACGGTTGCTGCCATAGTCTTCGGCGGCCTTGCGGCCCGCCTCGACACCACCGTCGCGCAGATCCTCACCACCGTCCGCATAGAGCGCCGGCACACCCGCCTTGGCGAAGTTGAAGTGATCCGAACGGAAGTAGAAGCCGCTCTGCACCGCGGTCTCGCCGTGCAGGGTACGCCCCTGATTGGCCGCCAGCGGCTTGAGGATGTCTTCCAGCTCGGAACTGCCGAAGCCGGTGACGGTCATGTCCTTGGCACGGCCTGCCACCGACATCGCATCGATGTTGATCACACCGGCGATCTTGTCCAGCGGGAAGGTCGGGTGGCTGACGTAGTACTTCGAGCCCAGCAGGCCCGACTCCTCCAGCGTCACCGCCAGGAACACCACCGAACGCTCCGGTGCTGGCTGCTGGTGCACCATCGCGTCAGCGACTTCCAGGATGCCGGCCACGCCGGTCGCGTTGTCGACGGCACCGTTGTAGATGTTGTCGCCCTGCTCACCCTCGTGCTTGCCCAGGTGATCCCAGTGCGCCATGTAGAGCACGGCTTCATCGGCACGCTTGCTGCCCGGCAGCACACCGACCACGTTGCGCGACTTCTTCTCGGCGATGGTGCTCTTCAGATCGAAGGACACCTTGGCCTTCAGCGGGACCGGCTTGAAGCCGCGCTTGCTGGCGTCCTTGTAGGCCTTGTCCAGATCCAGGCCGGCCTCAGCGAACAGCTGGCGGGCGGCATCGGCGCTCAGCCAGCCCTGTGCGGGCAGACGCGCTTCCGGGTCGTCCTTGGCCGGCAGGTCGTACTGCGGGCCGGCCCACGAGTTCTTGACCACGTCCCAGCCGTAGGATGCACCGGCGGTGTCATGCACGATCAGCGCGGCGGCGGCGCCCTTGCGTGCGGCCTCTTCGAATTTGTACGTCCAGCGCCCGTAATAGGTCATGCGCTTGCCGTCGAACAGCTTCTCGTCGTTGACGTGGAAGCCGGGATCATTGACGAACATCACGACCGTCTTGCCCTTCCAGTCCTGACCGGCATAGTCGTTCCACTTCTGCTCCGGCGCATCCACGCCGTAGCCGACGAACACCAGATCGCTGGCCTCGACCTTCACGTCCGGCTGGCCGCTACGGGTGCCGATCACCATGTCGGTGCCGAACTTCAGCTCGCGGGTCTTGCCGGCCTGGTCCAGCGTCAACACGGTCGACTCATCGGCCGTGGTCTCGGTCATCGCCACGTCCTGGAACCAGCTGTCGCCATTGCCAGGCTGCAGGCCGATGCGCTGCATCTGGTCGCGTATGTAATTGACGGTCAGCTCTTCGCCCTTGCTGCCCGGCGAGCGGCCTTCGAATTCATCCGAGGCGAGGGTCTTGACCAGCTCGGCGAAGTCGCCGGCGTTGATCTCGGGCGAGAACGCATGGCCCGGCGCGGTGGGGGCCGCGTCAGGGGCGGGGGCCGCGGTGGGCGCGGCGGATTCGCCCTTGCACGCGGTCAGCGCAGCGGCAGCGGCAAGGCACAACAGAAGTTTGCGGGGCATCATCGGTTCCTGGAACGGGAAAGGCGGGTGCGCACGGCACCAGTCACCACCATATCAATCCTGCGGTGCGGTGTCGGTATCGAAGGGCACGGCCACGGCGCCGCTGACCGGGCCGATGCGGGCAGTGCGATGCACATACAGTGTGACCTCGCGCTCGAACTGCAGCGACCCGTTGACCGACGCGTTCGGCCCGATGATCACGCGCGGCTTGCGGCCGGGGGTCAACGACAGGTTGAAGTTCGGCTTCTTGACCTCGATCCCGCCTTCGACCTGCGAGCCCACGCCAACGGTGATGTCGCCGTTGACGGTTTCGATGCCGCGCGCCACGCGCGTTTCGACCAGCCCGATGCTGCCGTTGACCGTTTCCAGCCCGCCGTCGATCTGGGTGCCGCGATCCAGGAAGATGCCGCCGTTGACGGTGTCCACGCCGCCACTGGCAACCACTTCGCGCCCGACCCGCACGCTGCCATTGACCGTGGAAATGCCGCCGGTGCGCGCGCGATCGGCCACACGGATGCCGCCGTTGACGGTTTCGATGCGACCGGTGACCGCGCCTTCGGCGACCTTGATGCCGCCGTTGACCGTCTCCAGATTGCCGTAGCTTTGGCCGGCCTCGGCGGAGATGCTGCCGTTGACCTTGCTGATGTTGTCGCTTGCGAAGGCCGGCGCACAGGGCAGCGTCAGGGCCAGCAGCAACGGAAGCAGGGAGCGTTTCATGGGAACCTCGATGGTGGAGCGCGGCTGGCAGGCCGCCTGCAGGAATGTCACCATGCATCGTTGCAATCCGCATCTGCCTGAAGTCACTGGAAAGCCCTTGCGCCACAACGCCTTTTCCTCACGCCGGGATAACAATCCGACCGACGGACGCGGTCGCACGCAGTGGCTGACCCCGGCATTGCGTGCGCTGCTGCTGGCCGTGGCCGTTCTCGGCGCCAGCCCGCTGGCTGCGCAATCCTCCAAGGAAGCCGAACGCAAGCTGCAGAAGCTGCGTAGCGAGCTCAAGGGCGTGGCCCAGGAGCGGCGGAATCTGGAAGGGCAGCGCGGGCAGGCGTCGCGCCAGCTGCGCGATGCCGATGAGAAGGTCGCTCGCACCGGGCGCGTGCTGGCCCAGACCGAAACCGCACTGCAGCGCGAAACCCGCGCCATGAACGAACTGCAGGCCAAGCGCGATGCGCTGCAGGCCGGCCTGGAACAGCAGCGGGCGGAACTGGCCTCGCTGTTGCGCGCGGCCTACCGCATCGGCAACAACGCACCGTTGAAGCTGCTGCTGTCGCAGGACCGTGTCGCCGATGCGAACCGCAGCCTGGCCTATCATCGTTACCTGCAGCGCGAGCGCGCGCAGCGTATCCAGTCACTGACGGCCGATCTCACCGAGCTGCAGCGCGTGGAGACGGAAATCGTCGAACGGCGCAAGGCACTGGAAGGCACCCGCCAACAGCAGAAACAGCAGGTCGCCACGCTGGCCGACGATCGTCGCGAGCGGGCGGCCACGGTCGCCTCGCTGGACGAGCGGTACAAAGACCGCAGCGAACGCGAAAAAGCCCTGGGCCAGGATGCCAAGGCGCTGGAAACCCTGCTGGCCAATCTGCGCGCCGCCGCCGCCCGTGCCGAAGCCGAGCGTCGTGCTGCCGCGCGCCGCGCCGCCGCGGAGAAGGCGGCAGCCGAGAAGGCGGATCGGGCCGCCGCCGCGAGTGGTACCCGGCCACCGCCGCGCGCGACCAAGACGCCCCCTGCGGTTGCCTCCGCGCCCGCGCCCAAGGTGGGCGGTCTGGGCTGGCCGTTGTCGGGCAATCTGCTCGCCCGCTACGGCGGCAAGCTGCCCGATGGCCGCACCAGCAGTGGCGTGCTGATCGGCGCGCCCGCCGGCAGCACCATCACCGCCGTGGCCGATGGAACGGTGGTGTTCTCCGATTGGATGACCGGTTACGGCATGATCCTGATCGTCGATCACGGCAACGGCTACATGAGCCTCTATGCGCACAACGACACGCTGCTGCGCGATGCCGGCGCCACGGTGAAGAAGGGCGAGGCGGTGGCCAAGGTCGGCAATTCCGGTGGCCAAGGCGTGACCGCGCTGTACTTCGAACTGCGCCGCAATGGACAGCCGGTGGACCCGGGCAGCTGGCTGCAGCGGCGATAAACCGCGCCCAACACGGGCGCGCCGCCAGGCACGGGGTTCAACGGGAATTTATCGTCGCTTCGCGCATAATCGGGCGACGCACCCCCGTGCGTGGTCAACCGTCCCCCGCTCATCCTGGAGTGCTTCATGCGCGTAGCCCGTTCCGCCACCTTGCTGCTGGCCCTGTTGCCCGCGGTGTCCTGGGCGCAGCAGACCGCCGAAGCGCCGGCACGCGGGGCCGATGCGGCCACCACCGAAGAAGCGGTGACCTCACGGGTTCCGTTGGAAGAGATCCGCCGCTACGTCGCCGTCTACAACGCGGTGCGCGCCGCCTATGTGGATCCGGTCGACGACAAGAAGCTGATGCAGTCCGCCATCCGTGGCCTGCTGCTGGACCTGGATCCGCACAGCACCTATTTCGACAAGGAAGACGCCGAAGCCTTCGATGAGCAGGCCAACGGCGCCTACGACGGCATTGGCGTGGAGCTGCAGCAGCAGCCCGACAACAGCAGCCTGAAAGTCATTTCGCCGATCGACGATACCCCGGCCGCACGCGCGGGCATTCTCGCCGGCGATCTGATCATCGCCATCGACGGCAAGCCGATCAGCGCGATCGAAGCCACCGAACCGCTGCGCGGCGTGGCCGGCACCAAGGTGGTGCTGACCCTGGTGCGCGAAGGCAAGCCCAAGCCGTTCGATGTCACCGTCACCCGCGAGACCATCCGCGTCACCAGCGTGCGCAGCAAGATGCTGGAACCGGGCTATGGCTACATCCGCCTGAGCACCTTCCAGGCCGACACCGGTGCCGATTTCCAGAAGCACGTTGCCCAGCTGCAGCAGCAGGCCGGTGGCAAGCTCAAGGGCCTGGTGCTGGATCTGCGCAGCAACCCGGGTGGCCTGCTCACCGCCGCCGTGCAGGTGGCCGACGATCTGCTCGAAAAGGGCAACATCGTCAGCACCCGCGGCCGCATCTCGATCAGCGATGCCCGTTTCGATGCGACCCCGGGCGATCTGCTCAAGGGCGCGCCGGTCGTGGTGCTGGCTGACGCCGGCTCGGCCAGCGCCTCCGAAGTGCTGGCCGGCGCGCTGCGCGACAACGGCCGCGCCCGCGTGGTCGGCAGCCGCACCTTCGGCAAGGGCTCGGTGCAGACCGTCCTGCCGCTGGACAACGGTGACTCGGTGAAGCTCACCACGGCGCGGTATTTCACCCCGAGCGGCAAGTCGATCCAGGCCACCGGCATCATCCCCGATGTGCTGTTGCAGCCGGAGAAGCGCGCCGGCGATGACGACCTGCCGGCCAGCCTGACCGACTACAGCGAAGCCACGTTGCCCGGCCATCTGCGCGGTGATGAAGAAGGCACCGAAGGCTACAAGGCGGGTGACGTGCTACCCGGTGATGGCCCGATCAATGACGCGCTGGCCGAGTTGAAGCAGCCGGGTTCGGTGCTGGCCAGGCAGAAGGCGGACGCGGCGAAGAAGCCGGCGCCCAAGCCGGCAGCGGCAGCGGTCACGCCGGCAGATACCAAGCCGGCCGAAGCAAAGCCGGCCGGACAGCCGGCGGCTGCACCGGCGCCGCCC
>NZ_JBHFHW010000044.1:6729-34224 GCF_057333975.1 Stenotrophomonas sp. AGC87
CGGGCGACGCCCGCGCCGGCCAAGCCGGCGGCGCCGGCGTCGACGGTGCCGATCAAGCCCTGACCAAGCCGCCAGTACATGCCATGACGGAGCTGTTTGATCAGATCGGGGTGTTGACCGGCAACCCCGCGCTGTCCGAAGAAGCGGGGGCAGCGCAATTGAGCGATGTGGCTGCGCTCCATGGCATCGATGGCGATCGCGTCTACTGGTGGGCCGGGCTGTCCCGCACGCCCCGCAGGGTGCCGTATGACGATGGAAGCGCAGGATTGGCGCTGCTCGCTGAAGTGCTGGGCAACCTGCAACTGGATGAGGTAGTGCTGGTCGCGACCGACGAGGCGCCGCCGCCTTGGCCGATATGGATGCTGAGGCGGGACGAGCTCATCGCGCTGCTGGAAGCACTGCCCTTCTTCGAGTACTTCGTTGCCGCGCCCGATGGGCGCACGCTGGTGTTCGATACGCATCACAACGAATTGCTGATTGCGTCGCTGGATGCCTCAGGTGATGTCCGCCGCGCGGAATGACGCGATCAAAACGCCCCCGGTATCAGAAGCCATGCCGCTTGCGCAGCCGCCGCGCGATGGCCGCACGCACATACACGCCGTAGCCCAGGCCGAACACGAAGCCGGCGATATGCGCCCACCAGGCCACCATGCCGAAGGTCGGGCCGATGTAGGCGAACACCACCTGCAGCGCCGCCCAGACCCCGATCAGCAGATAGGCGGGGGCGCGGACGAATTCCAGGAACAGGCCCAGCGGGATCACCACGCCCAGCCGCGCGCCCGGGAACAGCGCCAGGTAGGCGCCGATCAGCGCCGACACCGCGCCGCTGGCACCGATGATGATCTGGTCCGGGCTGCCCATCGTGTAGATGGCGGTCAGGTTGGAGATCGCCCCGCCCACCAGGAACAGCAGCATCAACCGCCACGGCCCCAGCACGCGTTCGGCCGGCAGCCCGAAGATCAGCAGGAACACCAGGTTGCCCAGCAGGTGCGACCAGTCCGCATGCAGGAACAGTGCGGTGAACAGCCGCAGCACGCTGCCATCCTGCAGGGTCGCCCACCAGTCCAGCGGGTGGGTGAGACCGGTCGACAAGGCGCCCCAGTCCATCCACAGGCTGCGGCGGGCATCATCCGGCCGCGAAATCGACCACAGGAAGGCCACCCACAGCGCGGCGAACAGCAGGGGAGTGGCCCAGCGGTAGGCGGCTTTCTTGCGGGAAGGGGTGGACACGAACATGCGGCACTAGCCTAGCGCGGAGGCAGACCTGACGGGGATATGTCGCGTTCAGCATGAATAGCCATAACGGCCAACCGCGTTATTGTTTCATTAACCGCTCTCGGTATACTCGCATACGGCGTCGTATGTCGGGAGGGGAATCCGGCGCGTTGCCCTGACCTGAAAAGGGAGGGGAAACGCAGGCGCGCGTTGCCAAACATGATCGCTATCCGGAGAGAACCAACAATGCATACCGCTTCCACGCTTGCCCGCGTCACCGCCCTGGCTGTCGGCATTGCCGGCGTCCTGGCCGTCGGCCACGTCCACGCTGCCGCCTTCCAGCTGAAGGAAAACAGCGCCAAGGGCCTCGGCCGCGCCTTCGCCGGTTCCGGCAGCGCCGCCGGCGATGCCTCCATCATGGCCGTCAACCCGGCTGGCATGCGCCAGCTCGAGGGCATGCAGGTCCAGGGTGACCTGAGCGCCATCAGCTTCTCGGCCAAGTACAAGGGCACCGGCCGCAACGGCGCAGGTCAGCCGCAGACGGGCGGTAACGGCGGCGACGCCGGCATGATCGCCCCGGTTCCGGCTGCGTACTTCCACATGCCGATCGGCGAGCAGGCCCACTTCGGCGTCTCGCTGACCGCCCCGTTCGGCTTCAAGACCGATTACGACAATGGCTGGGTCGGCCGCTACAGCGGCATGAAGACCGACATGAAGGCCATCGACCTGGGCTTCGCCGCGTCCTATGACGTCAACCCGTACGTGTCCTTCGGTGCGTCCGTGTTCGTCGAGCACCTGACCATCGAGCTGAGCCAGGCAATCGACTTCGGCGCCAGCTTGGCCGCCCAGCGCGTTCCGGGTTTCCGCCCGGGCAACGCTGATGGCAAGTTGACCGTGGAAGGCGACAACAACGCGGTAGGCTGGACCGTCGGTGGCTTGTTCAGCCCCGATGAGAACACCCACATCGGCATCAGCTACCGCTCCAAGGTCGAGCACAAGATCACTGGCGGTGATGCCACCTTCGTCGTGCCGGGTGACGTTGCCAAGGTGCTCGCGGCCGCTGCACCTGGCCAGTTCATCAACACCAGCGGCAAGGCCACGCTGACCCTGCCGGCCTCGGCCACCCTGAGCGTCACCCACAACATCAATGACCGCTGGACGGTCATGGGTGATGTGACCCGCACCGCGTGGTCGACCGCGTTCGACACGGTCACCATCGACTTTGCCTCCAACCAGCCGAACTCGGACCTGAACTTCGGTTACCGCGACACGACCTTCGTCTCGCTGGGTACCGATTACAAGCTTAGCGACACCGTGACCCTGCGTGGCGGCGTGGCGCTGGACCAGACCCCGACCACCGACGCCCACCGCGACGTCCGCGTGCCGGATACCAGCCGCAAGTGGCTGTCGCTGGGCGTGGGCTGGACCCCGTCGGCGAACACCGAATACAACTTCGGTTACACCCACCTGTTCACCAGCGAACCGAACCTCATCGTTCCGGCGAACGCTGGCAACCAGGGCAACTCGCTCAACGGCAAGTACAAGGTCCGTGGCGACGTGCTGGCCGCTTCGTTCAACTACAAGTTCTGATCAACGCACCACTGATCGGTTGAACGCAGCAGCAGAAAACCCCGCGAAAGCGGGGTTTTTTGTTGTCCGCAGACAATGCGGGCTGGCTGAGCGCAACTGCCTCAGCGCAACTGCCGCGGCGTAGCATTCAGGCGCTTGCGCATCAGCCGGCGCAGGGCGGTGGGATCGCGGTAGCCCACGCGCTCGGCAACGGTCTCCACCGAGTAGCGGCTGTTCTCCAGCAGGGCGCGCGCCTGGTTCAACTGCACGCTGCGGATCAGGTGCAGCGGCCCTTGCCCGGTTGCCTTGCCCACCTGTCGCGACAGCGTGCGCGTGGACATGCCGGCATGCGCGGCGAGCGCGCCGACGCTGACCGTGGCTGGCAGGGTAGCTTCGATATGCGCGGTGAGCGAGGCGATCAGTGCGTTGCCCTGCGCCATCATCGCCGGGACCATGAACGGCGATTGCAGCTGCCGGCGATCCAGCAGCAGTGCCCTCGCCACCGCATCGGGAAGCGCCGGGCCAAAGCGTTGCCGGAGCAGGTACAGCATCAGATCGGTGTGGCCGAGCGCGGCACCGGCCGTGATCAGCGGCGCGTCGTCGATCACCATGCGGTCTGGATCGACCTGACACTCCGGGGCCTGTCGCTGCAATGCGCCGGCCAGCCACCAGGTGGTGGTCACGCTGCGCCCGGTCAGCAGCCCGGCGTCGTGCAGCAGGAAGACAGAGGCACAGGAGGCCGCGACACGCCCGCCCGCTGCCACGTGCGCGCGCAGCGCCCGCACCACACCCGGTATGTCGGGCTCAGCCAACCGCTGTGCGATGGCGTCAGGATCCTCCACGCCCAGCCCTGGCACGATCCAGCAGGTCTGCGCATCGGCCACACGCGGCATCGGTTGGGCACGCAGCTGCAGATGCGTGCCCAGGCGGACAGCGCCGCGCGCCGGGCTGCAGACCTGCCAGCGCGGCACCGGTAGACCCAGGCGCGGGGCGAGGGTGGCGGCCGTGGTGAGGATGTCCAAGGTGAGCGCGACGCTGGAGGCGAACGCACCCGGCAGGACGATGACAGTGAAATCGTGCATTGGCTGATTGTGCACGAAAGATGTCGGATCGGCCGATGTCGCCCGGTGCCGTGCTCGGCTCCAATGGAGGCCCCCACCACGACACGCAGATCCACATGCCCAACATCACCGTCACTCTACCTGCCGATGCCTTCGAGGCCGCCACCCGCCAGCGGCTGTTGCAGGCCCTCCACGACGCCGCGGTCCGCGCTACGGGCCTCGGCCCCGAACCTGCCCAGCAGCGGCTGTGCTGGGTGATGCTGCAGGAGATCGCGGCCGGCCACTGGTTGTGTGGCGGCCAGGATATCGGCGCACGCGGCATTCCCTGCCAGGTCGAGGTGCGGATTCCGCAGGGCGTGCTGGATGCGCAGCAACGCGCCGACTACGCGCTGCACCTGCACGACGCCATCGCCGGTTGCGTGGCACCGGGCGATCCACGCGTGCTGCTGAGTTCGATCGTGATGACCGATATCGCCGATGGCCACTGGGCCGCCAACGGCCGACTGTGGCACTTGAACGACTTCGTGCAGGCAGCCGGTTACATGCATCTGCAATCGCAGGTCGCATCGGCATGATCACGCGCGCCGCGCGGCCGAAACGATGAACACTGGAATGACATCCGGCACGACGTACAATCCCCGCCCGGACTGCGCCCTGCCGTCCCGTGATTACTGACAAGGATCTGTATATGTCGTCTCTGCTGCTGCGCTCCACGCTCGCCATGGGTCTGGCCGGTCTCTCGCTGCCTGCCATTGCCGCGCCGGAGTTCGCCGCCTGTTTCACTTTGACCCCGGGCCTGTCCTGGTCGAATGCCGATGAAACGCTGACCATCGAGAAAGTGACCTTCGCTGGCCAGAACGCCATCAAAATGCACAGTGCCGGTGGTGGCATCGGAATGGCCACGTTCCATGACATCAGCGGCCGCCAGCTGCTGGGCCAGGAGCGTTACAGCATGTCCAGCGACGGCCCCACGCGGACCGATACCTTCAAGCCTGCGCCTACGTTCCCGCAGAGCGCCAAGCCGGGCGATCGTTTCGAGCTCACTGGCGCGGGCGAGCGCACGAACCATGTCGACGAAACCGTTGAACCGATCGACTACGACGGCTTCTCCGACTACACCTTCGTCGGTTTCGAAGACATTGAAGCGGACGTCGACAACCAGCCGCGCACGTTCAAGGACACCTGCCACGTCACCGCGACCTTCGAAGACAACCGCATCGAGGCGTGGTACGCCGCCGGCTTCGGGCGCATCAAGTTCGAGCGTTACATGGGTAACGAGCTGCTGATGCAGGACCAGATCGAGTCCATCGAAACGCCGTGATCCCGGCTGATGGCCGGCAACGTCCGGCGCCGGCCGAAGCCCACAAAAAACCCCGCTTTCGCGGGGTTTTTCGTTCAACGCATGCGCGCTGGAATCAATCGCCCAGGGTCAGCAGCGAGGCATTGCCGCCGGCGGCCGTGGTGTTCACGGTGACGGTCTTCTCGGTGGCAAAGCGCAGCAGATAGTGCGGGCCGCCGGCCTTGGGGCCGGTGCCGGACAGGCCCTGGCCGCCAAACGGCTGCACGCCGACCACCGCACCGATCTGGTTGCGGTTGACGTACACATTGCCGACATTGATGCGCGAGGAAATGCGATCCACGGTTTCATCGATGCGCGAATGCACGCCCAGGGTCAGGCCGTAGCCGGTCGCGTTGATCTGGTCGATCACCGTATCAAGCTGATCGCCCTTCCAGCGGATCACGTGCAGCACCGGCCCGAAGATTTCCTTGTGCAGCTGGTCCAGGTTCTTCAGTTCGTACGCACGCGGTGCGAAGAAGGTGCCGTGCGCGGCGTCGTCACTGAGCGTGGCAGCGGCGATCAGGCGGGCTTCTTTCTCCATCCGCACGGCGTGATCCTTGAGGATCTGCAGCGCGTCGGCATCGATCACCGGGCCGACGTCCGTGGAGAGCAGGCCCGGGTCACCGACCTTCAGCTCGGCCATCGCGCCGGACAGCATGGTCATCACCTTGTCGGCGATGTCGTCCTGCACGAACAGCACGCGCGCGGCCGAGCAGCGCTGGCCAGCGGAGGTGAAGGCCGAACCGATCGCATCCTTGACCAGCTGTTCCGGCAGCGCCGAGGAGTCGGCGATGAAGGCGTTCTGACCGCCGGTTTCGGCGATCAGCACACCGATGGCGGCGTCGCGGGCAGCCATCGCACGGTTGATCGCACGGGCGGTGTCAGTCGAGCCGGTGAAGGCCACGCCGGCCACGCGCGGGTCGGCGGTCAGTGCGGCACCGACGGTCGCGCCGTCGCCTGGCAGGAACTGCAGCACGCCTTCCGGCACGCCGGCATCGAGCAGCAGCTTCACCGCGTAATAGCCGATCAGGTTGGTCTGTTCGGCCGGCTTGGCGATCACGCTGTTGCCGGCGGCCAGTGCAGCACTGACCTGGCCCAGGAAGATCGCCAGCGGGAAGTTCCACGGGCTGATGCAGACGAACACGCCGCGGCCATGCAGCTGCAGTTCGTTGGATTCACCGGTCGGACTCGGCAGCTTTTCGGCATGGCCGAACTGCTCGCGTGCCTGCTTGGCGTAGTAGCGCAGGAAGTCGACCGCTTCGCGCACTTCGGCGATGCCGTCGGGCAGGCTCTTGCCCGCTTCCTTGACGCACAGCGCCATGAACTCGGGCATGCGCGCTTCCAGCTGGTCGGCGGCGTGTTCCAGGATCGCGGCGCGGCTGGCGGCCGGGGTGCGGTTCCAGGCCGGCTGCGCGGCCACGGCATTGGCCAGTGCCTTCTCGACGGTGGCGCTGTCGGCCGGCTGCCACTGGCCCACCACCTGGCGCGTGTCGGCCGGGTTGGTCACGTTCAACAGTGCGCCGGTCGGGTTGGCACCCGGCACCAGCGGCGCGGCGTGCCACGGCTTCACGGCGGCGTTGAGCTGCTCGGCCAGGGCGCGCAGATCGTTGTCGTTGGCGAGATTGACGCCCATGGAGTTCTTCCTGTCATGGTTCTGGCTGCGCAGCAGATCGACCGGCAGCGGGATTTTCGGATGCGGGATGGACGCGAACGAGGAGACCACTTCCACCGGATCGCGGATCAGGTCGTCGATGGCCACGTTCTCGTCGGTGATGCGGTTGACGAAGCTGGAATTGGCGCCATTTTCAAGCAGGCGACGCACCAGGTACGGCAGCAGGTCTTCATGCGAACCGACCGGCGCATACACGCGGCACGGCACGTTCAGACGGTCGGCCGGCACCACTTCGGCATACAGGTCATCGCCCATGCCGTGCAGCTTCTGGTGCTCGTACTGGCCGCCCTTGGCGATCGCCTGCACCGCCGCGATGGTGTGCGCGTTGTGCGTGGCGAACATCGGGTAGATCGCATCGCTGTGCGTGAACAGACGCTTGGCGCAGGCCAGGTAGGAGACGTCGGTGTTCTGTTTGCGGGTGAACACCGGGTAGGCCGGCAGGCCGTCGATCTGCGCGCGCTTGATCTCCGCATCCCAGTACGCGCCCTTGACCAGGCGCACCTGCAGGCGACGACCGATGCGACGGGCCAGGTCGGCCAGGTAGTCGATGGTGTACGGGGTGCGCTTCTGATACGACTGCACGACCACACCGAAGCCTTCCCAACCGGCCAGCGAGGCATCGCTGACCACGGTGTCGATGATGTCCAGCGACAGTTCTAGGCGGTCGGTTTCTTCGGCATCGACGGTGCAGCCGATGCCGTAGGACTTGGCCAGCTGCGCCAGTTCCAGCACGCCCGGCACCAGCTCGGCCATGACGCGTGCGCGCTTGGCGTGCTCGTAGCGCGGGTACAGCGCGGAGAGCTTGATCGAGATGCCCGGTGCCGAATTGACGTCGCCATCGGGACGGCCGCCGCGGGCCTTGTGGTCACCGCCGATCGAGTGGATCGCGCGACGGTAGTCTTCCAGGTAACGCTTGGCGTCCTTCATCGTCAGCGCGCCTTCGCCGAGCATGTCGAACGAATAGCGGTAGCTGGCGTTGTCGCCCTTGTGCGAGCGCGACAGTGCTTCGTCGATGGTGCGGCCCATGACGAACTGGTGGCCCATGATCTTCATCGCCTGGCGCACGGCCAGGCGGATCACCGGCTCACCCACGCGGCCGATCAGGCGCTTGAACGCGCCCGGCACATCGGCGCGGGTGGCATCGTTGATCTGGACCAGGCGGCCGGTCAGCATCAGGCCCCAGGTGGAGGCGTTGACCAGCACCGAGTCGCTGCCGCCCATGTGCTTCTTCCAGTCGGCATCGCCGAGCTTGTCGCGGATCAGCTTGTCGGCGGTCTCCTGGTCCGGAATGCGCAGCAGGGCTTCGGCCACGCACATCAGCAGCACGCCTTCTTCGCTGCCAAGATCGTACTGGCGCATGAAGGCTTCGATCGCGCCCTGGTCCTGGGCACGTACGCGCACGCGCTTGACCAGGTCGGCAGCGGTGGCCTGCACCTTGGCCTGCTCGGCGGCTGGCAGGCGTGCCTGCTCGAGCAGCTCGCGCACATGGGTGGCCTCGTCCTTCAACCAGGCATCGGTGATCGCCTGGCGGAACGCGTTGGGAACGGCCGGCAGCTCGGGGGACAGCAGCGGCGGGCGGGCGGCGCCGGACGATGCCGGGGCAGGGGGAAGGACAGAGGATGCAGTCATGCCGGTCGGCTCGTGGAGAACTTGACAATTTTAATCGTTTTTTTGGCGAGTCAAGGGGTTTTCGTGGTCGCGCCCATGCGGCGCATAGCCTTTCATACAGGGGCATTCGGCGGATTCGACCCGCCTGCCATTTATTGTGCTGTTTTCGTCAAAACGGCCGCCGCAGGCAATGCTGTATTGCAACATTCCTGAAACTGTGAATGGACCCTTGCTACTCGCTGGAGAGCGGGGCTACCATCGAGACGTTTCCCGCGGCAGGAAAAAACGCGGTTGCGACATGATCGAGGTGCTCATCGCTCCGGACGGATCAGGGACGCAACTGCGGCTGCGCCCCCCACGGGCGCTCGATGCCCGGCAGTTCGTCCTGTTGTTTGCGGTGTTGGCGGGGGTGATGTGGCTGGCGGCCGGCCTGGGCTGGTTCACCGGCAACGTATTTGCCCCCGTGTTTGCTCTGCTGTACAGCGTGTTGCTGGCAGTGGCGCTGCGCACGGTGTGGCGCAGTGGAGAACGGCAGGAAGAGATCCGGGTAGTGCCGGCGTGTGTGGAAGTGATTCCCGCACCCGGGCATTCGCCGGTGTTCAGCGCCCACCCGCACTGGGTGAGGCTGATCGCCGACGAGCGCAGAGTCCGGCTGGCATCCAGCGGTCGGCAGGTGGACGTGGGGAGTTTCCTCGCACCGGCCGAACGCCAGGTACTGGCTCAGAAACTAGAAGGCTTGCTCGCGGCCAATGACGGCCGCAACCGACGACGCTAAGGGTCTAGGCAATGAAGCAATGCAGAAAGTGGGGCAGGACGTTCGGGAAGTCAGTGTTGAGCGGGGTCGCGCTGCTGGCGCCGGCCATGGCGTGGGCCCAGGCGGCCGACCCCAAACCGTGGCAATTGAACATGGGCAAGGGGGTGACCCAGAGCTCGCGGTTGGCGTGGGAGTCCAACCTGTTCTCGCTGTGGGTCTGTACCGTGATCGGCGTGCTGGTGTTCGGCGCGCTGTTCTACGCGATCTTCAAATTCCGCAAATCCAAGGGCGCGGTCGCCGCCACCTTCAGCCACAACACCAAGGCCGAGGTCATCTGGACGGTGATCCCGGTGATCATCCTGGTGGTGATGGCCTGGCCGGCCACGGCCAATCTGATCAAGTTCTACGACACCCGCGATTCGGAAATGACCGTCAAGGTCACCGGGTATCAGTGGATGTGGAAGTACGAATACCTCGGCGAGAACGTCAGCTTCACCAGCCGCCTGGACCGTGAGTCCGACCGTGTCCGCCAGAGTGGCGTGGTGCCGACCCGCGACAGCCATCCGCATTACCTGCTGGATGTCGACAACCGCCTGGTGCTGCCGGTCGATACCAAGGTGCGCTTCGTGATCACCTCCGACGACGTCATCCACGCCTGGTGGGTGCCGGCGCTGGGCTGGAAGCAGGATGCGATTCCCGGCTTCATCAACGAGGCCTGGACCAACATCGAACAGGTCGGCGTGTACCGCGGCCAGTGCGCCGAGCTGTGCGGCAAGGATCACGGCTTCATGCCGATCGTGGTCGAGGCGGTCTCCAAGGAGGATTACCAGAAATGGCTGGCTTCCAGGAAGCCTGCGCCGGCTCCTGCACCGGAGGCCGCTCCGGCGCCCGCGCCGGCTGCCCCGGCCGAGGTCACCCCGGCACCGGCCAGCGAGCCTGCCGTGGCAGCAACAGACAGCAACGCCTGAAATCGAGCCGCGCCCGCCAGCCGGCGGATGCGGGTACCACCGGATACAGTGAGGTGTAGTTGCGATGGCGCATTCCGCAGTTGACCACGACGGGCATCACGGGCATCAGCAGGGGTTCTTCGAGCGTTGGTTCTTCTCGACCAACCACAAGGACATCGGCACGCTCTATCTGCTTTTCAGCTTCATCATGTTCATCATCGGTGCGGCGATGAGCGTGATCATCCGCGCTGAGCTGGCGCAACCGGGCCTGCAGTTCGTCAAGCCCGAGTTCTTCAACCAGATGACCACCGTGCATGCGCTGGTGATGATCTTCGGTGGCGTGATGCCGGCCTTCGTCGGCCTGGCCAACTGGATGATCCCGCTGCAGATCGGCGCGCCGGACATGGCGTTGCCGCGCATGAACAACTGGTCGTTCTGGCTGCTGCCGGTGGCCTTCAGCCTGCTGCTGCTGACCCTGTTCCTGCCCGGCGGTGCACCGGCCGGCGGCTGGACGCTGTACCCGCCGCTGTCGCTGCAGGGGGGCTACAACGTGGCCTTCAGCGTGTTCGCCATCCACGTGGCCGGCATCAGCTCGATCATGGGCGCGATCAACATCATCGCCACCGTGCTCAACATGCGCGCGCCCGGCATCGATCTGCTGAAGATGCCGATCTTCTGCTGGGCCTGGTTGATCACCGCCTTCCTGCTGATCGCGGTGATGCCGGTGCTGGCCGGTGCGGTGACGATGCTGCTTACCGACAAGTTCTTCGGCACCAGCTTCTTCAACGCCGCCGGTGGCGGTGACCCGGTGATGTACCAGCACATCTTCTGGTTCTTCGGGCACCCGGAGGTCTACATCATGATCCTGCCGGCGTTCGGCGTGGTCAGCGAGATCATCCCCACCTTCAGCCGCAAGCCGCTGTTCGGCTACCAGGCCATGGTCTACGCGATCGCCGCGATCGCGTTCCTGTCCTTCATCGTCTGGGCCCACCACATGTTCACCGTGGGCATGCCGCTGGGCGGCGAGATCTACTTCATGTTCGCCACGATGCTCATCTCCATCCCGACCGGGGTGAAGGTGTTCAACTGGGTCAGCACCATGTGGCGCGGCTCGCTCACTTTCGAAGCGCCGATGCTGTGGGCAGTGGCCTTCGTGATCCTGTTCACCATCGGCGGCTTCTCCGGCCTGATGCTGGCGATCGTGGTGGCCGATTTCCAATACCACGACACCTACTTCGTGGTCGCGCATTTCCACTACGTACTGGTCACCGGTGCGGTGTTCGGGTTGATCGCCGCGGTGTATTATTGGTGGCCGAAATGGACCGGGCGCATGTACAGCGAAACCTGGGCCAAGGTGCATTTCTGGTGGTCGATCGTGTTCGTGAACCTGCTGTTCTTCCCGCAGCACTTCCTCGGCCTGGCCGGCATGCCGCGGCGTATTCCCGATTACAGCGTGGCCTTCGCGGACTGGAACCTGATCAGCTCGATCGGCGCGTTCGGCATGTTCGTCACGCCCTTCATGATGGCCGCGATCCTGTGGCACTCGCTGCGCCACGGCGCGAAGGCCGCCGACCGCTGCTGGGAAGGCGCACGTGGCCTGGAGTGGACGATTCCCTCGCCCGCACCGGCGCATACCTTCACCACGCCGCCGACCATCCGTCCGGGTGATCTGGCCCATGACGACATCACCCATTGAGGCCGCTCATGACCAGTACCACCCGCACGCCGGATGAGCAGGCCCTGCAACGTCGCCGCGCGCATCGCACCGCGTGGGCGGTCGGGATCGTCGCGCTGATGGTCTATGGCGGCTTCATCCTCAGCGGGGTGATCGGGCGATGAGCGAGCCGCGTCCGGCACCCGCGCGTCATGCGGGCCTGCCCCGCCTGATCGGGGTGGCGCTGGCGGTGTTCGTGCTGACCTTCTCGCTGGTACCGCTGTACCGCATCGCCTGCGAGAAGGTGTTCGGCGTACGCCTGGAGCGTGGCCCCGGGGCGGCGGCAGGCACGGCAGCCGCCACCGGCAAGCGCACGGTGCGGGTGGAGTTCGATGGCGGAGTGAATTCCAAGTTGCCGTGGGCGTTCCATCCCGAACAGCTGACGATGGACGTGGTGCCCGGCGAGCTCAACGAGGCGCTGTATTACGCGCGCAATGACAGCGATCGCGCACTGGTCGGCAGTGCCGTTCCGTCGGTCGCACCGGCCAAGGCGTCGGGCTACTTCAGCAAGACCGAGTGCTTCTGCTTCACCGCGCAGACCCTGCAGGCCGGTGAGAAGCGCGACATGCCGGTGCGCTTCATCGTCGATCCCGACCTGCCGGCCAACATCACCACGATCACCCTGTCCTACACCTTCTACAAGAACGACGCCTTGTCCGCGCAGCTGGCCCCGGCCAGCCTGCCGACCGGCGCGCGTGCAGCTCCCTGATCCGGACCGGACCCAAGACCATGGCCCAGCAAAGCCCCGATGCGAACGTGTACTTCGTGCCCACGCACAGCAAATGGCCGTTCATCGGTTCCATTGCGATGATGGTGACCATGGTCGGCGTGGCCAGCTGGCTCAACGATTCCGGCTGGGGCAAGTGGACCTTCTACGCCGGCATCGCGATGCTGGTGCTGACCCTGTTCTGGTGGTTCAGCGATGTGGTGCGCGAATCGCAGGCCGGCAGCTACAACCGCCAGGTGGACGGCTCGTTCCGGATGGGGATGGTGTGGTTCATCTTCTCCGAGGTGATGTTCTTCGGCGCGTTCTTCGGGGCGCTGTTCTACACCCGCAACCTGGGCCTGCCGTGGCTGGGCGGCGCGGGCGATGGCGTGATGACCAACGAGTTGCTGTGGGACGGGTATTCGGCGGCGTGGCCGACCAATGGCCCGGGTGCGATCGGCGGCCATTTCCAGACCATTCCGGCCTGGGGTCTGCCGCTGATCAATACGCTGATCCTGCTCACCTCCGGCGTCACCCTGACCATCGCGCATCACGCGCTCAAGGCCGGTCACCGCCGTCAACTGCTGGTCTGGCTGGGCATCACCGTGCTGCTCGGCGTGGGCTTCCTCACCCTGCAGGCGGAGGAGTACATCCACGCCTACAAGGAACTCAACCTCACCCTGGGTTCGGGCATCTACGGCTCGACCTTCTTCATGCTCACCGGTTTCCACGGCGTGCACGTGCTGCTCGGCACGGTCATGTTGGCGGTGATGTGGCTGCGCTCGTCGAAGGGGCATTTCACCCGCGACAACCACTTCGGCTTCGAAGCCGCCGCGTGGTACTGGCACTTCGTCGACGTGGTGTGGCTGATGCTGTTCCTGTTCGTCTACGTGCTGTAGCGTCGGTGCGACCTCCTGCCGCATCGACGCCGGTGCGGCCTCAGCCGCCGATGCCGTGGGGCTTGATCCAACCGCTGTAGATGCCGATGACCACCAGCACGATCAGCGCCACCGACACCGTGATGCGGCGGGTGAGGGCATTGACGGTGCGCTTGGTCTGGCCGCGATCGACCAGCAGGTAATACAGCCCGGCGCCCAGATTCCAGACGATGACGATCAGAAACGCGATTACCAGCAGGGTCTTCAACGAATCATTCATGCGCGGCTCGATGGCGTGGCGGGTGCGCCTATATCACCGCGTTTTGCCGGCGTTGTCATGATGCGCAAGCACACACGCCTGATCGGCTGGATCGCCGCGGTGCTGGTCATCCTCGTGTTCTGCCAGTTGGGCCGCTGGCAACTGCAGCGCATGCACGCCAAAGAGGCGTTGCTGGCCCAGCAGGTACCCGCCCGCGCGCAGTCGCTCACGCTGGGCCAGGCGCAGGCCGCCCCGCCGTTGCTGCGCTGGGTGGAGGATCACGGTCGCTTCCTGCCCGGCACGGTCCTGCTCGACAACCAGACCCGCGAAGGCCGCGCCGGCCTCAAGGTGTATCAGCCGTTCCAGAGTGACGACGGCGCACGCGTGCTGATCGATCTGGGCTGGCTGCCGATGCCGCCGGATCGTGTCATCCCACCGATCACACCGCTTGCCGGCCATACGGCCATCAGCGGCCTGCTGGCGCCGTCACCGGCCACCGGGCTGGCCCTGGGGCCGGCGCTGTCGTCCGCGCCACAGCCGGGCGTATGGCTGGCCAGCCGGATGCCACCTGACGACATGGCCCGTGCGCTGTCGCTGCCGCCGGGCAGCCTTGGCGCGCGCGTGCTGCGGTTGGATCCGGCGCTGCCCGGTGGCTACGCGCGCGATCTGGAGCTGCTGCCCAATACCCTGCCGCCCAGTCGCCATCTGGGCTACGCCGTGCAATGGTTCGGACTGGCGTTGACCGTGCTGGTGGTCGCGCTGGTCCTGGAATTCCGTCGCCATCGCCGCCGGCGTGGCACTCCCCGGCGCTGACCGGCTCAACATGAGAAAATGCCGCCCATGAATGCCACTTCCCCGGCCCGGCTGCCGTCCCGTTCACGCGGCCGCTGGACCCTGATCGCGTTGTTCGGCGTGTTCTTCGGCGCCATGGCGCTGGCGGGCGTGCTGCGCTTCTCCGGCTGGCAGCCGACCTCGCACCGCAATACCGGGCAGCTGCTGCAGCCGCCGGCCGATCTGCGCGCACTGCCGCCCACCCTGGCCGATGGTCAGCCGTACCCCTGGAACCCCAACGATCGCACCTGGCGGATCCTGGTGGCCCCGTCTGCCAGCTGTACCAGCGAGTGCGTCACTTTGTCGCAGGGATTGGGCAAGGTGTGGCAGCTGTTCGGCCATAACGCCGATAATGTCGAGATCCTGTGGCTGGGCACGCCGCCGGCCGAGGTCCAGGGCATGCCCGCACTGCGCGCGCTGCGCGCCCAACCGGACCTGCGTGCCGCTTTGCCCGCCGTGGATGACGCCGCCGGCACGCCTGTGTATGTGATCGATCCCAACGGATTCGTGATCATGCGGTACGCGCCGGGATTCGATATGGCCGGTCTGCGCAAAGACCTGGCCACGCTGCTGAAACTGAAGTGAGTTCCGTTTAGATGAGCCTCTCCGCACGCCCGGTGCTGCACCGCAATTTCCACCGTCTGGCGTGGTTTGCGCTGATCATGACCGCCAGCACGATCATGTTCGGTTCGTTCGTGCGTCTGTCCGATGCGGGCCTGAGCTGCCCGGACTGGCCGACCTGCTATGGCCGTGTCACCTGGCCGCAGCACGCCGAGGAAGTGATCGGCCACGAGGCCGCCAAGATCCGCCCGCTGGAAACGCACAAGGCGTGGCGCGAGCAGGTGCACCGTTTCCTGGCCGGTGCACTCGGCATCGAGATCCTCACCCTGGCGCTGCTGGCCACGCGCCGCCGTCGCTGGGGCAGCACGGCGGTGATCACCGCCTGTGTGCTGGTGGCGACCGGCATACCGCTGTACATGATGGGCATGCACGTGCCGGCGAGCATCCTGGCGATCATCGGCGAGGCGATCCTGCTGATCGCCGCGCTGCGCTGGACCAACATCGACCTGGCCCGCGCCGCGTTGCTGACGCTGGCGGTGGTGATCTTCCAGGCGCTGCTCGGCATGTGGACGGTCACTTGGCTGCTCAAGCCGATCGTGGTCATGGGCCATCTGCTCGGCGGCATGCTCATGTTCGGCCTGCTGGTGTGGATGGCGTGGCGCGCCACGCACATGCCGATCACCCTGGCCGAAGCGCCCAAGCTGAAGTGGCTGATCCGCGCCGGCGTGGCCGTGCTGGTCGCGCAGATCGCCCTCGGCGGCTGGGTCAGCGCCAACTACGCCGCACTCGCCTGCGGTGGCGGCAGCGCCTCGCTGGACAACTTCCCGCGCTGCGTCAGCCAATGGTGGCCGCCGCATGACTTCAAGGAGGGCTTCACCCTGTGGCGCGGCATCGGCGTGGATTACGAAGGGGGCGTGCTGGATGGCGCCTCGCGCATCGCGATCCAGATGGCGCACCGCTTGATGGCGATCGTGGTCGCCGTGTACCTGCTGTGGTTGTCGGTGCGCCTGTTCCGCCTCCCGAGCATGCGCGGCTGGGCGAGTGCCCTGGGTCTGCTGGTGGTGCTGCAGATCACCCTGGGCATCCTCAACGTGAAGCTGGCGGTGCCGCTGGAAGTGGCCGTCGCGCACAGCGGGGGCGCGGTGGCGCTGCTGTTCGTGCTGGTGACACTGCTGGCGCGCCTGCGCGCGCCGGATGCCGAGGGTGGCAAGGCCAGCGCGGCCTCCCCTGCCGTGCAGGCGGGCTGACGGCATGGCCAGTTACCGTCAGTACTGGGATCTGACCAAGCCCAAGGTCGTCGCCCTGATCGTGTTCACCGCGCTGGTGGGCATGTTCCTGGCCATCCCCGGCGTGCCGACCGCGCAGCAGGCGCTGGACGGGGCCCTCGGCTTCCTCGGCATCTGGCTGGCCGCCTCGGCCGCCGCGGCGATCAACCAGCTGCTGGACGCGCGCATCGATGCACAGATGGCGCGCACCTCGTGGCGCCCGCTGGTGGTGGGCAAGGTCAAGCCGTGGCAGGTGCTGGTCTTCGCCGGCCTGCTGATCGTGCTGTCGATGACGATCCTGGTGGTCTGGGTCAACGTGATCACCGCCGTGCTCACCTTCGCCTCGCTGATCGGTTACGCGGTGATCTACACCGTATACCTCAAGCGCGCGACCTCGCAGAACATCGTCATCGGCGGCCTCGCCGGCGCCACCCCGCCGATGCTCGGCTGGGCCGCGATCACCGGCATGCAGGGCCCGTGGGACTGGGCCTACGCGTCGCTGCTGGTGCTGATCATCTTCATCTGGACCCCGCCGCACTTCTGGGCGTTGGCGATCTTCCGCCGCGAGGATTACGCCAAGGCGGAAATCCCGATGCTGCCGGTAACCCACGGCGTGGCGTACACCCGCAAGTCGATCATGGTCTATTCGATCGCCCTGGCCATCGTCAGCATCCTGCCGGTCGTGTTCGGCATGAGCGGCATGTTCTACCTCGGCGGCGCGATCGTGCTCAACGCGGTCTTCCTCTGGTACGCCTGGCGCATGCTGAATCCGCCGGACGAATTGTTCTCGATGAAGATGTTCGGCTACTCCATCGTCTACCTGATGGCCCTGTTCGCCTTCCTGATGGTGGACCACTGGATGCTGCCCTGGTTGCAGTGACCGCCTTGAATCGGTGATTCGCCGCCGCCATTGCTGCTGTACCGAACAGGGAGTGACGGTATGAAGCGATGGCGTTGGATGGCAGGGTGGGTGATCGGGATGGCGTTGGGTGCGGCGAATGCGGCACCGGTAGCGTCAGCGCAGGACGCGGCCGCGCAGATCATGCGGCATGCGGGCGCAAGCCAGCTCGTGGTGCTGGGCGAACTGCACGGTACGCGGGAGATGCCGCAGCTCGTGCAGGAACTGGTCCAAGCCTATGTCGCGCAGGGCACCCCGGTGCACCTTGGGCTGGAACTGCCGGCCACCGAGAACGCCCGGCTGGCCACCTATCTGGCCTCCAACGGTGACGCCGCGGCACGCCAGGCGGTGCGCACCACCTCCTACTGGCGCACCGCTGGTAAGCCGCACGACGGCCGTCGCAATGAAGACACGCTGTCGCTGATCGAGGCGGTGCGGGTCCTGCGCGTGCAGGGCCACGATGTGCAGGTCGTTGGGTTCGACCAGGTACTGCCGGCGGCACAGGTCGGTACCGGCGCGCGTGATGCGGCGATGGCCGATGCACTGCGCGCGCACCACGCAACGTTGCCCTCCGATGGGCGGCTGCTGGTGCTGACCGGGAATGTGCATGCCATGCGGACTCAGCCGGAGGGGCTGCCGTGGCCGCCGGTGACAGCCTTGCTGCTCGATCTCCAGCCCTATGCGGTGCGGGTTGATGCGCGCAGCGGGCAGGCGTGGGGCTGCACGCAGCATCGGCAATGCGGCGCGCGATCACTGCCGGCATATACCGGGCCTTCGCCGCTGCAGAAAACGGGCTCAGACCGGTCATACGATCTGCAGATCTGGCTACCGCGCTTCAGCGTGGCGCGGTGGGTGGAGTAGCCGCTTGCGGATGGGGATGTTCCGCGATGTCGCGTAAGGCGAGCATCTACGTTGCAGAAGATCGCCGCGGCAATCACCGATTGATCGTGAGCAGGCTGGGACGGGTGTGCGACAAACCTAGGTAGTCGAGC
Organism: Stenotrophomonas sp. AGC87; assembly: GCF_057333975.1. Taxonomy (NCBI): domain Bacteria; kingdom Pseudomonadati; phylum Pseudomonadota; class Gammaproteobacteria; order Lysobacterales; family Lysobacteraceae; genus Stenotrophomonas; species Stenotrophomonas sp. AGC87. The sequence continues at coordinate 24,999 of NZ_JBHFHW010000044.1, forward strand.
GCGCTCAACTACCTCTCTCACCCGTCACCGGCTCCACCGGATCACGCGCATACCGCTGGGCGATCATCGCGCAGACGATCAGCTGGATCTGGTGGTAGATCATGATCGGCAGCACGATCGCACCGAGGCTGCCGCCGGCGAACAGCACCTTGGCGATCGGCACGCCGGTGGCCAGGCTCTTCTTCGAGCCGCAGAACAGGATGGTGATTTCATCCTCGCGGTTGAAGCCCAGCCGGCGCGCGATGAAGCGGATCAGCGGCATCGCGATGCCGAGCAGGACCGCCGCCACCACCGCCACACTGAGCAGCGACAACAGCGGCGTCTTGCTCCACAGCCCTTCGCTGACCGCTTCGCCGAAGGCGGAGTAGACCACCAGCAGGATCGTGCCCTGGTCGGTATAGCGCAGCAGCGCGCGCTGCTTCTCGACCCAGCGGGCAATCCACGGGCGCAGCAGATGGCCGGCCACGAACGGCACCAGCAGCTGCAGCATGATGCTGACGATGGCCTGGCCGGGGTTGTGCATGCCGCCTTCGGTGCCGGCCAGCAGGGCCAGCAGCAGCGGGGTCAGGAAGACGCCGAGGATGCTCGACAGCGAGGCGCTGCACACCGCCGCCGGGACATTGCCACGGGCGATCGAGGTGAACGCGATCGAGGACTGCACGGTGGACGGCAGCGCACACAGGAACAGCACGCCGATGTACAGCTCGGGCGTGAGCAGCCAGCCATCCAGCGGTTTGAACATCAGGCCCAGCAGCGGGAACATCACGAACGTGCAGGCCAGGATGGTCAGGTGCAGGCGCCAGTGCAGCAGGCCGGCGACGATCGACTCCCGTGGCAGGCGCGCGCCGTGCAGGAAGAACAGCGCGGCAATGGCGACGTCGGTGACGTCGTCGAGCACCATCGCGGCGGCGCCGTGCATCGGCAGGAAGGACGCCAGCAGCACGGTGCAGAGCAGGGCGAGGGTGAAGTTGTCCGGTCGCAGGCGCGACCACCAGCGGGTCATGGCGGGCAGGCTCCTGTAGAGCAGGGAAGTAAGCGGGAGAAGAAGAGCAGGGTCAACGCGCGGCGTCCTGCTCCAGCAGGGAGCGGGTCGGTGCTTCCAGCGAGGTCATGCCGGCCTCGCGGCCGAACTGCAGGGCCTGATCCACCGAGGCACCGTCATGCGCCTGCAGCAGTGCCAGCAGCGCACCGGCGCGATTGCCGGAGGCGCAGTGCAGCAGCACCGGGCCTTGGCTCTGCGCCAGCGCGGTACGCAGCGCCTGCGCATTGGCGTCGGTCAGGCCGGCGGCACCCGCGACCGGGATGCGCACATAGCGAAGCCCCAGGCGTTCGGCCGCGGCGGTTTCATCGAAGCCGCGCGCTTCGTCGGGCTGGCGCAGGTCGATCAGCGTCGTGACCCGGGCCGCAGCGGCCTGCTGCAGCTGAGCGGCGCTGGGTTGTCCGGCGGTGTACAGCTGCGGCCGTGGCTGCGCGAAGGGCAGCGCCGCGGCCCAGGCGGGCATGCATAGCGCCAGCAGTGCGGCGATGACGCCAGCGCGGAGCCAGCGGAGGATCGATGCAGCGGGACTGGCGAGGTGGGAGGCCACGGCGGCTCCGTTGGTCAGAAGCGGAGGGTGCTGCGCGCCTTGAGTAGTTCGCGCAGCTCGTACTTGTCAGTATCGTCCAGACCCTGCTGGCTCTGCTTTGCCTGAAGCTCATCCAGACGTTGCATCAGCAGCTGTTTCTCCAGCTGGGCCACCGCGTCATGCAGCTCCTGGGTCCACATCGCTTCGTCGCCGGGCAGGGTCTGCGCGGCCAGCTTGTGCAGCGACTCCTGTTCCTCGCGGCCTTCGAAGTGCTCCAGCAGCGCGCCGGTGCTGATGTCCGGGCGCTGCTCGACCAGGGTCAGCAGTTCGGTCAGCAGTTCGATGCCGGGCAGGCGCAGGCCGGTGAAGTGATGGCCTTCCAGGGTCATCGCCAGCGAGGGCTGCTGCAGCAGGATCGCGATGGCTGCGCGCACCAGGCTGCGGCGCTGTGCCGGTGCCACCGCGCGCTGCGGTTGGCGTGAGGGCTGCGCGGACGCACTGGGCTTGGCGCCCAAGCCGGTCAGCGTGGTCAGCTGCTGCTTCATCAGGTCGCCGAAGGCACCATCGGGAATCTGCGCCAGCATCGGCTTGGCCCGTTCGGCCAGGCGTGCCTTGCCGTCGAGCGTGCCCATGTTGACCTCACGGGTGAGCTCGTCGAAGAAGAACTGCGACAGCGGCGTGGCCTGCTGCAGGCGGGCATCGAAGCCCTCGCGGCCTTCTTTGCGCACGATGGTGTCCGGGTCTTCGCCATCGGGCAGGAACAGGAAGAAGGCCTGGCGGCCGTCCTTCATGCGCGGCAGCACAGACTCCAGCGCACGCCAGCCGGCGCGGCGGCCGGCGGCATCGCCATCGAAGCAGAAGAACACGTCCGGCGCATTGCGGAACAGCAGCTCGGCGTGGTCCGGCGTGGTCGCCGTGCCCAGCGTGGCCACCGCCTGGGTGACGCCGAACTGGAACAGCGAGACCACGTCCATGTAGCCCTCGACCACGATCAGCCGCTCGATCTTCTGGTTGGCCTGGCGCACCTGCCACAGGCCGTACAGCTCGCGGCCCTTGTGGAACAGCGCGGTCTCGGGCGAGTTGAGGTACTTGGGGCCGTCGTCTTTCTCCATCACGCGGCCGCCGTAGGCGATCACGCGGCCGCGGCGGTCGAAGATCGGGAACATGACCCGGTCGCGGAACTTGTCGTAGACGTGGCCGCGGTCGTTCTTGGAGAACAGGCCGGCACGGTCGAGCAGCTTCATCCGCCGCTCGTCCTTGCCCAGGGCATCCTTCAGCGCGCTGTAGCCGTCCGGTGCGTAACCGATGGCGAAGCGCTCGCGGTTCTCTTCATCGACACCGCGCTGGTCCAGGTACGCGCGTGCCTTGTCGCTGCCTTTCAGCGCGGTCTGGAAGAAGCGCGTGGCCGCGTCCAGCGCCGAGTACAGATCGCGGCTGTCGTCCTGCTGCTGCGCCGTGCGCGGCTGGGTATCGCGCGGTACTTCCATGCCCACGCGCTTGGCCAGCTCATCGACCGCGTCGAGAAATTCGAGGCGGTCGTAATTCATCAGGAAGCTGATCGCCGTGCCATGCGCGCCGCAGCCGAAGCAATGATAGAACTGCTTGGTCGGTGAGACCGTGAACGAGGCCGAGCGCTCGTCATGGAACGGGCAGCGCGCTGCGTATTCCTTGCCCTGGCGCTTCAACGGCACGCGGCTGCCCACCACCTCGACAATGTCGGAGCGGGCCAGCAGGTCGTCGATGAATGCGTCGGGGATACGGGCCATGGGCAGCAGGCGGGGGCATGGCCGGTCACGGCCACGCACGGAAGCGGGGGTACCGCTAGTCTACTAGCTGCCGGCCGGTTCGCCCGGTTTCGGTGGCTCCACCCCAGCCTCGGCGAGGACGGCATGGGCGCGCAGGCGCTCATCAATCACCGAGGTCATCAGTGCACCGACGAAGAACACCACCGTGGCGTAGTAGATCCACACCAGCGAGATCACCAGGGCGCCCATCGAGCCATACGCGCTGCCCGGTGCGACGGTGGCGATGTACAGGCCGATGCCATAGCGGCCCAGGGCGAACAGGGCGGAGGTGATCGCACCGCCGATGAAGGCCTGGCGCCACGCCACGCGGCGGTCGGGCAGGTAGTGGTAGAGGAAGGCAAAGCCCACGGTGTACAGCGCCAGGCTGGTCAGATAGCCGATCGCCGGCAGCACCGAGGGCAGGTGCGCGAACACGACCTGCAGCATCGTGGTGGCGGTCATCGAGAGGATCAGCAGGAAGCCCAGCGCCAGCACCACGCCGAACGAAAACACCCGCTTGCGCAACCAGGCCACGATGCCATCCAGGCGCTCGCCGCTGGTGTTGAAGATCAGGTTCAAGGCGTTCTGCAGCTGGGCGAACACCGCCGTGGCACCAATGAACAGCAGCAGGGTGCTCCACACGCCGGCCAGCGTGCCGATATCGGGCTGGTTGTTGGCATTGCTGAGCACCGTCTCCGCCACCGAGGCGGCGCTGGTGCCGGCCACGTCATTGATCTGGCCCAGCAGCGCCTGCTGCGCCGGGGGGTACAGCGAGGCGGTCAGCCATAGCAGCAGCACGAGCAGTGGCGCCATCGAGAGCAGGGCGTAGAAGGCCAGCGCGGCGGCCTGGGTCATTACGTCCGCATCGATGAAGCGGCGCAGCAGCACGGCGGGGAAGCTCTGCTCCAGCCGCGCCATGTGCTTGCGGATCCTGGAGAGGGAATGGCTCGGCGAGTGCATTGACGGCGTCGGGTCGGAAGCGAGGCCTCTGTTCTAGCAAATGGCTGGGTTGTGCCGGGTGAAGCGGGTCGATCAGGTCAAGATCTTGACGGATATCGCGCTATCCTTCTGCCCGGTTTTCCACCTTCACAGCAGAAAGGACGCTTCATGAAAGGAATGGTCTACACGACGATGGTGCTGTTGGCCGCTGCGGGCCCGGCGGCGGCTTCCGGGGCCTGCGACAAGGCTTTCAAGACGGTAGGGGATGCGCGCAACGGTGCGCTGTACATGGCCGATGTCACGGTGCCGGGCCTGAAGGTGCAGAGCGCACTGGACCAGCTGCGCAAGATCGGCGGCGATGACAAGTTCGAAGTCGCGGGGCAGCTGGTGGAGGGCGATACCGGCGACCAGTACCTGATCCAGCGCACAGGGCTGCGCGTCCCGTTGGTCCTGGTGGGCACCGCCGATCGCACCGGTCGCGTCACGCTGGCGACCAAGCTGGCCCGTGGTCAGTCGATCGAGCCGGCGGCGGCCAAGCAGTCGATGTGCGGGATGCTGGACAAACTCAAGGCGGGCAGCCAGGGCGACACGGTTGCCGCGGCCGGGCGCACGCAGTACCCGATGCCGGCCATCGAGGCAGTGGCGGCCCCGGATCTGTCCAAGCGGATGGGCAAGGAAGTGAAAGACACGATGGCGCTGTACCGCAGTGCCGGTGCCTTCAAGGATCTGATGCTGGGGACCAACACGAACAAGGAAGACAAGGGCGACCGTTCGGCCACCTTCCTGCCGCTGTACGCAACCTACGTGGGGCGGCGCTATCAGATCGATGGCCAGATCTATACGGTCAATCCGAGCACGTATTCGACCAAGCCCGGTGACATCGGCTCGATCAACTACCTGGTCACCCCGACCCGCGGCCTGCTGCGCGTCCGCCAGAACGACACGTACAACAACAACAACTACACCATCCGCTGCGAATTCGCGTCGGATCAGGCGGCCAACTTCACCATGCTGCGCGAGCGCGACTGGGCGAAACTGGAAGGCGAGATCAGTTCGATCGAGGAAAGCTCGATGACGCTGCGCAACTGCCGCCAGGCCACCTGACAACGGATCTGCTGAAACTGAAAAGGCCCGCGAAATGCGGGCCTTTTCTTATGCGGCGTTGCGGCGGGATCAGCCGGCCAGCTGCTGCTTGACCAGCTTGGACACCAGGCCCATGTCGGCCTGACCGGCCAGACGCGGCTTGAGCGCGCCCATCAGCTTGCCGATGTCGGCCGGGGTGGTCGCGCCGGTTTCGGCGATGGCGGCCTGGATGGCGGCCACGATCTCGGCCTCGCCCAGCTTGGCCGGCAGGTACTGGTCGATCACCACGATTTCCTCGCGCTCGATCACGGCCAGGTCTTCACGGTTGGCCGCTTCGAACTGGGTGACCGAGTCCTTGCGCTGCTTGACCATCTTTTCCAGCACGGCGAGCACGGCGGCGTCGTCCAGCTCGATGCGCTCATCGACTTCGCGCTGCTTGATCGCAGCCAGCATCAGGCGGATCACGCCCAGGCGGTGCTTCTCGCCGGCCTTCATGGCGGCCTTCATGTCATCGGTGAGCTGCTGCTTCAGGCTCATGGGAACACCTCGTGTCGGTGGAAAAGGAAAGCGGGGCGCCGAAGCGCTGGAACGCAAAAAGCCGGTAACGCTCGCGCGTTCCGGCTTCGGCTCCGTCACGACAGGCCAAGGCCTGCCGTATCGAAGTTGCGTCCGATCAGTACAGGCGCTGACGCTTGGTGACGTCGCGCGACGAACGGCGCAGCTGACGCTTCACAGCAGCGGCAGCCTTACGCTTACGCTCCTGGGTCGGCTTTTCATAGAACTCGCGCTTGCGGGTTTCGGCCAGCACGCCGGCCTTTTCGCAGGTGCGCTTGAAGCGACGGAGCGCAAACTCGAAGGGCTCGTTCTCGCGGACTTTAACGCTGGGCATGGAATCTCCGGGACACAGTAGAACCGGGTCACGCCCGGTGAGAGCCGCACATTATAGCGGCGAGAAAAGAAGTTGCAACCCACCCCGGCGAACTTCTTGGCCACGGGTGATGCGCAGACAGGCCAGCGTACGTCTGCCGGGGCCTGAAGAGGTCCATAATACCCGTTATGCGAGTCCTTGGTATCGAATCTTCCTGCGATGAGACCGGCGTGGCGGTGTATGACACCTCCCTGTCCGGGATCGACGCCCTGCGCGCCCACGCCGTCTACAGCCAGATCGCCCTCCACGCTGAATACGGCGGGGTGGTGCCCGAGCTGGCCAGCCGCGACCACGTGCGCAAGCTGCTGCCGCTGATCCGGCAGACCCTGGCCGAGGCCGACATGACCGTGGCCGACATCGACGGGGTGGCCTATACGGCCGGCCCCGGGCTGGTCGGCGCGCTGCTGGTCGGGGCCGGCGTGGCCCGTTCACTGGCCTGGGCGCTGGAGGTGCCGGCAGTCGGTGTACATCATATGGAAGGGCATCTGCTGGCCCCGCTGATGGAAGACGACCCGCCGCAGGCGCCGTTCGTGGCCCTGCTGGTGTCCGGTGGGCACACCCAGCTGGTCGCCGTGGACCGGATCGGCCAGTACCGCCTGCTGGGCGAGACCCTGGACGACGCCGCCGGCGAGGCCTTCGACAAGACCGCCAAGCTGATGGGCCTGCCGTACCCCGGTGGCCCGCAGCTGGCCGCCCTGGCCGAGCGCGGCACGCCGGGCCGGTTCAAGTTCACCCGCCCGATGACCGACCGCCCCGGGCTGGATTTCAGCTTCTCCGGGTTGAAGACCCAGGTCCTGCTGGCCTGGCGCGACAGTGACCAGAGCGAGCAGACCCGCGCCGACATTGCCCGTGGCTTTGAAGATGCCGTGGTCGACACCCTGGCGATCAAGTGCGAGCGCGCGCTGGATGCGGCGGGCACCGATGTGATCGTGGTGGCCGGCGGGGTGGGGGCCAACAAACGCCTGCGTGCCAAGCTGCAGCAGATGGCCGCCCGCCGCGGTGGCCGCGCCTGCTTCCCGCGCCCGGCGCTATGCACCGACAACGGCGCGATGATCGCCTTCGCTGGCGCGCTGCGTCTGGAAGCTGGCCAGCACACTCCGCCCCAGGTGCAGGTGACGCCGCGCTGGGATATGGCGACGCTGCCGGCGGTGTAGGGCGCGCGCCCTCACCCCGGTTCCCGGCACATTCCGGACAGCCCCGTTACCATGGTCGCCATCTTCCACGTGGCATGGCTATGGACAAGGTATTCATTGAAGGGCTCGAAATCGATGCCCTGATCGGGATCTACGACTGGGAACGGCGGATCCGCCAGACCCTGCGTTTCGATCTGGACATGGGCTTCGACAACCGCCGCCCGGCGGCCAGCGACGACATCGCCGATACCCTCAATTACAAAGCCGTCAGCAAGCGCATCGAGCAGTTCGTGCGTGACTCGGACTATGGCCTGGTCGAAACCCTGGCCGAGCGCATCGCCGAGATCGTGCTGCGTGAATTCAACGTGCAATGGCTGCGCCTGAAGCTCAGCAAGCCCGGCGCGGTACGCGGCGCGCGCGCGGTCGGCGTGATCATCGAGCGCAGCGCGCAGGACCTGGCAACGCCCTGATACCCCTGATAGGAGAGCGATACACGATGTTGGATGCGGTAGTGGCAACCCGATGGCTGGACAGTGTCCAGCAGACCCTCGAACCCTGGCCCTGGGCCTACACCCTGCTGGTGCTGGCGGCGCTGGCCCTGGCGGCCTGGCTGGCCAACTTCGTCACCAAGAAGATCCTGCTGCGCGGTCTGCGCAAGCTGGTCAATCGCCTGCCAGGCCACAGCGCGGGCAATGAAGGTGGCAACAACCTGCGGGTAATCTCGCGGCTGTCCAACGTGGTGCCGAGCATGGTCATCGCCGCCGGCATCCGGATCGTGCCCGACCTGCCGCCGGAGCTGGTGGCATTCGTGATCGGCGCTTGCCAAGCGTGGGCAGTGCTGACCGTGGCGCTGGCGGTCTCGCATGCGCTGGATGCCGCCAATGATCTGTACGAGCGCCGCCCGGATGCGCGCAACAAGCCGATCAAGGGCTACCTGCAGGTCGTGAAGATCATCGTCTTCGTGATCGCCGGCCTGTCGATCGTGTCCCTCCTGCTGGGGGTGAAGCTCGGCCCGCTGGTCACCGGCCTGGGCGCGGCCACCGCCGTGCTGATGCTGATCTTCCAGGACACCATCCTGTCGCTGGTGGCCAGCGTGCAGATCAGCGGCGATGGCCGGGTGCGGCTGGGCGACTGGATCGAAATGCCCAGCCAGAACGCCGATGGCGATGTGATCGATATCGCCCTGCACACCATTACGGTGCAGAACTTCGACAAGACCATCACCACCATCCCGACCAAGAAGCTGGTGACCGAGTCGTTCAAGAACTGGCGCGGCATGCAGGAAGCGGGCGGGCGCCGGATCAAGCGCGCGTTGTATCTGGACCAGCACAGCGTCGGCTTCGTCGATGCGCCGATGCTGGCCGAGCTGGAGCAGTTCGCGGTGCTGGGCGATTACCTGCGCGGCAAGCAGGCCGAGCTGCAGCGGTACAACGCCGACCTCCAGGCCAAGGGCGTGGCGGCCGTCAATGCGCGCCGGGTCACCAACCTGGGTACTTTCCGGGCTTACGTGGAGCGCTACCTGCAGCACCATCCGGGCATCCATACGGAGATGACCCTGCTGGTACGGCAGCTGCAGCCCACTACCCAGGGCCTGCCACTGGAGATCTATTGCTTCACCCGCAGCACGGCGTGGGGTGAGTACGAGGGCGTGCAGTCGGACGTGTTCGATCACCTGCTGGCGATCCTCCCGGCCTTCGGGCTGCGGGTTTTCCAGGAATCCAGCGACGCCATGTTGATGTCGGGGCAGCAGCGCCTGGCCGCTGCGGAGTAAGCTCCTGTGCCTCCGTGGGCCCC
>NZ_JBHFHW010000044.1:34255-36584 GCF_057333975.1 Stenotrophomonas sp. AGC87
GGGGGGGGGCGCGGGTCTCCCTCCGGGGAAGAAAAATGAACGCAAAAGTCATTCACAACGGCTTCGGGAACGCTAGAATCCCGGGCTTGTAAACGTTTTCATAAGGACAGCCGGTGGCCGCCGATCGTATCGAAACCCTCATTGCCCAGATGACCGTCGTTGAAAAAGTCGGCCAGCTGGGTGTGTTCGCCGACATGGTCCGCCCGTTCGCGCCGGATGTGAATCCGGAAGCCAACGTCAGCAACGCCGACCAGGTGCTGCAGCAGGTGCGCGAGGGCAAGGTGGGCTCGCTGTTCAACGGCGTCGGCGTGGAAGCCGGCCGCCGCATCCAGCAGGTCGCGCTGGAAGAAAGCCGCCTGAAGATCCCGGTGATCCTGGCTGCCGACGTGATCCATGGCATGCGCACCGTCTTCCCGATTCCGCTGGGCGAGGCCGCCAGCTTCGAGCCGGATCTGGCTGAGCGCACCGCACGTGCCACCGCGGTGGAAGCCACCGCCGCCGGCCTGCACTGGACCTACGCACCGGCCGTGGATATCGCCCGCGACCAGCGCTGGGGCCGTGGCGCCGAAGGCGCCGGTGAAGACGTGGTGCTGGGCTGTGCATTCGCCGCCGCCCGTGTGCGCGGCTTCCAGGGCCCGGACCTGCGTGCCGACGATGCGCTGCTGGCCACGCCGAAGCATTTCGCCGCCTACGGCGCGGTGATGGCCGGCATGGAATACAACATGGTCGACATCTCGCCGCAGACCCTGCGCGACGTCCACCTGCCGCCGTTCAAGGCCGCCTTCGAAGCCGGCGCCCTGACCGTGATGTCCTCCTTCAACGACATCAACGGCGTGCCGGCCAGCGCCAACGCCGAGCTGCTGACCGACATCCTGCGCGGGGAATGGAACTTCCCGGGCGTGGTGATCTCCGATTACACCGCCGACATGGAGCTGGTCGCGCACGGCTACGCCGCCGATGACCGCGACGCCACCGCCAAGGCCTTCACTGCCGGCCTGGACCTGAGCATGCAGAGCGGCTTCTACGCCGAGCACCTGCCGGGCCTGATCGAGAGCGGCGAAGTGCCGATGGCCACGCTGGACGAATCGGTGCGCCGCATCCTGCGCCTGAAGGATGCGATCGGTTTGTTCGACGACCCGTACCGCTCGCTGGATCTGGCACGCGAAGCGGACACCTCGCACATCGCCGCACATGACGAGCTCTCGCGCGATGCCGCGCGCCGCTCGATCGTGCTGCTGAAGAATGCGGATTCGGTGCTGCCGCTGAAGAAGGCTGGGCAGAAGATCGCACTGATCGGGCCGTTCGTGCAGGACCGCGAGAACATCGAAGGCTGCTGGACGCTGTTCGGCGACAAGTCGCGTTACGTCACCCTGGAAGCCGGCGTACGCGCGGCGATCAGCGATGAGGCGCTGCTGGAGATCGTGCCGGGCTGCGATCTGGAAGCGGCCGTGCAGGACGGTATCGAACAGGCGGTCGCTGCCGCGCTGCGTGCCGATGTGGTGGTGCTCGCCCTGGGCGAACCGCAGCGGTACAGCGGTGAAGCGCAGTCGCGCGTGGAGATCACGCTGCCGCCCGCGCAGCAGGCATTGGCCGAGGCAGTGGCGATGACCGGCAAGCCGCTTGTAGTGCTGCTGCGCAATGGCCGCGCGCTGGCCCTGCAGGGCGCCGTGCGCAATGCGCATGCCGTGGCGATCACCTGGTACCTGGGCACCCAGACCGGGCACGCCGTGGCCGATGTGCTGTTCGGTGACTACAACCCGTCCGGGCGCCTGCCGGTCAGCTTCCCGCAGGTCTCCGGCCAGCAGCCGTACTTCTACAACCATGCGCGTACCGGTCGCCCGGAACTGCCGACCATGTCCGAGTTCAAGGCACGTTGGCGCGAGATTCCGAACGAGCCGGCGTACGCCTTCGGCCACGGCATCGGCTACACCACGTTCGCCTATGGCGTGCCGCAGCTGAGCAGCGCGCAGCTGGGCTGGGACGACACCCTGACCATCACCACCACGCTGACCAACACCGGCGCGGTGGCGGGTGAGGAAGTGGTGCAGCTGTACATCCACGATCGTGTGGCCAGCCGTGTGCGGCCGGTGCGCGAGCTGAAGGGCTTCGACAAGATCGCCCTGCAGCCGGGTGAAAGCACCGAGGTGCAGTTCACGCTGGACCGCCATGCGCTGGGCTTCACCGGTCGCGATGGCGTGTTCCGCGCCGAGCCGGGCCAGTTCGAGCTGTGGGTGTGCGCATCGTCGGTCAGCGGCGAGCCGGTGATCTTCGAGCTGCTGGCTGCCTGAGCCGGCCTCGCGTCACCCGGTGGTGGCGGCTGGCCGGCACC
>NZ_JBHFHW010000044.1:36655-37428 GCF_057333975.1 Stenotrophomonas sp. AGC87
CCACCGGGGGCCATCATCGGCGGCTGACGTTTCGGCAGTTACGCTGGCTCCCTCGTGAAACCGATGGAGCCCCGCATGCGCCTGACCCGTACCCCGTTGCTGTTGGCCCTGGCCAGCCCGTTGTGGCTGGCCGCCTGCAGTCCGTCGGCGCCGCCGCCGGCCGATTCCGCCGCCGCCGATCCCGCCCAGGGCCCGGCCACGGCCATTCCCGAAGGCCGGCCGACGCCCGGTGACGCCGTGCCGTCCTCGGGTCTCTCGCCGGATGCGGTCACTGCCGGCAGCCCTGCGCCGGATGCTGTTGCGCCTGCTGCGGGCGGTGCCACGACACCTGCCGCGGACGCCGCCGCCACACCCGCCGCGCCGACCAGCGCTGGCACCAGCGATGTCCGTCAGCGCATCGACCAGGTGCTCGGCGATTCTGCCCAGTACGAAGCAGTCTTCAATGCCTTCCAGAAAGCCGTCAATGGCGGCGATCGCGCCGCCGTGGTCGAGGAGGTCCGCTTCCCCTTGAACATCGCCAACGGCGCCAAGATCACCGGCCCCGGCGAGTTCCAGCGCAACTACGAGCGCATCCTGACCCCGGCCGTGCGCAAGGCCATCGCGGCGCAGAAATTCGACGACGTCATGGTCAACCAGCAGGGCGTGATGATCGGCGACGGCCAGGTCTGGCTCAACGGCACCTGCCTGGATCAGGCCTGCAGCCGCACCGAGGTCAAGGTGGTGACCATCCAGTAAGCCGGTGCAGCGCCGGAACGCGCGTGAGTCATGCCGGG
>NZ_JBHFHW010000044.1:37518-49537 GCF_057333975.1 Stenotrophomonas sp. AGC87
GGCTGCCGGCGATGCGCCGGCCAGCCTGCCAAGGCTCAGGCCTTCGGCGTGAGCTTGAGCAGCTTGCCGTTGCTGCCGTCTTCCAGCAGCCAGATTGCGCCATCCGGACCCTGTTCGATCTCGCGGATGCGCTCACCCATGTCAAAGCGCTCGGCCTCGCGGGCGTTGTCGCCGTCGAAGGCCACGCGGACAAGCGCCTTGGACGACAGGCCGCCGATGAAGCCGCTGCCCTTCCACGCCGGGAACTGCGTACCGTTGTAGATGATGAAACCGGCCGGGGAGATCACCGGGGTCCAGGTCACCTTGGGTGCAGCGAACTCCGGACGGGTGTCGTGGTCGGGGATGTCGCGGCCGTCGTAATGGCTGCCGTTGGAGACGACCGGGTAGCCGTAGTTGGCACCGCGTTCGATCAGGTTCAACTCGTCACCGCCAGCCGGGCCCATTTCGTGCACCCACAGCTTGCCGCGCGCATCGAAAGCGATGCCCAGCGCATTGCGATGGCCAAGCGACCACACCTGCGCGGCCACGCCACCCTGCGAGGCAAACGGATTGTCGGCCGGCACGCTGCCGTCGTCGTTGAGGCGGATCAGCTTGCCGAGATTGCCGCTCATATCCTGGGCCGGATCGAACTTCTGGCGCTCGCTGGAGGTGATCCACAGTTTGCCGTCCGGACCAAAGGCGAGACGGTGGCCGTAATGTCCCTTGCCGCTGACCTTCGGGGTCTGGCGCCAGATCACCTTGAGGTCTTCCAGCGTGCCGCTGCCATCGGCCGCCAGTGCCAGGCGCGCACGCGCCACCGCAGCACCACGGGTATCGCCGTCGCCTTCCTCGGCGTAGCTGAGATAGATCAGTTGGTTCTTCGCGAAGTCAGGATGCGGCAGCACATCGCCGAAGCCCCCCTGGCCGCCGTAGGCAACCTCGGGCACACCGGTGATGGTGGCGGTCTTGCGGGTCTGCACGTTGAAGTGCTTCAGCGCGCCTTTCTTCTCGGTGACCAGCAGGCTGCCGTCGGGCAGGAAGCTCATCGCCCACGGTTCGTCGAAGCGGGCGAACTCGGTGGCCGCGAACGGCCACTGCGCCTTCTTGAGGACGGGCGCAGTCGGGCTGGCCGTGTCTGCAGCGACGCAGGCGGTGGTGAACAGGGCGGGGGTAAGACTGATGGCGAGGGTGAGCAACAGCTTGCGGGTCATGGAAGTCTCCGTCGGGGAGGCGATGGCCAGCCCCTGTTGTACACCATGGCCATCAACGCCGCGTGGACCAAAGGTCCTGCAGACATGACAACGGCGACCCGAAGGCCGCCGTTGTCGTCAGCGCCAGTACGCTGCAAACAGGCGCGATCAGGTGCCGCGCGGCACGCCTTTGTCCAGGTGTGCCTGGCGCAGCGCGGTGAACTCATCCCAGCCGCGGCGCACGGCATTGCGGGCCTGTTCCCAGCTCAGCTTGCTCTGGCCGTGTTCCTGCGCCCAACGGGACTGCAGTTCGGCTTCCACTTCTTCATATGCGCGGATCATGTCGTCGGCACGGGTGCGATGACCCAGTTGATACGCGGGCTCGTAATCATCGAAGAACTGGTTGTTGTCGTAGTACGGTTCGCTTGGAAAGCGCTCACGCCAATAGTCCGATACGGCCTGGCGCGGGACACCGTCTTCCGGCACCCGGCCGGGGATCTGATAGTCAGTGCTCATGTGTTGGCTCCGGTTGGGTGAGGTTTCACCGTACCCAAAGCCGGGTTAACGTCATGGACCCGCGAGGTGAATGACACATCAAGCGCCATTCACCTGCGCCTCTGCTCAGCCCTGGTGATCGCGGCGCGGAAATTTGTAGATCACCGCACCCACGGCGAACGCGATGCCCGCCGCGGCGATGTTCTGCCAGCTCGCACTGGCGAACAGGGCCAGGCACAACACCAGCGCGAGGATCGGAATCAACGGGCCACCCGGCAGCTTCAGTGCCCCCGGGCGATCACGGAAACGACGCGCCAGCACCAGCACCGCGGCGGCCGTGCCGATGTAGGCGAACAGGCGCGTGGTCATCGACAACAGTGCCAGCTGCACGAACGAACCGGACAAGGCCAGCGCCAGCGCGATCAGACCCTGCGCGATGATCGCCGCGGCCGGTGTGCGCAAGCGCGGGTGCACCTGCGCCAGGATCTTCGGTCCGTAGCCATCGCGCGCCAGGGCGAACAGGAAGCGCGGGCCCATCATCATCGTGTTGCTGTTGGTACCGAGGATGGAGATCGTCGCGCCGACGGTCAGGATCAAGGCGAGCGTGAGCCCACCGAAGCTGGCGGCGGCATCGGCCAGCGGCGTCGGCGAGCTGGCCAATCCGGCCAGCGTGCCCTGCGCGATGAACTGCACCGCGCCGTAGATCACGGTGACGGTGATGATCATGGTGATCAACGCGAACGGAATATCGCGGCGCGGGTTCTTGTACTCGCCCGCAGCGGCCGGGATGTTCTCGAAGCCGGCGTAGGCATACAGCAGCAGCAGCGCGGCTTCGCCCATGCGCTGCAGATCGTGCGGGTCCGGGCGAACGCCGGAGAAGGCCAGATCGGTATCGACGTAGAACACGCCGATCGCCACGAACAGCAGCAGCGGCAACAGCTTGCCGATCACCAGGATGACCCCGGTGCGTGCGGCCGAGCGCACGCCGGCCACGTTCACCGCGGTGAGGAAACCGAGCGAGACGACGATGATCGCGATGCGGCCGATGTCATGCCCGGCCCACGGCCAGAAGCGTGCCACCGCATCGGCCAGTGCATTGCTGAGCGCGGCCGCCGAGCTGATCCGGGTCAGCCAGATCATCCAGCCGATCTCGAACCCGGCAAACCGGCCGAACGCCTCACGCGCATACAGATAGCTGCCGCCGGGCTCGTCGAAGTAGCTGGCCGCCTGCGCGTAGCAGAGCACCAGCAGCGCGACCACGATGCCGGCAGCGACCACGCCCCACAGGCTGAAGGGGCCGAGCAGGGCAACGGTGGCGGCCGGCAGCAGGTAGATGCCGCTGCCGATCACATCGTTGATCGAGAGGCCGACGATCTGCCAACGGCTGACCGCGCGTTCGAGCTGCGGATCCGGCGGCGCGGTGCTCAATGCACACTCCCTGCCAGCACGGGCAGCTGCCACTCGGCCTGCAGGCGCTGGTACTCCGCGCGGGGCAGCAGTACGAAGCGCGGCCGCGCGCTGGCATTCAACCAGGCCAGCAGCGTGGTCATGTGCGCAGGCTCCATCGCGGTGCAGCCGGCGGTGGCCTCACCGGGCGCGCGCCACAGGTGGGCAAAGATGCAGCTGCCACGGCCGGGCGTGGCCTTGGGGTTGTGCTCGATGACGAAGCCCTCGCGGTAGCGCACGTCGCCCTTGTTGTGCAGGTCCAGCCGCATCGGCTCGGTCGAGCCTTCCACGGCCTCGGCCCCGACCACCTCGGCATCGACGATGCGGTTGTAATACGGCGAATCCGGCACATCCATGCAGTAGCTGGTGTCGCGCATCGGCTGGTAGGGCAGGCCGCTGGTGATGCCGGGCGCATAGCCGAAGGCCGGCCCGATCGCAAAGATTCCGGCCGGGCTGCGCCCGTCGCCTTCCTGTTTCTGCGGCGTGCCGGCCTGGGCCGGATGCAGTCCCTCACCCCATGCGCTGCCGCTGCGGCCCACGGCCACATCGAAGGCGGCGCCATGTGGCTGCCAGCCCGCGTCGGTGCGTTCGAAAGCCTGCAGCCTGCCCTGGGTGGCGTCCCAGCCTTCGGTGGTGACCACGACCAGCTGCGCGCTGCCCTCCAGAGGGGTGGCCAAGACGGGAGCGGTGGCGAGCAGCAGCATGGCGGCGGTGACGGAACGGAACAGCGACATCATCGTGGCGGACTCCAGGGATCAGCTGTCGATCAGGTGTTCGATCCGTTCCAGGTTCACCCCGAGCTGGCGGTGGCGGTCCGGGTTGGCGTGGCACAGCAGGACGAAGACAACATCCAGCAGGGACTGCAATGAGGAACGGTACAGCAGTTGCGCCACGTGCGGCGCCGGGTCGTGGGCGCACAGCACCAGGCTGGCATCGGCATGCGCGCGCAGCGGGTTGGCGCTGTGGCGGGTGATCGAGACCACCTTGCCGCCCATGTCCTGGAACTGGCGCGACAGCTGGAACAACTGCGGCAGCTTGCCGAACTCGGAGAACACCAGCATCGCATCCCCGGGCCGCGCGGCCGAGAGGTTGGCCATCATCAGGATCGGATCGGCGTGGTGCACGGTGAGCATGCCGAGCAGCGACAGCCGCATGGCGAACTCGCGCGCGTACAGGCCGTCATCGCCCAGGCCGTAGACGAACACCTTGGGCGCCCCGTCGATCAGCTGCACGATGGCTTCGATGTCGGCCTGTGGATTGGCCAGCCAGGTTTCTTCTTCGGCGGCGGCCTTGCTTGCGCGCAGCCGCTCGGCGATCTGGGTGAAGCCGTCGGCCGCCTCCGGCGCGGGTGGCCGGCTGTGCGGGTCATTGCCGGCGCGCGCGACGGCCTCGCCGATGGAGTACTTGAGGTCGGGGTAGCCCTTGAAGCCGAGCTTCTGGCTGAACTTGACCACGCTGGACTGGCTGATCCCCAATGCACTGGCCAACTGCTGGGACGAGTAATCGCGCAGGAGGTGGGCGTTGTCGAGGATGAAGTCGGCGATGCGACGTTCGATCGCCGACATGTGGTCACGCTCGGAGCGGATTTTCACCAGGGGCGGCATGGGCACGGTGTCAGGACCACCGCCGCGGCGTGATCATTTCCAGCCCACGTACTTCTGTGATGCCCAGCCCGGGCGCATTGCTGATGGTGATCTCCGATTCGTTGAAGTTGACCCCGCCGGTGACCGGGTTGAACTGGCCCAGTGATGGCCCGTCCAGATCCACCTTGGTGATGATGTCGCTCTTGGCGACGGCCAGGTGCACGGCAGCGGCCACCGAGATGCTCGATTCGATCATGCAGCCAATCATGCACGGCACGCCGTAGATCGCGGCGATGTCGGCGATGCGGATCGCATTGGACAACCCGCCGGTCTTCATCAGCTTGATGTTGATGATGTCGGCGGCGCGCTGCTGGATCAGGTCGAACACCTGGCCGGGATTGAACACGCTTTCATCGGCCATCACCGGCGTGTTGACCCGGTCGGTGACGTACTTCAGGCCACTGATGTCGGCGGCCTTGACCGGCTGCTCCAGCAGTTCCAGCACCACGCCGGCTTCTTCCAGCGCACGCATCGCGTGCACGGCCTGCTTGGCGGTCCAGCCCTGGTTGGCATCCAGCCGCAGCAGGGCGCGACCCTGCACCGCGGCGTGGATCGCCTTGACGCGCTCGATGTCCAGGCCGATGTCCTTGCCGACCTTGATCTTCAGCGACTCGAAGCCGCGTTCGATCGCCGAGAGCGAGTCGGCCACCATCTTGTCGATGTAATCCACGCTGATGGTGATGTCGGTGGTGATCACCGGGTCGCCACCGCCGAGCATGCGGTACAGCGGCGCGTTGTGCAGCTGCGCCCACAGATCGTAGACCGCGATCTCCACCGCCGCCTTGGCGCTGGTGTTGCGCTCCATCGAGGTCTGGATCAGCCCGCAGAGCCGGTTGAGGTTGGCCACGTCCTCGCCGATCAGGCGCGGTTTGATGAAGCTGTCGATGGCCTCGATGATCGAGCCGTGCGTATCGCCGGTGATCACCGCCGTCGCCGGCGCCTCACCGTAACCGGTGTGGCCGCTGTCGGTACGGATCAGCACCACCACGTCTTCAACGGTGTCCACGGTGCGCAGCGCGGTCTTGAACGGGGTCTTCAGCGGCACGCGCAGCATGCCGAGTTCGATGTCGGTGATCTTCATTCAGGGGTTCTGTGGCCGAAGGCGCTGGATGTTGGTGATGCGGTCGATGTAGCTCACGGTATCGCTGGCCATCATCGGCTCCAGCGGAGTGACCGACACGCCGTTGAGATGTGCCTGCACGCGCTTGCCGTCCGCACCGATCCAGCCGCCGCCGGCGGTGTCATGGATCAGCCAGGTACGGCCGTCGATATGGCCGATCGCCATCATCACGTGGCCGGGGATGTAGACCAGATCGCCGACCTGCAGTTCTTTTACCGCGGCCTCGCGCGTGGGCTTGCCGTCTTTCGCGGTGAAGGCGATGCGGTCCAGCGCGGGGCTGATCGCCTGCGCGCTGGTGTTGCGTGGCATCAGCACGCCGACACTGCGGTAGATCTCCGAGACGAAGCCGCTGCAGTCGCGGGTGTCGTAATCGTGGCCCCAGCCGTAGCGTTCGCCGAGGAACTTGAAGGCCTGGGTCAGCAGCGTGCGTGGGGTCAGCGGCAGGTAGTCGTCGGCGGTGTCCTGCGAACGCGGCAGCAGCGCCGGGATCAGTGCCAGGCGACCGTCGGGTTCGCGCACCGGCAGCTGCACCACATGCGCCGCGTGGGCCTGTTGGCCATTGACGGTCTTTTCCAGCGGCCAGCCGGCGAGCACCGGCAGGCGCACGCCCATGTCCAGCTGAAGCCGCGATACGCGCGGTTCCTCGGGGGTGTAGGCGGTGAACGCCGTGGCGCCGGTGACCACCCGGTAAGGACCGTGCTGACCGTAGCCGAGCACGGTGCCCGCGTCACCGATACCCACGAAGCGCTTCTCGATCCACGCCGAATACCGCTCGCTGGTGATGAACAGCCAGCGCCCGTCGGCGCTTTCATGCAGCACCGCCACGGCGTCGCCGGGGAACAGCGCCGACTCCTGGAAGCGGTCGATATCGGTATCGCCTTGGCTGCTGAACACCCGCAGCGCGGTCGGGAACGCCCGCAGCGCGGCACGATGGGTGACCAGACCGTACTGCAGGGGGCGCTGCGCCGGTATCGCCTCCAGCGCGAGATTGGCCACGGTGTCGCTGCGCTGCCGGTCGCTGATGGTCTTGCCATCCTGGCCGTACAGCGTGCGCTCCGGCCACGTGGACAGCGACTGGATGCTGCCCAGCACCTGTTCGCGGGGCAGCTGCGCTGGCAGCGTGCGGAGATCGTGGATCGAGCCGTCTTCGGCACGCATGCGGGCGTTCTGCGCGGCGATAGCCGCGCGATCGAGGATCACGCGGTCCGGATCGGGCAGGCGATCGGCCCAGAAGCCGGGCGCGAGATACGCCTCGCGCAGGGCGATGACCCCGCCGAAGTCGGCGGCGGGCGCAGCACGCGGCGCCTCGGCCCATGCCGGCGCCAGCGTCGTCGCAAGGACCGCCGCCAGTAAAGTGCGCGACAACCAGCGGGACCGCACGGGGCGGTGGGGGGAAGCCAGGATCTTCACTCGATCACCCTCCTCGGAAGCAGTAGGAATATTTATTCCTTTTTTCGGCGAAAGCAAGAATAAATTATTGACCGGCTATCAGGCCCGTGTTACACAGCGATTACCCCACCCGCACCTTGGGAAGTGTCGCCGTGGATCCTGTGATGCGCAAACCGCGATTGCCTCTGCCTGCTGTCTGGTGCCTGTGCGCTGGTCTGCTGGCAACGCCGTGGGGGCTGGCCGCTGCGCCGGCCGCGCTGCCGACGGTGATCGCCGGGATCGACCGCGGTGCGTTCGCGCAGGCCGAGGCCGACATCGCGGCGGCGTTGCAGGATCCGAGCCTGTCGGCAGCCGATCGTCAGGCCTATGCCTTCGAGCGTGAACGGATGCGACGCATGCGCCTGGACTTCACCCTGGATGCGGCGGCTGCCAAGGCGCAGCTGCGCAAGCAGATTCCCGATCTTCGCGAAGACGACTTCGCGCGCTGGGACGCCGCCGGCCTGATCGAGCACCTCGATATCGATGGCCAGCGCCGCTACTTCAAACGCGCGCCGTCCAACCTGTTCCGGATCAGCGCGGAGGCACGCGCCCGGCGCGCACCCGATGCCCCGGTGCCGAAGGATGGCCCTTACGAGCATCTGCACCCGCACCACCAGGAGATCGTCGCCGCCGCCCGCGCTACCGGCGCGACCAGCCTGGTGCCGCGCCGCGTCGAGGTGACCCAGTCGCTGGTGGTCAAGCCCGCCGCCGTGCCTGCCGGGCAAACCATCCGCGCGTGGATTCCGTACCCGCGCGCCATTGCGGGCCAGCAGGAAGACATCACCTGGATGGCGAGTACGCCGGCCGGCGCGCAGGTGGCGCCCGAAGCCGCGCTGCAGCGCACCGCCTACCTGGAGCGCAAGGCAGTGGCCGGCACGCCGACGGAGTTCCAGATCCGCTACGCAGTGACTGTGTACGCGCGGCATATCGAGGTCGATCCGGCCAGGGTCCAGCCCACGCCGCAGGATCCTGCGTTGAAGCCGTACCTCGCCGAGCAGGCGCCGCACATCGTGTTCACCCCGGCGCTGCGCGCGTTCTCGGCGAAGGTGGTCGGGACGGAGACCGATCCATACCGGATCGTGCAGAAGCTGTTCGACGCGGTGGACGCCATTGCGTGGGCCGGTGCGCGCGAGTACGCGACGATCTCCAACATCAGCGATTACGCCCTGCACGCCGGTCATGCCGACTGCGGGCAGCAGACGCTGCTGCTGATCGCCCTGTTGCGCCTGAACGGTATTCCCGCGCGCTGGCAGTCCGGCATGGTGTATTCGGACGATGCGGTCGGCTACAACAACCTGCACGACTGGGGCGCGGTGTATCTGGCCCCCTATGGCTGGGTGCCGATGGATGTCACCACCGGGCGGCTGGACAGCCCACGGCCGGCGCTGCGCGATTTCTACCTGGGCGGGCTGGATGCCTACCGCATCGCCTTCAACGACGACTACGGCCAGCCGCTGGTGCCGGCCAAGCAGCATGTCCGCTCGGACACGGTGGATTCGCAGCGCGGTGAGGCCGAGTGGTCCGGCGGCAATCTGTACTTCGATCAATGGAACTACGACTTCCAGTCGCACGTGGTGCCACTGGGGGCCAAGCGGTAAACGGTAAACGGCGGTATCCACGATTCCACATCTGCAGGAGAGAGCAGGGAATGAACGTAAATCGATTGAAGCGTGCGGCGTTGTACGCCGCACTCGGCGTGTGTCTGGGCAGCCTGGTGCCGATGGGCGCTTCGGCACAGAACGTCAGCGGTGCCGTGGCCGGCCGTGCGACTGCCGGTGACCAGGTGACGGTGGTCAGCAACGGCACTGGCCTGACCCGTACGGTCACCGCCAGTGCCGATGGCAGCTACCGCCTGGGCCAGTTGCCGGTCGGCGATTACCAGCTGCAGCTCAGCCGTGATGGTCAGAAGCTGGGCGAGCCGTTCGCGGTGAGCGTGGCGGTCGGCGGCACCACCACGGTCAACCTGGCCAGCAGCGGCGACGTGGTCAACCTCGATGCGCTGCAGGTGATCGGTGCCCGCGTGGTCAATCGCGTGGATGTGTATTCCACCGAAACCTCGTTCAACGTCAACCGCCAGGAGCTGTCGCGCCTGCCCGTGGCGCAGGATCTATCGGCAGTGGCATTGCTGGCACCCGGTGTGGTCGGCGGCAATTCCTCGTTCGGTGGCCTGTCCTTCGCCGGTTCCTCGGTGGCCGAGAACGCGGTCTTCATCAACGGCCTGAACGTCACCGACATGTACACCCGTCGTGGCTTCTCCAGCGCGCCGTTCGGCTTCTTCAACGAATTCCAGGTCAAGACCGGTGGCTACTCGGTCGAGTTCGGGCGCTCCACCGGCGGCGTGATCAACGCGGTGACACGCTCGGGCACCAACGAGTTCCAGGGCGGTGTGGAAGTCACTGCCGAGCCGAGCGCGCTGCGCTCCAGCCCACGTGACCATTTCCACCGCGACGGCACGCCGCATTCCTATGCCAGCCGCGACAACAGCTCGTTCCTGAAGACCAACGTCTGGGGTTCCGGCCCGATCATCAAGGACAAGCTGTTCCTGTTCGCGATGTATGAAGATCGCGACGACACCGGCCACAACACCTCCTCCGACGCGCTGAGCTGGTTCAAGAACAAAAGCGACAACGGCTTCTGGGGCGCCAAGCTGGATTGGAACATCAACGACAACCACAGCCTGGCGCTGCTGGCGTTCTCCGATGAAGGCGAGATCACCAACGGCGCGTACAACTACGATTGGGATGACGATCAGATCGGAGCGTGGGGCGGCGATTCGGTCACCGAGACCGGTGGCAAGAACTGGTCGGCGACCTATACCGGTCACTTCGGCGAGAACTTCACCGCGCGTGCCATGGTCGGCGAAAACAACCAGCGCGCCTTCACCAACTCCTCGCTGGATGAAGCGTGCAGCCCGGTATTCACCGATGCCAGCTATGCATCACGTCTGGGCAAGCTCAACGGCCTGCGCCCGGGCTGCCATCCCACCGGCGCCGCCGTTGCCGAACGCGACGACACGCGTGAAGTCGCGCGGTTGGACTTCGAATGGCAGCTGGGCACGCACCTGCTGCGCTTCGGTGTTGACCGCGAGCTGATGACCACCGAACAGTCCACGCGTTACCCAGGGCCGACCCAGCTCAGCTACACCGCCTACGTCGCCCGGCCCGGCGATGAAGTGTGGGATGGCGCCAACGCCTATGTGCCGGCCGGCGTGACCGAGATGCTGCGCGCACGCAACCGCGTGTCCGGCGGCACCTTCGAGACGGAAGCCAACGCGTTCTACCTGGAAGACATCTGGAACATCACCCCGAACCTGATGTTGAACCTCGGCGTGCGCTGGGACCGCTTCGAGAACCGCACCGCCGATGGCGACGCCTTCATCAAGATGGACGACCTGATCGCGCCGCGCTTCGGCTTCTCGTGGGACATGAAGGGCGACGGCAGCACCAAGCTGTTCGGCAACGCCGGCCGCTATTACCTGCCGGTGACCAACAACATCAACGTCAACTTCGCCGGCGGCCTTACCGACGAGTACTCCTACTACGTGCTCAACGGCTGGCAGCAGCAGGCCAACCCGGTCACCGGCGCGCCGTACATGGCCCCGGTCATCGGCCAGCAGATCGGCCCGGTCGATACCCGCATGAACACCGGCGCGGCCGACCTGCGTCAGAGCGTGGACAAGGACCTGAAGGCGGTCTACCAGGACGAGTACATCCTCGGTTTCCAGACGATGATCAACCAGGCCTGGTCGTGGGGCGTCAACGCGACCTACCGCAAGATGGACCGCGCGCTGGATGACATGCGCATCAACCACACCCCGTGCGGCCCGACGGGCACCACCCTGTGGCCGATCGCCAACCCGGGCGAGAGCCTGACGATCTGGGGCGACTCCAGCATCGGCTGCACCACCGAGGGCTGGATCACCATCGACACCGCCAAGGATGGCTACCGTAAGGGAGGCAGTCTGGAGGTGGTGGGCTATTCCAAGCCCAAGCGCACCTACAAGGCGCTGGAATTCCAGATCGATCGCGCGTGGGATGAGAAGTGGCTGTTCAACGCGTCCTACCTGTGGTCGCGCAGCGATGGCAACTTCGAAGGTCCGGTCAATTCGGATACCAACTACGGCGACACCGGCATGGTCCAGCACTGGGATCATCCGTCCAACAACCAGCGCTATGGCCCGTTGTTCAACGACTTCCGCCATCAGTTCAAGTTCCGCGCCGCCTACGCGCTGAACGAGCAGTGGTCGTTCGGCACCACGCTGCAGGTGTTGTCCGGTGGCCCGATCACCGCCTTCGGCGTGATGTGGCCCAATGACACCGTGGCTGGCGGCAGCACCTCCAGTGAAGGCAGCGGCGGCGGTACCGGCTGGCTGTGCGTGGCCAACTGCTCGGGTGCGTACAACCAGCGCCAGTTCGAGTACAGCCCGCGCGGTGCCTTCGGTCGCCTGCCGTGGACCTGGACCATGGGCGCCAACGTCACCTGGCGATTGCCGGTGGAAGGCATTGACCTGAGCGCGCGCCTGTCGGTCTACAACCTGTTCAACAACCAGACCGTCATCAACGTGCACCAGCGTTATGAAGCCCAGCCGGGCCAGGTGCGCGAGAACACCTTCAACACCGGCACCCGCTGGCAGGCCCCGCGGTACACGCAGTTGATGGTGACCTGGAACTTCTGATCCGGCCCGCACGTGGCCGGTGCCGACGATGAGTCGGCACCTG
>NZ_JBHFHW010000044.1:49557-55942 GCF_057333975.1 Stenotrophomonas sp. AGC87
AGTCGGCACCGGCCTTCACCGCCATGCCGCGTGCACGCGCGCAACCGACCGCGGAATGGCACCTGTCTCCACCGCCATCCGGTAGGTACCGATCGTTGGTCGGTACAGCTTTCAACCGGCGGCCAAAGAAGCACGCCCTCCGGTCATGACGAGGGAACCCATGCCGTCACGCGCTTCAACGCACAGTCGATCCCGCCTTCTCACGCTTGGCCTGGCCTGCACCCTGGCCATCGCCCCCAGCGCATGGGCAGCCGAGCCCACCGACACCTTCAATCGCCTGCTCGATCAGACCGTCGCCCACGAACACCTGCCGGGCATCGCCATGGCCGTCGTCGACGATGGCAACCCCGTCTTCATCGGCACCCGTGGCGAGCGCCGCGCCGGGCAGGGCGAGGTCATCGATCCGGACACCCTCTTCAAGATCGCTTCCAACAGCAAGGCGATGACCGCCGCGCTGCTCGCCCGGCTGGTCGACCGCGGTCTCCTGCGCTGGGACGACCCGGTTACCCGCTACCTGCCGCAGTTCCGCATGTACGACCCGTGGGTGACCACGCAGATGCAGGTACGCGACCTGCTCATCCATAACAGCGGCCTGGGCCTGGGCGCGGGCGATCTGATGTTGTGGCCCGAGCCGAACAGCTTCACCCGCCAGGACATCATTGCCGGGCTGGCCCATCTCAAGCCGGTCACCAGCTTCCGCAGCGGCTATGCCTACGACAACCTGATGTATGTGGTCGCCGGCGAAGTCGCCGCCGCAGCCGGTGGCAAACCGTACGATCAACTGCTGCGCGAGGAAGTCTTCTCGCCGTTGGGCATGGATCGCTGCCAGGTCGGGGCGTGGTCGGTCGCGGCGGTCGGCAACGTCGCCCAGCCGCACACGCGGAAAGACGGCCGCAACGTGGTGCGCGGTGCCGATGGTGACACCAGTGCCGATCTGACTTCGATGGCTGCCGGCGGCATCCGCTGCAGCCTGCGCGACATGACCCGCTGGATGCAGGTGCTGCTCGATCCGGCGCTCGTGCCCGGTTGGCTGAGCACGGCGCAGCGCCGCGCACTGTGGACCGCGCACATGCCGATGCCGCTGGGCGAGCGCCAACGCCGCTGGGACAACGCACATGTGTCCGCCTACGGCTACGGCTGGCGCGTGTCGGACATGGACGGCCAGTGGAAGGTGGCCCACACCGGCACGCTGTCCGGGATGTATTCCTCGCTCGCGCTGCTGCCGGACCGCAAGGTTGGCGTGGTTATCCTGATCAACAGCGACGCCGAGGATGCACGCACCGCGCTGATGCAGGCCGCGTTGAAGCACTACACCGCACCGGAAGAAACGGTAGACGCGAGCCATTATCTGGCGTTGCTGGACCAGGAGCGCACCGGCCGCCGCGATGCCGGACAGGTGCGCCCGGATACCCACGCGCGCCGACCCGCCTCGCTTCGCACCACCGCCGCCGCGCACGGCCGTTATCGCGACCCGTGGCTGGGCGAGGCGCTGCTCTGCCCGGCGCAGGGCGCGCTGCGTTTCAGCGTCGCCAAGTCGCCGATGCTGCGCGGCCAGGTCATGCAGCTCGGTGAGCGCTGGCTGGTGCAGTGGGATACGCTCGGGGCCGATGCCGAGCCTTGGTTGCGGCTGCAGCCAGGCGCGACGCCCGCCCTGACCTTGGCCGCGATCGATCCGGAGATCGACTTCAGTTATGACTACCAGGACCTGCACTTCACCCGCACCGGCGATTGCCCGTAGCGTGCTGCTGCTGGCGTTGCTGGCCGGCAGTGCCCACGCGGCAGCGCCAGCGGTGACGATCTCGCCCGCGCGCGACGTGGCCGAGGCCGGACTGGTCGACATCCGCGCGCTGGCACCGGCGATCGAACAGGACATCCGCTACGCCGGCCCCGACAACTTCACCGGCCAGCGTGTGCCCGGCTATGACGCGCCCAAGTGCTATCTGCTCGCCCCGGCGGCCACCGCGCTCGCACAGGTGGAGGCTGACCTGCGGGCAGAGGGCTACGCGCTGCGTCTCTACGATTGCTACCGCCCGGCTCACGCGGTGACGGCCTTCGTCGCTTGGGCACATGATCCCAAGGAGCAGTCGCGCAAGGCTCTGCAGTACCCGGACATCGACAAGCCGGCCCTGCTTGGCGACTACATCGCCGAGACCTCCGGCCACAGCCGGGCTGCCACGGTCGATCTGACCCTGCTCGATTGCCGCGACGGCCCCTGCGCGCCGGTGGACATGGGCACCGACTTCGATTTCTTCGGCCGGCGTGCGCATACCGATGCGCCGGAGATCAGCGAGGCCCAGCGCAGCCACCGCCAGCACCTGCGCCAGGCGATGGCACGGCATGGCTTCGCCAACTACCCGATGGAGTGGTGGCATTTCACCCTGCAGCCCGAGCCGGCGCCGACCACCGCCTACGACGTGCCGGTCCGCTGAGGCGCACCGCTACACTGTGCGCTGACCGCCGGATCGGACCACGATGAACCTGCCGCTGCACTTTGGATTGCTGGGAACGCTGGAGGCAGGGCTGATCGCGCTGTTGGTCGGGCTGCTGGTGTATGCGCTGTGGCATCGCCTGTGCCGCTGGGCAGGCTGGACCGACGGGCATGCGATCGGCTGGGCCTGCGTGATCGCGGTGGTGGCCTCGGCCGGCATCGACGCGTGGAATCTCTTCTATATGGGCATGATGCGGCTGGAGTCGCCGCTGTATGCGCGATTGTTCCTCGCCGGTATCCATGATCCGAACGAGCTGGGCTCGCGCGTGGTGCTCGAAGTGGCCGGTGCGATCGGCGGTGTTGCACTGGGGTGGCTTTTGTTCAGTTTCCGCTCAGGCGAAAAAAACAGCAACACCGCGTGAGATTGCGTTCGCATCCGGTTAAATGCCGGGCCAATGAATGGGCGTGTTACCAACTGCTCACCTGCGGCTAACCACTGCGGTAATGCACGCGTTCGCACAGGTGGTTAAGGCCGCGTGCGCAGCGCGGTCGAGGGGCAATATCGATTCACAAACGGGGTGGCAGTGTGGGGCCGTGCGGAAACAACAGGCCGCGCAATACCTACCAAGGAGACCACCCCAATGACTATTCGCAACCGCAAGCCCCTGATCGCCCTGATCGTCGCCGCAGGCAGTGTGCTGGCCATTCCGGCGATGGCCCAGTCGGCACAGCAGAGTGCCGCGCAGGCGCAGAATCAGGCCGCCCAGGCACAGCAGGCGGCAGCGCAGGCCGGTGACGCAGCAGATACCGCTTCCAACGCCGCAGCACAGGCCTCCGCGCAGGCCGGTGGTGGCGGTGGCCAGACGTGGGCCAGTGTCGATACCGACGGCAATGGCACCATCAGCAAAGCCGAGGCGCAGGTGAACGCGGGTCTTGCCCAGGTGTTCGACCAGGCCGATACCAACAAGGACGGCGAGCTCTCGCCGGATGAATACAAGGCGTACGTGGCCGCCCAGCAGGGCAAGGCCGCCGGCAATGGCGCCCAGCAGAGCAAGTAAGGACCGGGGACACCGGTAGCGCAGTGAGGGGGAAAGGGCGGCTTCGGCCGCCCTTTCTTTATGGGCCGCCGGGGTGGGGCCGCTGGGCCGCTGTTGGTATCCTTGCCCGATGATGACTTCCCTGCCCACGCCGCAAGGCGCTATCGGCCTGGTTGGTTTTGACGGTGATGACACGCTGTGGAAGAGCGAGGATTTCTACCGCAAGGCCGAGCAGGACTACCTGGATATCCTGTCGCGCTATATCGACGTGCACGACACGCAGACCGCGCGCCACCTGCTGGAAGTGCAGCAGCGCAACCTCGGCGTGTTCGGCTATGGCGTGAAGGGCATGACCCTGTCGATGGTGGAAGCCGCCATCGAGATCACCAACCAGACCATCAGCGCCCGCGATCTGCAGCAGATGCTGGACATCGGCCACGATACCCTGCGCCACCCGGTCGAGCTGATCGACGGCGTGCGTGAGTCGGTTACCGAGATCGCCCGCGACTACCCGGTCGTGCTGATCACCAAGGGCGACCTGTTCCATCAGGAGGCCAAGATCAAGGTGGCCAACCTGCGCGACCTGTTCCCGCGCATCGAGATCGTCTCCGAGAAAGACCCGGAAACCTATGCCCGCGTGTTGGAGGAGTTCGATCTGCCGATCAAGCGCTTCGTGATGGTCGGCAATTCGCTGCGCTCGGACATCGAACCGGTGATCACCCTCGGTGGCTGGGGCATCCACACTCCCTACGCGGTGACCTGGGCGCACGAGACCCAGCACGGCGTGGCCGATGACGAGCCGCGCATGGTCGACGCCCCGACCGCCTTCGACTGGCCGCAGGCCCTGCGGACCATCGAAGCCAAGGCCGCACAGGCCGCATGATGCGCGCCGGCCTGCTCGCGCTGCTGCTGATGCTGCCCTGGGCAGCTGCGGCCGAGCAGACCCCGGAGAAGTCTGCCGCCTACGTGGTCGACACCGGCGATGCCTGGGTCGACACCCAGCTGCAGGACATCAATCACTACGCCGAGCGCTACCCGGACAGCTTTCTGGATGAAGTCTCGCGCTATGCCGGTGTCTCGCGCGGCTACATCGCCGCGCTGATGCACACCCACGGCTGGCAGGCGGGCGACATCTACTTCGCGTGTTTCTGGGCGCATGTGATCGAACGTTCCTGCCGCGAGAGCGTGCAAACGTGGTCGCGCACGGTACCGGAGGAGGGTGAGGCCAAACGCTGGGAAGTGGTGGTGGCCCAGCTGCCGGTC
Source organism: Stenotrophomonas sp. AGC87 (assembly GCF_057333975.1). NCBI lineage: Bacteria > Pseudomonadati > Pseudomonadota > Gammaproteobacteria > Lysobacterales > Lysobacteraceae > Stenotrophomonas > Stenotrophomonas sp. AGC87. The sequence continues at coordinate 54,286 of NZ_JBHFHW010000044.1, forward strand.
ACGCCGACCAACCTGCACTGGCGCGCGCTGCGCCACGCCATCGTCGCCAGCCATGACCACTGGGACCGACCGGTGACGCTCGACGCCACGCTGCAGCGCCAGCTCGGCAACCGCGAGCAGCGCCAGCGTGCGGCGAGCAGTCCCACGCCACCCGCGCGCTGAGGGACTTCTTTGTTGCTGTGCAGATCGCGGTAACCCCCGCCCTCGGCGACAATGCAGCGCTTGCTGCACCTTCCCCCGTGATCCGTTGCCGAGTACGTAATGAGCGCCGACCGTTTCGTGTCACCCGACGATATCCGCAGCCTGTTCGCCCAGGCGATGTCCACCATGTACCGCACCGAGGTGCCGCTGTACGGCACGCTGGTCGACCTGGTGGCCGAGATCAACGACGCCGTGCTGACCGCCAATCCGGCGCTGGCCGAGCAGTTGGACCGCACCGATGAACGCGCCCGGCTGGACCAGGAACGCCACGGTGCGATCCGGGTCGGCACCGCCGAAGAACTGGCCACGCTGGGCCGCCTGTTCACGCTGATGGGCATGTACCCGATCGGCTACTACGACCTCTCGGTGGCCGGTGTGCCGGTGCATTCCACCGCGTTCCGCCCGCGCAACGCGCAGGCGCTGGCGCGCAATCCGTTCCGCGTGTTCACCTCGCTGCTGCGGCTGGAGCTGATCGAGAACGCCGCGCTGCGCGAGCAGTCCGCTGACATTCTCGCCCAGCGCCGGATCTTCACCGACACCGCGCTGGCCCTGATCGCGCAGGCCGAACGCGAGGGTGGACTCGACCAGGCCGATGCCCGCCGCTTCGTCATCGAGGCGCTGGAGACGTTCCGTTGGCATGGCGACGCCACGGTATCGCTGGATACCTATCACGCGCTGCATGACGCGCACCGGCTGATCGCCGATGTGGTCAGCTTCCGCGGCCCGCACATCAATCACCTGACCCCGCGCACGCTGGACATCGACGCTGCGCAGGAAGGCATGCTCGCCCGTGGCATCGACGCCAAGGCCGTGATCGAAGGCCCGCCACCGCGGCGGTGCCCGATCCTGCTGCGCCAGACCAGCTTCAAGGCGCTGGAAGAAACCGTGCACTTCCCCTCGGGGGACGCAGGCGATGCCGGCACGCATACCGCGCGCTTCGGTGAGATCGAACAGCGTGGCCTCGCCCTGACGCCCAAGGGCCGCGCGCTGTATGACCAGCTGCTTGCGCAGGCGCGCGACAGTGGGGGTGCCGGCAGCACCGGCCAGGATTACCCGACCCGCCTGGCGGAGGCATTCACCGCCTTCCCGGATGACCACGACACCCTGCGCCGCGAGGGCCTGGGGTACTACCGTTACGCACTGACCGACGCCGGTCGTGCCAACCCGGCCGCCGTCGCGGATCTCCCGGCCGAAGCGCTGATTGTCGCCGGCCTGGCCAGCGCCGACCCGATCGTCTACGAGGATTTCCTGCCGGTCAGCGCCGCGGGCATCTTCCAGTCCAACCTAGGCGGCGACGAACAACGCGCCTACGCCGCGCATGCCAACCGCGATGCCTTCGAGCAGGCGCTGGGCATGACGGTGGAGGACGAGTTCGCGATCTACGCGCGGCTGCAGGCCGAATCGCTGGCGAGCCTGCGGGGCGCCTGACGGAAGGTGGCCGGCCCGCGGCCGGCCC
>NZ_JBHFHW010000044.1:56053-60978 GCF_057333975.1 Stenotrophomonas sp. AGC87
CCCCCCCCCCCACTACCCGGGAAGAGAACGTCACGGTCCGTACATCGCAACCCGGAAACTGGACGTCCCGGTAGGTACCGACCGTTGGTCGGTACCGTGCATCATCAGGCTTTCATCGTCCCGGTATCCAGCCACCGCTGGTGCCACGACAGCGCTTCGGGCAGCAGATGCGGGGTGTGCTTGCCATAGCTCTCGCGGCTGGCACGGTCGAAATAGTCATTCAACTGATCGCGGAAATCCGGATGCGCGCAGTTGTCGATGACCACCCGCGCGCGCTTGCGCGGGGTCAGGCCGCGCAGATCGGCCAGGCCCTGTTCGGTGACGATCACCGACACATCGTGTTCGGTGTGATCCACGTGGCTGACCATCGGCACGATCGCCGAGATGCTGCCGTTCTTCGCCGTCGAAGGACTCAGGAACGCGGACAGGAACCCGTTACGCGCGAAGTCGCCCGAGCCGCCGATGCCGTTCATGATCCGGCTGCCCATCACGTGGGTCGAGTTGACGTTGCCGTACAGGTCGGCCTCGATCATGCCGTTCATGCCGATGCAGCCCAGGCGGCGCACCAGTTCCGGATGGTTCGAGATTTCCTGCGTGCGCATGATGATGCGCTCGCGGTAGAAATCGATGTGTTCCTTGAAGGTCTCGTTCGCCTGCGGGCTCAACGCGAAGCCGGTGCACGAGGCGTAGCTCAACACGCCATCGCGCAGCAGATCGAGCATGCCGTCCTGGATCACCTCGGTGAACGCGCTCAGATCGCGGAAGCCGCTCTTGGCCAGCCCGGCCAGTACCGCGTTGGGGATGTTGCCCACGCCGCTCTGCAGCGGCAGCAGGTTGGCTGGCAGGCGGCCCTTGGCTACTTCGTGCTTGAGGAATTCGATCAGGTACTGCGCGATCTGCTCGCTGGTCGTATCGATCGGGCTGAACGGACTGTTGCGGTCCGGGCCGTTGGTACGCACCACGGCGACGATCTTGTCCGGGTCGCAGCGCAGCGCGGTCTCACCGATGCGGTCGTTGGCGTGCACCAGCGGGATCGGCTTGCGGTGCGGCGGCAGCGCGGTGCCGTAGTAGATGTCATGCATGCCGTCCACGCCGGCCGGCTGCCATTCGTTGACCTCGACGATCACCTTCTTGGCCAGGTCCAGCCAGGTCTTGTTGTTGCCGACCGAGGTGGAGGGCACCAGCGAGCCATCCTCGCGGATCGCCGAGACCTCGATCACCGCCGTGTCGATGTCGCCATAGAAGCCGAACCATACGTGCTGGGCGACGTGGCTGAGGTGGATGTCGATGTAATCCAGCTTGCCCTCGTTGATGCGGTTGCGCGCATCCGGGTCGCTCTGGAAGGGCATGCGCATCGCGATGCCATCGGCCTTGGCCAGCGCGCCATCCAGCTCCGGCGCGGTCGAGGCGCCGGTCATCAGGCTGATCTGGAAGGGCAGGCCCTGGGCGTGCACCGCTTCGATGCGTTGCGCCAGCGCGACCGGCACCGCCTTGGGATAACCTGAACCGGTAAAGCCGCTCATGGCGACGGTTTCACCCGGTTGGATCAGGGCGGCGGCAGCTTCGGCGGAGACAACGCGGTCACGCAGACGCGCGTTTGCAATGCGATCGACAGACATGACGACAACGTTTTTGGGGGGATCTCCATTATCGGCGATCCACGCAGGGGCAGGGGTTCTACCTTGGTGGGATGGCGTTTTCACATCGGCGCCCCCCTGTTCAGGTTTCCGGCCTACTTCTGTACCCGCAAGTATTGTTTTGCAGTGCAGCGTGCAAGTTCGTCGCCGACCCTAGAAGATCGACCTGCATCCCGACGTGGGGGAGGGAGCAGAGCCCGCTGGCAGTTCGCTGCAAGCGGGCTTTTTTATGTCTCGCCTCCGGAACACCGGGGCGCCGTTGGGTCTCGCGCGTCGACACGCGCCCGCTCACGACCGCGCAACCGGTGAACACGCTTCTTGCCCTGCAGGGCGACCCGCGCCGGGCATAATCCCCTCATGCCGATCTCCGACCTCGCCGCGCCCGCGCGCGTCCCCGATGCCCTTGTTCCCCTGGTTAATCGCGCTTTGGCGCGCCTGGCCCTGTCGCTGACCGATGGCGGCCACTGGCCGCCTCCGGCACCCGTACTGGCGACCCTGCGCGCGCTGGCCGTCACCAGCGACTTCGCCATCGACACCCTGTGCCGCCAGCCGGCGCTGTTGTCGCATCTCACCCAGGAGGGCTGCCCACCGCTGCCCCTGCCCGAGCTGGATCCGCTGCAGCCCAGCGAATGGCAGCAGCGCCTGCGCCGCTACCGCACCGCCGCCTCCACCCGCCTGATCTGGCGCGACCTGACCGGGCAGGATGACGTGCCTGCCACGCTTGCCGGTGCCACCCGCTTGGCGGAGGAGTGCCTGCAGCTCGCGCTCTCCGCGCTGGAGCAGGAATTCACCGGCCGCCATGGCGTGGTCCGTGCGGCGGACGGCAGCGCGCAGCAGCTGGTCGTGTTCGGGCTGGGCAAGCTCGGCGGTGGTGAACTCAATTTCAGTTCGGACGTGGACCTGGTCTACGCCTACCCGCAGGGCGGCGAATCCGATGGCGCGCGCCCGCTCGCCGCCGAGGAATACTTCGCACGCCTTGGCCAGCGCCTCGCGCGGTTGCTCGATGACACCACCGTGGATGGCTTCAGCCACCGCGTCGATCTTCGCCTGCGCCCCTTCGGCAATGCCGGGCGCGTGGCGCTGTCGTTCGCCGGCATGGACCAGTACTTCCAGCGCGAAGGCCGTGACTGGGAGCGCTATGCCTGGCTGAAGGCGCGTGCCGTCGCCGGTGATATCGCCGCCGGCGAAGCGTGGCTGCAGACCCTGCGCCCGTTCGTCTACCGCCGCTATCTGGATTTCACCGCGCTCGATGGTCTGCGCGAGATGAAGGCCGCGATCACCGCAGAAGTGTCGCGCCGCGAGATGCACGACGACATCAAGCGCGGCCCCGGCGGCATCCGCGAAATCGAGTTCCTCGCGCAGGCCCTGCAGTTGATCCGCGGCGGCCGCGAAGCCCCACTGCGCGAGCGTCGCCTGCTGCACGCGCTGCCGGCGCTGGTCGCCTCCGGCCAGATGGCCGAGCAGGACGGCGCCGACCTGCTGCATGCCTACGGTTTCCTGCGTCGCCTGGAAAACCGCCTGCAGATGCTGCGCGATGCACAGACGCATGCGTTGCCCACCGACACCACCGACCGTCTGCGCATCGCCAGCGGACTCGGTTACGAAGACTGGGACGCGCTGGTTGCCGCGCTGGATGTGCAGCGCGAGCGGGTCAGCATCGAGTTCGCCGCACTGCTCGCACCGCGCCGTGGCCAGGCCGCGCCGGATGCACTGGCCAGCTACTGGCGCGGCCTGCCCGACAACGGCAGCGCCGAGGTGCTGGCCGAGGCCGGCTTCTTCGATGCCGGCAGCGCCGATCAATCGCTGCGCGATTTCGCGCAGAGCTCCGGGGTGAAGTCCTTGTCCGATGCCGCGCGTGCGCGCCTGGACCGCGTGCTGCCGGCGCTGCTGCACGCCGCCACGCGCTCACCGCAGCCGGATGCCGCGCTCAAGCGCGTGCTCGGCCTGCTGCAGGCGATCCTGCGCCGGACCAGCTATCTCGCTCTGCTCGACGAACAGCCCAGCGCATTGGCACGCCTGGTCGACGTGCTTGCACGCAGCGCATTGCTGGCCGAGCGCCTGGCAGCGTATCCGCTGCTGCTCGATGAACTGCTCGACGTGCGCGTCTCCGGCCCGATGCCGGACGCCGCGGGCATGCAGGCCGAGTGCGCTGTCGCGCTGACCATCGATGATCCCGAAGCCGCGCTGCGCCTGCTCAACGAGACCCGGCTGGCGCTGAGCTTCCGCATGGCGATGGCCACGCTGGATGGCCGTCAGCGCGCCGTCGACACCACCCGGCAACTGGCCGAACTCGCCCAAGCGGTCGTCGTCACCGTGCTCGCGCTGGTGCAGGCCGACATGCAGCGCCAGCACGGCGGCATCCCCGGCGGGCGTTTCGCGATCATCGGCTACGGCAGCCTGGGCGGACTGGAGCTGGGCTTCGGCTCGGATCTGGATCTGGTCTTCCTGCACGACCACCCGGCCGATCAGGACAGCAGCGACGGCCCGCGTCCACTGGATCCCGGCCGCTGGTACGCCCGCCTGGCACAGAAGGTGATGGCGATGCTCGGCGCGGTCACCGCCGCCGGCCGCCTGTACGACATCGACGTGCGTCTGCGCCCGGATGGTGGCAAGGGCGCCTTGGTTTCCTCACTGGCCAGCTACACCGAATACCAGCGCGAACGTGCCTGGACCTGGGAGCACCAGGCACTGGTGCGCGCCCGTGCCATCGCCGGCGATGACTCGCTGTTGGCCGACTTCGAACGGGTGCGCGCGCAGACGCTGGCGCGCCCGCGCGACAACGCCGTGCTCTACACCGACGTGCTGAAGATGCGGGCGCGCATGCGTGCCGAACTGGACCGCAGCGATGCCGCACGGCTCGATCTCAAGCAGGGCGCAGGTGGCATTGTCGATCTCGAATTCCTGCTGCAGACCGGCGTGCTCGACAGCGCCGTTACGCACCCGCAGGTGGTGCAACCGCGCGATACCCCCAGCCTGATCGACGCGCTGGCCGACATCGCCTGGCTGCCCGGCGGCACCCGCGATGGCCTGCACGAGGCGCATGCGGCGCTGCTGGATGTGGGCCTGGCCTGCACGCTGGACCGCCGCCCGCGCCTGGCGCCACCGACCCCTGCATTGGAAGCGGCGCGCGCGATGATCATCGCGGCAAGCGATGCGGCGGGGTTGCCGTTCCAGGTGCGGATCGACGTCGTCAGCTGACGGTGGTTTGCACAGTCGTCGACCTCGCACCGCTCTGGCACCGGTAGTGCCGGCCGCTGGCCGGCTCCCATGAACTCTGCGGAGCCGGCC
>NZ_JBHFHW010000044.1:61030-103601 GCF_057333975.1 Stenotrophomonas sp. AGC87
CCCCCCCCCCCCCCCCCCCCCCCCCCCCCCCCCCCCCCCCCCCCCCGACACTACCGATTACCCGACCGCCAGCGCTACACGGGACGATCGGCGCCCGATGTCACACCGTGCGCGGTGCCATCTTCCACAGCAACGCGCGGAACGGCGCCAGCAGGAACACGCCGATCGTCAGCTTCACCGCCAGATCGCCCAGCGCCCAGCTCACCCACGGCAGGCTGGAACCGGCGAAGGCGATGCTCCAGAAAATCGTCGTATCCAACGTCGCGCTGCAGGTCGTTGCCACCATCGGCGCGCGCCACCAGTGCCCGCGGCGCAGCCGGTCGAACACGGTGATATCCAGCAGCTGCGCAGCGATGAAGGCCAGGCACGAGGCCACCGCGATCCGCGGCGTGGCGATCCAGATCGACAGCAGTACCGCCAACGCGAAACCGGCCCAGGCCACCCGCCGTGCCGCCTCCGGCCCAAAGCGGCGGTTGATCAGATTGCTGACCAGGAACGCCACCGGGTAGCTGAAGGCGCCCCAGGTGAGCCAGTCGTTGATCGGGTACTGCACCAGCACGTTCGAGCCCAGCACCACCGCGCCCATGGCCAGCACCGCCAGCAACAGCGAGCGCGGGGTCAACGGGGCAAAGGCGATGGCAGGACGCGCGGACATGGCGAGCCGGGGAAGTCGGGGGAAGCGGCGGATTATCCGGGCTTGTCCGGCCGAGGGCCAGCCCGGGACGGTTCAGTCAGAAGCGTTCGCTCATGCTGGTGGCCGCCGCATCCTGGGTCGGCAGGAACGCCAGCGCGGCGCCTTCGGCATCGGCCACCATCCAGCCCGCGCCGGCCGGGGTTGGGGTGAACGCCAGCACATCGCCCACCTTCACGCCTGCCGCCGGGTTGTCGGCACGCGCCGGCCAGGCCACCACGGCCGGTGCATCCGGGGCCTGCGGGTTCTTCAGCGCCACCTGGTAGCTGCCATCCGGTTGCTGCGCCACGTGCTCCACCGTGAGTGGGGGCATCGGAGCGGCCTTCTGTCGCTTTGCGGCCCGGGCGGCACGGTTGTGCGGCATGGCGGCGTCATGCAGCTCGCTCACGCCCAACGCGCTGAGCCAGACCGGTGCGGTGATCACCGCCAGGCTCACCACCGAGGTGGTGAGGACGCTGCTGGTGACCGGCGAGGCATTGCTGAGGTTCTGGGCGCCGACCGGCAGGCTGGTCGCGAGCAAGGCCAGCGCCAGCAGTGGCGCAACGGCAGGACGGGATATCCGGTTCATTCAGCAGCTCCAGGAGACAGCGGACAGCAAGGGGTTACCAACGTGCACTCGGCTGCGCCGCCGCCGCATCGATGGGCAGGAAGGCCAACGCTGTGCCCTCGGCCGTGGTCACGGTCCAGCCGGCGCCGCCCTGGGTGGGCGTCAGCGCCAGTACGTCGCCCACCGCCACCGCGGCTGCCGGGTTGTCCTCGCGCGCAGGCCAGGCAATCACGGCCGGCTCGTCCGGTGCCTGCGGGTTCTGCAGGGCCATTTCGATGCCGCCGTCGGGCGTGCGTTCCACCTTCTCCACTGTGAGCGGCGGCAGTGGACCGGCTTTGCCACGTGCGTCCTTGGCCGCGCGGCTGCGTCGTGCCGAAGCATCGCTGGCCTTGCTCAGGCCGGCCGAAACCAGCCACACCGGTGCGGTCACCACCACCACGCTCACCACCGAGGTGACGATGACGCTGCTGGTCACCGGGTGATTGATGCCTACCACCTGCGCGGGCGCCGGCAGGCTGGTAGCGCACACGGCAATGGCCAACAACGGCGTAACGATGCTGCGCGAAACTCGTGTCATCGAAGATCCTTCTGATGGCTCAACATAGGGCCGCAGTATGCGCGCTGGCGTGCTGCCCGCCGCTGACTCACGGTTTGGGTGCGGTAATGCCTTTCACCGGTACATGCGGCACGGCCAGTTCCTGCTGCAGGCTGCTGCGCAGTTGCAGGAAATCAAAGATCGATTCCACCGTCACCACCGAGTAGTTGCCGGAAATGCGCTCGCTGGCCGGGTGGTCGGTGACGGCGGCATTGGGCACTAAGAAGCGCGCGCCCAGCCGCTTGGCCACGCCGATGTGCAGCGTGCTGGGCGTATACATGTGCCGCTGCAGCCATTGCTGCGCCTGGGTACGGTTGACGATCAGGGTGCGCTCTTCCACCTGCGCCATCGCCGCGCCCAGCACCTCCAGCACCCATTGGTTGGAATTCTGGTACTCGGTGCGGAACGGATACGCCACCACGCTGTAGCGCGCTTCATGCAGCGCCTTGGCCTGGATCGCCGGCTGGGTGAGCATCGCCTTGAGTGCATCGCGCAGCGCAGGCGTCGGCACGCCGATGCGCAGGTCGGTGTGGCTGGAGGTCTCGCCGATGAAGGTGGCCACGCCCTCGCGGAACAGGTGCGACTCGGCGGTCTTGCACGGATTGAGCAGGTGCACCGCGCGCCACTGGCCATCGTCTTCGCGCAGCAGGAAGGCCAGATGGCTGTGGCGCAGGCCGTACTTGCTCAGGTCCTGGCCACCGCGGGCGATCAGCACCACGTCCACGCCATCGAGTGCATCCAGCGCGTCGGTGGTGGCCAGAGCCACATCGAACATGGAGGCCAACGCGGCGGGCGTGGGATAGCGTTCGGTGCACTGCGGTTCGGCGTGTGCGGTCAGCGCAGCGCCTGACAACGCACCACACAGTAGAACGGGGCGCAGGCGCTTGATCAGTGCAGCGAAGGGTACGTCCATGTCACACAGTCTCCGGCGGCACCGGCCGCGGCCGCATCATAACGCTGTGCGATGCCGTCAGGCCTGAATCCCCAACCGCGCGCGTACGTCCTCGGCAACGCGCGTGGTCTCGCGCAGCGGCTCGATGCGGCCCTGCGTCTGCCAGTCCAGCCAGCGCGGCTGCAACCGGCCGCGTTCGCGCAGCGCGTGCTGGAAGTGCGCGAGTCGCCCTTGTGCTTGATCGGCCAGGGCCACGGCGACCGGCATGCGCGTGGCACACGCTTCAGAGAGCAGGTTCACCGAATCCGGCGAGACCACCACGCGGTTGGCCCAGCCCAGCAGCCCGGCATATGGGTTCACGCCATCGCCGCCATCGCCCCAGATCACATTCGGCACCTCGGCAAACGCACTGCGCAGCGCCCCGACCAGGGCCGGTGGGGTACGCCGCGAGGTCGTGGCGAGCAGGCTGCCGCCTTCCTCGCGCAGCTGGGCAGCGAGCTGCTGGAACACCTGCACCATGTCCGGCTCGTGCCACGGCGCGTGCGGGGTCGGCCCGCCGACCAGCAGCGCGGTGCGTGGGCCGGGCAGGGCACTGAACGCTGCGAACGCGGCACGGCCGCAGGCCAGCCAGTCATCGTTGACCGGATTGAGGCTGCCGAGCAGGGTGAGCACGTTGCTGCCGCGCAGACGATCGTGCTCGGGAACGACCAGCAGGTCCCAATGGCGCGGGCTGAGGCGAGGGTCGAGGATCTGGACGACCTTGGTGCCACGGCGGCGCAGTTCGCGCAGCGCACCAGCGGCCTGGCGGCCACAGCCGACGGCCAGCTCAGGGGCGTCGGCGGCCAGGGCTGCAAAGGCGTCACCGTAGCCAGTGGCGGCACCCGGCAACCACCGCGGGGCCAGCCAACGCCAGGGCGCGCGCGGGGTGAGCACCAGCGGACGATGCGCCCCCAGCTTCAATGCCGTGGCCAGGGCCACCGCCTGCCGCACATTGCCGGCACGGCCGTCAGTGATCGTCCAGGGCGGACTCCATCGTTTCACGTATGGCATTAATTCGTTTCAGTCAGGCTGGGTGTTGCAACTGTCGCGACACTCTACACTGCCAGCCTTCGCCGATCGCGCTGTCGCCCTGCCACGGTAGCCGATGCGCGAACGATTCCCCTTATTTCCGGAGGCTTCATGTCCCACGTCCTTGACGATGCTGCGCTCGATCAGTTGTTCCGTACCGCCCGCACCCAGAACGCCTTCCTTGATAAGCCGGTCGACGACAGCCAGCTCAAGGCGCTGTACGAGCTGCTGAAGTGGGGCCCGACCGCGGCCAACGGCAGCCCGGCGCGCTTCGTGTTCGTGAAATCCCCGGAAGCCAAGGCCAAGCTCGCCCCGGCCCTGTCCGAAGGCAACCACGACAAGACCCTGGCCGCCCCGGTCACGGTGATCGTCGCCTTCGACGAAGACTTCCACGAGAAGCTGCCGTTCCTGTTCCCGCACACCGATGCCAAGGCGTGGTTCGATGGCCCGCGTGAAGGCCGTACCGAGGGCGCGTTCCGCAATGGCAGCCTGCAGGGCGCCTACCTGATCCTGGCCGCGCGCGCGCTGGGTCTGGATGCCGGCCCGATGTCCGGCTTCGACAACGCCAAGGTGGACGAAGCCTTCTTCAAGGGCACCGCGATCAAGTCGAATTTCCTCGTCAACCTGGGGTACGGTGACGCCTCGGGCCTGTTCCCGCGGCTGCCTCGCCTGTCCTTCGACGAAGCCGCCCGCATCGCATAAGCGTTACCGCCGGATCGTGGCCCGTCCGTGCGGATGGGCTGCATGAATTTTTTTCCTTTCCCTTCGATTACGAGAGAGACCTGACATGACCGTGACCCGCAAACTGCTGCTGCCGCTCGCCCTGACCCTGGCCATCGCCGCCTGCTCCAAGCCGGCCGACGAAGCCGCTGCTCCGGCCGCTGACGCGCCGGCCGCCACCGAAACCGCCGCCCCGGCGGCAGACGCCGCGGCTGCCGCCCCGGCCGCCGAGGCCATCCAGATCGCCTCGGGCACCTACAAGCTCGACCCGACCCACACCGATGTGCTGGTCCAGTGGAGCCACTTCGGCTTCTCGCACCCGACCGCGCATTTCGGCAGCGCCGAAGGCACCCTGGTGTATGACGCCGCCGACGTGAGCAAGTCGACCGTGGAAGTGAAGCTGCCGCTGACCGGCCTGAACAGCTTCACCGCCAAGTTCGACGAGCACCTGAAGAGCGCCGATTTCTTCGACGCCGCCAAGTTCCCGGCCGCCACCTTCAAGAGCACCAAGGTGGAAGCCAACGGCACCAACAAGCTGACCGTGACCGGCGATCTGACCATCAAGGACATCACCAAGCCGGTGACCCTGGATGTCACCATCAACGGCGGCGGCGAGCACCCGATGGCCAAGGTGCCGGCGGCGGGCTTCGATGCCACCACCACCATCAAGCGCAGCGATTTCGGCGTCGGCGCGTACGCCCCGAACGTCAGCGATGAAGTGAACATCCGCATCACCACCGAGGCCACTGGCGAAAAGCCGGCTGCCTGAGTTTCTCCTCACTCGTCGTGAGAAGGTAGAAAGCCCGCCAATTGGCGGGCTTTCTTTATAGGGCGAGCCGGCCAGCGGCCGGCACTACCGTACCTGATCAACCCGCCGCCACCTGCGCGCTCACCTTGCCCAGCCACAGCGTGGTGAAATCGGTCGGCGTGCGCCGTGCCGGCGCGGTCAAGCCGCTCTCACGCAGGAACGCATGGGTGGCCTGCGCAAACGCCTGGCGGGCCAGCAGCGCGGCCTGCTTCACCGAGGCCTGCTGCTTGCGCAGCTGCACGATCTGCAGGCTCGGCTTACCGGGCATCGCGTACTTCTGGTAGCGGCGCAGCTCATCGGCGACCAGGTCGATATCGATGTTCGCCTGCACCAGTGCCACCTGCGCGCGGGCCAATGGCACCAGAGCGGTGCGCAGTTGGGCGATGTTCTCGCCCACGGAAGGCGCCAGCGCCGCCAGGGCGGCATCCAGCGCGGGATCGGCGCGCTCGGCGCGGTCGATCAGATCGGTCAGTGCCGAAAGAGGAGAGGCTTGCATGAAAGGCACCGGCACAAAACGCGATTGTCGCATTCGCGGCCGGTGCCCGTCGCGGGCTCAGTCGTCGTGGTGCTCGCTGCCGTGGGCCTTCCAGTAGCCGGTGGAGCGGATCCAGTCCTTGGGCACACCCAGGTGGCCCTCGATGTACTTGCGCATCATCCGGGCCCGGCGCGATTCGGCCGCGATCCAGTAGAAGGTGTCGCCGTCCGGTTCCTCGAAATCGGTCAGCACGTCCTCCAGCAGGGTGCTGCTGGCCGCGTCGAAGCCGTTGCGCTCCAGCCACGAGATGCGGATGCGGTCGTCCTCCGGCAACTCCTGGCGGTCGCCGGATTCGGGGATCTCGATGTAGACATCGGCATTCGCGCCGTCCGGCAGCGTCTCCAGCCAGCGGCCGATGGCCGGCAGCGCGGTTTCATCGCCGATCAGCACATAGGTGTCGAAGTCATCGGCGGTCATGTGCGAGCCACGCGGGCCGCCCACGGCGATCGCATCGCCCGGCTGCGCGTTGGCGGCCCAGGTCGAGGCCAGGCCGTCGCCGTGCATGACGAAATCCAGCGCCAGCTCGTTGGTCTCCAGGTCCCACCAGCGCGGGGTGTAATCGCGCGAGGGGGAGGGCGTCTGGCCTTCCGGGTAGCGCGGGCCTTCCGGGGTCATCGTCGGGACCACGAACTGGCCCTCGGCGTTGGGGAAGAACAGCTTGACGTGGTCATCCGGCGAGGGCGAATCGAAGCCTTCCAGCGCCTCGCCCCCGACGATCACCCGGCGCATGCACGGGCTGATCTCTTCGGTGCGCAGCACCTGCAGTGGGCGGAACTTCACGGTATGACGGAGCAGTCGGTTTTCATGCAGAGCCATGGGGAATACCTGGATCAGTGCCGCAGCGCGGCGTTGAGAAAGAAGGACCTGGCGGGCGGTGGCTGGCTGGGTCTGAAACAAAGAAGGGAGGTCAGCGGCCCTGCGCACGGATCCGCGCGGCGGCCTCGCGCAGCGCCTCGGCGACGGCCGCGGCGTTGTCGTCCTGCCAGCGGCCGTGGCACAGGCCCAGCGCGTGCTTGAGCTCGCGCAGCGCATCGCGTACGGGCGGCGGCAGGTTGGCCTTGGTGATCGTGCGCGCGCTGTCGCGTACCCGGTGCACTGCGGCATCGACCTCCTCGCGCTGTGCCTCCAGCTCGGCCTGGCCCAACGCGCTGAGCGCGTACCGCTTGCGCCCACCGTCCTCGACCGCGCCGACCCAGCCGGCCGCCTCGAACTGCGCCAGCACCGGGTAGATCGAGCCGGCGCTGGGCGTGTAGACCCGCACGAACATGTCGCTGATCAGCTGGATCAGCTCATAGCCGTGGCGCGGCTGGTCGGCGAGCAGGGACAGCACCAGCAGGCGCAGGTCGCCGCGGCTGAGCGGCCGGGCGGTCAGCGGGCGGGCAGGGCGGTCGAGGTCGCGCGGAGAGGTCATTTCGATATATCGAATGCAGTGGCGGAACGATATATCGAAAACTCCGTTTCGGCCAGCATTGGTGCACGCAGGGCAGGAATGCGTTCAGGTCAATTCCTGCTGTGACGGTGCGTGCTTGTGGTGGAACACTGCGCCTGGTCTTCGGCCACCGGCGCGGCCGATGATCCACGCCGATGCGCGCTCAAACGCCCCGGCGTCGCGCACGATCCGCGCCAATCGCCTGCGCCGCAGCGCCTGCGCTGTCCAGCGGTGTCCTGCTGACGCGCCGGTGTCATCGCCACCGGGCAGGCTGAAATGCAGCGTGGAACCTTCCGGCGCGGCCCTCGCGCTGTCGCCTGCTGTCCTTCCGGACACGCCTGGATGGTTCCATACGCAACCGTAGCGAAGTAAGCAAACCCCTTGGTGCGCTACACTTTGCGGCTAGAAATCTAAAACAGTCGCGCGCGTGCGTGCGGTCATGGGAGCGCAAATGAACTGGTTGAACGAGGTGCTGAACAACGACCCGAATCCTGTGGAAACCCAGGAATGGATCGAGTCGCTGAAGGCCGTTATTGATGTCGAGGGCCCCGAGCGCGCGCATCAGCTGTTGGAAGGCATGGTGGAACTGACCCGTCGTTCGGGTGCTTACCTGCCGTTCTCTCCCACCACCGAGTACGTGAACACCATCGCGCCGACCCTGGAGGCCAAGAGCCCGGGCAACGCCGAACTGGAATGGCGCATTCGTTCCATCATCCGCTGGAACGCGATGGCGACCGTCGTGCGCGCCAACCGCAAGCCGGGCGACCTGGGCGGCCACATCGCCTCCTTCGCCTCCGGCGCCACGCTGTATGACGTAGGCTTCAACCACTTCTGGCGCGCCCCGAGCGACGACCACCCGGGCGACCTGCTCTTCATCCAGGGCCACAGCGCCCCGGGCATCTATGCGCGTTCCTTCCTGGAAGGCCGCATCGACGAAGCCCAGCTGGACAAGTTCCGCATGGAAGTCGACGGCGGTGGCCTCTCCAGCTACCCGCATCCGTGGCTGATGCCCGATTACTGGCAGACCCCGACCGTCTCGATGGGCCTGGGCCCGCTCGCCGCGATCTACCAGGCGCAGTTCCTGCGTTACCTGGAAAACCGTGGCCTGATCGAAAAGTCCGACCGCAAGGTGTGGTGCTTCATCGGCGATGGCGAGAGCGATGAGCCGGAAACCCTCGGCGCGATCGCGCTGGCCGGCCGCGAAGGCCTGGACAACCTGATCTTCGTGGTCAACTGCAACCTGCAGCGCCTCGACGGCCCGGTGCGTGGCAACGGCAAGATCATCCAGGAACTGGAAGGGGTATTCCGTGGCGGCGGCTGGAATGTCATCAAGCTGCTGTGGGGCGGTTACTGGGATGCCCTGCTGGCCAAGGACACCAACGGCGTCCTGCGCAAGCTGATGATGGAAACCGTCGACGGCGAATACCAGAACTGCAAGGCCTTCGGTGGCGCGTATACCCGCGAGCATTTCTTCGGCAAGTACCCGGAAACCGCTGCGATGGTCGCCGGCCTTTCCGACGACGATATCTGGCGCCTCAACCGTGGTGGCCACGATCCGCACAAGGTGTACGCCGCCTACCACCAGGCCGTGAACACCAAGGGCATGCCGACCGTGATCCTGGCCAAGACGGTCAAGGGCTACGGCATGGGCAGCGCGGGTGAAGCACTGAACCCGACTCACCAGACCAAGAAGCTGGACGACGATGCCGTCCGCCACTTCCGCGACCGCTTCAACATCCCGGTGACCGACGCACAGCTGGCCGATGGCCAGGTGCCGTTCTACCACCCGGGCCCGGACTCGCCGGAAGTGAAGTACCTGCAGGAACGCCGTGCCGCCCTGGGTGGTTACCTGCCGCAGCGCCGCCGCAAGGCGACCAAGAGCTTCAACGCACCGAAGCTGGAAAGCTACGAGCGCCTGCTCAAGAGCAGCGGCGAGCGCAGCTACTCCACCACCATGGCCTTCGTGCAGAGCCTGAACATCACCCTGCGCGACAAGGAACTGGGCCCGCACATCGTGCCGATCGTGGCCGACGAAGCCCGTACCTTCGGTATGGAAGGCCTGTTCCGCCAGATCGGCATCTACGCCCCGTTCGGCCAGAAGTACAAGCCGGTCGATGCGGACCAGCTGATGTTCTACCGCGAAGACCAGAGCGGCCAGGTGCTGCAGCAGGGCATCAGCGAGCCGGGCGCGATCAGCTCCTGGATGGCCGCCGGTACCAGCTACTCGGTCAGCAACGTGCCGATGCTGCCGTTCTACATCTACTACTCGATGTTCGGCTTCCAGCGCGTGGGCGACATCGCCTGGCAGGCCGCGGACATGCGTACCCGTGGCTTCCTGCTCGGTGGCACGGCCGGCCGCACCACGCTGAACGGTGAAGGCCTGCAGCACGAAGATGGCTTCAGCCATATCGTCGCCGGTGGCATCCCCAACGTGCGCAGCTATGACCCGACCTTCGGCTTCGAAGTGACGGTGATCCTGCAGCACGGCACCAAGGCCATGATGGAAGATCAGATTGATGAGTACTACTACATCACCCTGATGAACGAAAACTACACCCACCCGGAAATGCCGGAAGGCGCGGCCGACGGCATCGTCAAGGGCATGTACCTGCTGACCGACGCCGGCAAGCCGAAGAAGGGCGAGCTGCGCGTGCAGCTGCTGGGCTCGGGCACGATCCTGCGTGAAGCCATTGCTGCGGCCGAGCTGCTGGACAAGGACTTCGGTGTCACCGCCGATATCTGGAGCTGCCCGAGCATCAACGAACTCCGCCGCGATGGTTTCGATGCCGAGCGCTATAACCGCTTCCACCCGGAAGCCGAACCGCGCAAGGCCTACGTGACCGAGCTGCTGGAAGGCCGCCAGGGCCCGGCAATTGCCGCGACCGACTATGTGCGTGCGTATGCGGACCAGATCCGCGCGTTCGTGCCGATGTCGTACACGGTGCTGGGCACGGATGGTTTTGGTCGTTCGGATACCCGTGCGAACCTGCGTCGCTTCTTCGAGGTTGACCGGTACTACATCGCGCATGCTGCGATTGCGGCGCTGGCTAAGGAAGGGAAGATGACCGGGAAGGATGTGGCCCGGGCGATCAAGCAGTACAAGATTGATCCTGAGAAGGCTAATCCTGTCGGGGTTTGATTTCTCGGCGCATCAATGAATAGAAAGGGCGGCCGCAGGGCCGCCCTTGTCTTTTCTCTCGCCACAAAGTCACGCTAGCGTGGTCCTAATCTACTCACTAGCTGGACGAGCGAGAGCAAAGGATCATATGCTCCGAAGCATCGGCACCGGGGACCATAAAGCAGGCTATGACGAGTTAGACCATGCGAGAAAGCAATTGAGAGCACCTACTTTCGTTAGCCTGTTCTCCGGATGCGGAGGATTTGACCTTGGGTTCGCACAAGCCGGGTTCCAGTCCCTGGCTGCCTACGATTTTTGGGCGCCTGCAGTCGCAAATTTCAATGCAAATATTGGTGGAGAGTGCAGAGTTCAGGATCTCTCTAATGGGTTTGTTCCAAGTTATGTCGGATGCGACGTCGTCCTAGCTGGCGCGCCATGCCAGGGATTCTCTACTGTAGGGAAGAGAGACCTGGATGACCCTCGCAACAGTCTGCTTGACCACGCCGTAACCATCTCTCTTGCCCTTAAGCCACAAGTCATTATTCTAGAAAATGTCCCTGGTGTGCTTCTGGGTGACCACAGCCGTTACTGGTCATGTGCGAAGCAGAGGGTTTCGCGGGGTGGTTACGAAGTTCATCAAGTAGAACTTGACGCAAGAGACTTCGGCCTGCCTCAGTCCAGGCGGAGAGTAGTTCTGGTCGCAGTACGCGGAACACTTCGCGATCTTAGCTTCAGTGCACGACACCCGGGGGCGCTCAAAGACGTTATTCAGGGGGCCGGACTTGCGAATAACCATCAGCCAAAGTTTCTTGCTGAGACATCTAGGGACGGAATCATTGCTCGCGCAATAGGGCCCGGGCAAAAGCTATGCGATGTAAGAGGCGGCGCCTCTTCAGTTCATACGTGGGATATTCCAAGCGTATTTGGTGAGACGACTGAGGCCGAGCGGGAGGTGCTGCAAACCATCATGATACTGAGGCGGCGCAATCGAATAAGGGCGTTCGGTGATGCCGATCCTGTATCCATCGGCGCCTTGGCCAAGGAAATTGGGCGTGGGGTCAAAAGAAGCCTATCTGTATTAGAGAGAAAAGGCTATGTAAAGCTTGCAGAAGGACATGCCAACCTCAGGCACGGATTCAATGGAAAGTACCGACGGGTAAGCGGCGATTCAGTGTCCTGTACCGTGCATACCCAGTTCGGCGAGCCGAAGTATTTTCTGCATCCGTTTGAGCATCGCGGCTTTACTGTTCGAGAGGCTGCTCGTATTCAGGGTTTTCCTGATAGCTATAATTTTCAAGGCGCTGTCAAGGACCAATACCGGATGATTGGAAATGCAGTGCCGCCGCCGCTAGGAAGGGCTCTCGCAGAATCACTGATGAAATCTTACTTCAGGAAATTGAGGCAATGACAGGGATTTTGCTGCAGTGGGAGCGTGGGCGGCCAGATGAGGCGCGGCAGGTCATTGCGCTGCGAAGTTACTACGAGTTTCTCGCGCAAAGACTCTATCATGAATACGAGCCGACAAAGCACGCTACAGCAAACGCAAGGCGTGACTTTCTCAAGCGTCTCGAGGCATGGTTATCTGGGTTCGAAAACAAATCCCACGCTATGACCGCATTCAAATCAATTCAATACATATTTTTTGCAGGGACCGCGGAGTATGAGGAGTTGTACCGATGTGCATACTCCCACCACATCTGTAGTTGGGTGATGAATCAGGAAAATATTGGCCTATTTGATTTAAATGTTGATGAGAAGGTCGATCAATCAGTAAGGAAAACCTGGATTTGTCCGGCCACCGACAGTTTAAGGATAAATGGATTTCTCCATATCAATAGCCTGCGAGGTCACGACCTCAGGACAGATTGGCGCTCCCTATCAATGCTTGGCGATGATGATCTTATTCAAAAATACGTGGATAGGAAGCAAATCAAACGCCTGGTCATTGTCGATGACTTCGTTGGCGCTGGTAATCAATTTTGGGGATCCCTCTCTTACGCAATAAAGGTTTTCCCGGGGAATATCCTCGCAATACCGCTTATTTGCTGCGCTTCCGGCCTTCGTATGATAAAGCGCGAGCTGGAAATGGCCGGAATTGAGCGCGTGGAAGTCTCGCCTGTACTGGTGGTTCCTGATAATTGCATGGTTGGCGAGACAGTTATGGAGGGAGAGCCTAAACTATTTTCAAAGATGCGAAAGGCGATGAAGTTTGGGTACGACAAAATGCGTATCAACACGTCTGGAGAAGAATATGGAAGTGGGAGGCTTGGAAGTCTCACTGTCCTCTACAGTAATTGCCCTAACAACACTCCACCAATTTACGGCCTAGATGCTGGTGGGCGTTGGAGTCCAATCTTCAAGAGGATATCTAGATGAACGGTACTTCCGATTCTAAGAGGCCAAAGGTGGAAAATCCTTTCCACGATCTATGGATCACGGAGTATCTCAACCCCGAGGGTTTTGTCCAACTATTTAGCCCGCTCGTTGCGGACGACAGTGAGCAGTTATTTTCATCCGGAAATGTTGTCGTTAAAGGTCGTCAGGGTAGCGGGAAGAGCATGCTTCTCTCGCTATTGGAGACTCGAACGCGAATTGCCTACGCAAGAGAGAAAGTTCCATATCCAGCGAAGGGTGCCTTGCGCGGCTTCATATCTGCGGGCGTAAATCTCACGCGAGATAATGCAAAGCTTGTGGTAGCCCGCATTGTCGAAGTTCCTGAAAACCACCGAAAAAATTGGGCGGCTACCACCTTTGCGGATTATGTGAATTACCTCCTTACAATAAATCTATTGGAGGAAGTCCTATTTCTCGCACGAGAGCAATCAAAGGATGGCGTGCTCGTTACTGAGACACCTGTGGACCTGGCCGAAGGACGAGAGGCGGCACTGGTCAGTCAGATTGTCAGGGCAGAAGAGTGGTTTGGATATTTGGACGGCTGTTTGACCATTGAGCAGGTCTTAAAAAGGTGCCGGACTCGACTTGTTTGCTACAGGCGCTATTTCAATTTCAATGGGGATTTGCCTTCTGACGTTGAAACAACTAAGACAGAGATCGGACAGCCTGCCGCGGTCGTTGCTGACGCGCTTAGGAGTACGGGAGTACTTCAGGCATCGACACTAGTCCTGCTGCGTCTCGATCAGCATGAAGAGCTCTATGTTTTGGAGAAGCTGTCGGGATATGGAGATGTGTTCCGCCAGGTTATTAATCGCGCACTTGCTGCGCGGGATAGTCGCGTCTCATACCGAATTGGCACCCGACATTACGCCTGGTCGGACCGGATTCAGGTGTGGGGAAGCGGCGCATCCATTGAGAATCTGCGGGATTACGTAGAGCTCGACATTGATGAATACTTCCGAAGAAACGAAAGTCTCGCGGTCGAATGGAGGTTTCCCGCCTTCGCCGAGGATGTATTCCGGCGTCGCCTTGCCGTTGCGCGATATCATCTGGAAGGAATACCTGTTGGGAGGACGCTCGACGCGGTATTCGGCGACACTTTGCTCCCGCAGGCTCGCGCGGAGCTGTACGCAAAGGACTCCCCTCCCAAGTTGAAATTCGATGCTGGATGGTCCGCAGAATGGGTGGCTAATCTCCTGGAGCTTTGGAAAACGAATCCGCTTTCTGCGCGGCTTGGTGAAGCATACTTGCGTCAGAGAAGTCAGCGCGAAGAAGGGGTTGCGTTACGCGAACCTGTGGAACGTACTCCTTGGGAAGTGGCGGACAAGAGGTGGTGGAGGAAGGAGCGGGTGGAGGTGGCTGCAATGCAGATTGCAAGCGAATGCAATCAATCCCTAATTTGGAGTGGGAGAAAGCATGTCCTCGAGCTCGCGGGTTGGAACATTTTACCCTTCATGACAATCTGTAAGACAATATGGGCAGCGTGGATTAGAAACGCTGACGAGCAAGCTCTTGCATGTGATACGCCGCCTTGCATTGGAATGGCGGAACAGACAGTTGGTGTGCTTGAGGCAAGCAGAATATGGCTTGATAAGGTGAGCGAGGGGGTATCCGGAGAGAGGCGAAAGGAGCTAGTTACGAATCTTGGTGCATGGTTCTACTCCAGACTTCGTTCCGATCGCTCGATATCGTATCCTGGCGCGAACGGCTTCTCGCTTCTTGCGCGGGACTTCGAGTCAAGACAGGCGTTGACCGATCTGCTCAGGGAGTGCCGAGATCAGGGGGACTTGGTTCAATTTTCGCACACAACGAAACTTTCCAATTCGCATCGGAGAGTGAAGTGGTATCTAAATCCAATCCTGACGCCGGTCTTTAGAATTCCTCAGATTCGCACCAAGGAGCCGATTTATACGGATTTGCAGGAGTTAAATGCCGTTCTTTCCAGTGATCCAAAATCGCTAGCTCGATCTTCCGAAAAAAACCTTGTCCAGGGGAGCCTGTTCTGATGGCGAAGGTAATGCCTTGGGGGCAGCTTGAATATTTGCTTGGTCAGATCGGTGAAAGGAGTTGGAAGTGTTTTGCGTCGGCTTCTTTTGAGGAACGGTGTACAACCGTCCCAGCTCGGCTGCGTGAACTAGGGGTGCTCGGTAGCTTAGGTATTTTGGAGATTAGCCCTCCTTCCGATGCCCTTCATAGGAATTCCTGTGGTCCGCTCATTGTTAAGGCGTCAAACGATTTTTCAGCTTATCCCAATGTGACGGTACATAAGACTGGCCTTCTGGACTCCCTGTCTGCGCCGTTGAGTTGGATGGCGAATGCTTTACAAGATGCTTCGTCGGTCGTGCTCGATATATCCGCTTTCCCTAAGCGCTATTTCATGTTCTTGGTCAACAAGCTCATGGACAATGGGAACGTGAGGGATCTAGTAGTAACGTATACCAAGCCGCTATCGTATCCCGAAGGCGTGATGGCGGTGGATCATGACCCAATTGCAAGTCTTACCGGCTTCATGAGAGAGGAAGAGCCTGAAGGGGCGACCATGTCCATTATTGGTGCCGGATTTATGCAGTTCAGCTTGTCCGACTATCTTGAGCAGGCTCAAGGTTCTGAGGTCAATATTCTTCTTCCATTTCCACCTGGTTCGCCTAGCTCTAGACGAAACTGGAATTTGATGCACCGGATGGATCCAAATATTGAAATGCTCCCTAGCATTCGCAGGGTTCATGCGATGGACTTCTTCCATGCGCTTAGCTGGGTGAACGGAGTGGTTGACGGTTGTATTGCTCCGAAGATAAATTTTATTCCGTTGGGACCAAAGCCACATTCACTTGCAATGGCGCTTGCATACAGAAGAGCGCCCTCAAAGAGCTCCGTGCTTTATGCGCAGCCGCACAGCTATCGCCCTGACTATTCTTTGGGTGTTGCCTTGAGAGAAGACAATCTTCCCGACGTTCATGCTTACTGTCTTAGAAGGAACTTTGTTGATTACGCCTAATGTCTACATTGACGAGTCCCGTGTCTAGTAGGTCGACTTCTAACACAACGATTACCGGATCGCTGCTCGTTTAGTGTGGCGGGCATGTGCGCTCTAGCCTTCCTGGCTCCACCCATCCCCTTGCTCCCTAACAGAAAGCTACGTCTAGTTGCTCCTGTTAAGATGACCGAAACAGCCAGCCTGCCCACGTCTTCCGATTGTGTGGCTGGCCGCTATCAGCGGCCACGCGAGCCAAGGATCTCTCTCCGAAGCCTTTCACAAGGAAGCTCGCATGCACCGCAATTCCGTAATCCGCTCGGCCGCCCTGGCCTTCGCCATCTCCCTGAGCCTTGGCGCGCCGTCCGCGTTTGCCGCTGACCAGACCAACGCATCCGCCAGCACCACCGCCGTCCAGCGCAAGGCTGTGGCGCAGGGACTCTACGAGCTGGCCTTCAGCCCCAAGCAGAACGCCGTCTTCGTCGCCTCCTCGGGCGGCTTCGGCGACGCCGCTGGTCCGTCCCAGGTCCTGCGTCTGAACCCGGAAACGTTGGCCATCGAGACCGCCATTCCGCTGGAACGCAAGGCGTTCGGCGTCGTGCTGGACGATGCAAACAACCGGCTGTACGTCGGTAACACCGTCGATACCTCGGTCACCGTGGTCGACACTGCCACCAATAAATCGGTCGGCATCGTGCAGCTGATGGAAAAGAAGGTCGGCAAGGATGGCAAGGCCGCCTACACCCACGACCTGCGCGAGCTGGTCGTTGATGGCGCCAACAATCGCCTGTACGTCACCGGTCACTCGGGTGAGGGCAGCGTGCTGTTCGTGGTGGATACCCAGTCGCTGAAGGTCATCAACACCATTCCGGGCCTCGGCAACGCCAAGGCACCGGGTCTGGCGCTGGATGCCAAGACCAAGCGCGTGTACACCTCCAACCTGCTGGCCGAGGTCGTCACGGTCGGCACCGACAGCGGCAAGGTCGAGCAGCGCTTCAAGGTCAGTGCGGAGCAGCCGATGAACATCGCGCTGGATCCGGCCGGCAAGCGCCTGTTCGTGACCGACCAGGGCTCAGAAATGATCCGCAAGTACCAGGCCAGCAGCTCCGGCTTCGAATCGAAGCATCCGGGCCAGCGTGTGCTGGTGCTGGACCGCACCACCGGGAAGGAACTGGCCAGCATCCCGACCGATGCCGGTCCGCTGGGCATTCTGCTGGATGCGCCGCGCAAGCGCCTGTACGTGACCAACCGCGATGGCGGCACGGTGACGGCGTACAACAGCGACAACTACAAGCAGGTGGCCACGTACGCGGTGCCGACGCACCCGAACAGCCTGGCGCTGGATGCCAAGAAGAACGTGCTGTACGTGACCGTCAAGAACGGTGACAGCGAGCCGAAGGGCAGTGAAGAGTCTGTTGCTCGGATTGCGCTGTAACCAATGATCGCGAGATACCGCCCGGTGAGAATTTCACCGGGTGGTGTCTGCAATACTTTGCCTTCGGACCATTGGTTGGTCGATTACCAATCGCACTTCGCTCGGTGGTAAACCAGCGCGTGCGGGCTAGGACGGTCAACGGCTGCTGCCGTAGTCGCTAGCGAAACTCCCTCTAGCGACGCATAGGTTGAGGCGCGCAAGCTAGGAGCGACTAGGACCGTCCTCGCATCTGGGTCAACGGCAATCAGACGCAGGTCGAACAATGTATGGATGTCAGCCCTGAGCAGTAGCCCATTGCTTACAGCGTTTGTCTCGCCATCCAAGTACGGAAAGATGTGCGCGGCTTCGAGTGCATCCAATACGTCACACCCGGTGACGGCACAGCGTCCGGCATATGCCTTGATCAAGGCCGCACGAAATGAGGGCTGACCGCGTCGGCGAACAATGCTCGCAAGCACCCGCGTTCGCTGGTCGGAAGCGGTCCCTGGATTGAATGCGCCTTCCGTTTCAGCGTCCTGAGTCACCTGATCCAGAGTGGGAGCGCTGGTCTGCTGTGGAAATGGCCGCACGTCGATCAGCTTGACCAAGCGTGCCGCAACGTCCTGTCCCACGTTTTTGGCTGGCTTAAGACCGTCGATCCATTGCAAGCCGAGCCCATCTAGAACATAGGAAATGTTCTGCATGCGGAACTCCCACGCCTTGGCATTCCTCCCGACCTTCTCAGACAGCTCGCGATAGGTGTGTGCCTTGACGACGCGGCGGCCATTCAACGCATCGGTCAACATATCGAGGTAAGCATCCACTGCTGCTTCCAGCTCACTGTCTGTCCAGTGCTCCACCATGGCGCAAGCAACTCTAATGCGAATCTTGGATTCGATAGAGCCAGCGTATCGCAATACGCTGGGTCAATGAATGGAGTTGTTGCGATCGCCCCAGTAGATAGGGGGCGGTCCCGCGGCTACTGCGTTGCTAGCTTCCGCCGCACGTAATACCCCCGCCCCTCCCCAAACACCACACTCAACGCCTCCACCTTCCCGAACGCATCCCGATGGAACTCGATCTCCAGCCCATCGATATCCGGTGACACAAACCGATTCGGCGACACCGGCAGCACGCGCCCATCGCGTTTCGTCCCAGCCACACCGACGCGCACCTCCCCACCAGCCACCTTCACCTGCAGCGCGGGAACATCGAAGACGTCCGCCAAGGCGCGGCGCTGCGCCATCGGCACGCTCTCGTCCTGCTCGAACACCCCGGCATAGTCCGCATACCGCGGCTCACGAAGATCCAGCGCAACCGTGCGCACGGCAGGATTCACCCCACGCCCAATCGCATCGGACAGCGCATTGCGGATCTCCGTCGCCAGCGCGGCGCCATTCTCACCATTGGTAAGAATCACGAAGCCATCGCCCGTCTCCAGATACCCCTCGATCCACGCCCGGTAACTGTCGTTGGAGCCGCCATGGTGGAAGATCCGGGTCTGCCCGGCACCGTCCAGACGCGGGCCAAGGCCGTGCCAGCTTGGCGACACCTCGGTCATCATGTCGGTCGCAATGGGCCGCGGCAGGAAGTCGCCCTGGCCACGGTAGCTGGCCGTGAGGGCAACAACGAACGCGGCCAGGTCGTTGGCGCTGGTCCACAGGCCGGAGGCCCCCTGCTCGGGGAACGACTGCCAGCCGCGCGGCAGCGCGGTCAGCTTGCCGTCGCCGTCATGCGCTTTGGCGATGTTTTCGGTGGTGGCGGGCGGATCGGTGAACCGGCTGCGCTGCATGCCCAGTCGCTCGAACACCTGCCTGCGTACGAGCGTGTCCAGCGGCTGGCCGGTCACGTCTTCGAGCACGAGTTGTTCGACCATCACGCCGCCGCCAGAGTAATCGCCCCGTTCGCCGGGTGTATGGATCAGACGTACGGGTTTGTTCTTGGCCGGGGCGATGCCGTCCAGTGTCTGCAGCAAGGTGGGCAGCGGCTCGCCGGGCAGGTAGTCGGCGAAACCATGGACGCCGAGCCCGGCGGTGTGCGACATCAACATGCGCAGGGTCAGCTGCGGTGCCGGCACCGACGGGGTAGCCGGGACTTTCCAGCTGCGCAGGTAGGTGGCGATGTCCCGGTCTAGCGCGAGGGTGCCGTCGGCGACCAATCGCAGTGAGGTGGCGGCCGTAACCACCTTGCTGACCGAGCCGACCGAGAACAGCGTGTCTGCGTTCACGGCAGCCTGCGTGCCCACCTCGCGCGTACCGTAGCCGGCGCTGTGAACGAGCTTGCCGTCGCGCAGAACGGCGATCGCAACGCCCGGGACATGGTGCTGGGTCATGCGTTCCTGCAGCGACCAGTGCGGCAGCCCGGTATCGGCCGGCACCACGGTGGGGCGCAGGCCGGAGGCGAGCGCCGTGCGAATCGTAGCGTCTTCGCGGTCCGCCGCCGCGCCGGGGCCGGCAAGCAGCAGTAGCAGCGCGGCACACAGTGACGCGCGCAGCAGGCCGTACTGAGCGCGGTGGAATCGCAATGGTGTGGATGCCTGCGGAGTGGATGCGTAAGCCATGCGATACCTCATGAGGGGGCGATGCGCGAAAGACAGGCGTGCGCGTGCACGCCGCAGAGAGGGGCGATACGGTGCAGCGAAAGAGGGCATGGCGTGACGGGCGATGGCAGCGGAGGCCATCGCACCGATCAGCGTCACCCGTGGGGAGTGCGGCCGGTCAGCGTCTGCCGGCGACCGCACCACGCTGGGTGAGGTAGTCACGGACGCGATCGTTGCGTGCCTGGTTCAGCGGCGAGCGCCACTGCCCGAAATCGGCCACCACGCCGAGGTTGACGTCGGCACCGTGCTCGACCAGATAGGCCACGGTGTCGACGTCACCGGAGCGGGCGGCATTGATCAGCGGGGTTTCGTCGTAGGCGACGATGCGGTTGACGTCGGCCCCAGCGCCGACCAGACGCTCGACGACCGGCAGATGAGCGCGACGTGCCGCAGCGATCAGCGGATTGCCATCGCCGCGCGAGGCCAGATCGGGCTGCGCGCCGAGCACGAGCAGGGCGTCGACCATCGCCAGTTCGCCTTGCTTGGCGGCGATGATCAGCGCGGTGCCGTCGCCACTGACCTGCGTGTCCACAGCAATACCCATCTTGACCAGCTGCTGCACGCGGGAGATGTCGCCGTTGCTGGCCGCGCTGAGCAGCTGCTCGGCCTGCGGCGAGACGGTGCGCGACGTAGTGCCGGTTTTGTTCTCTGCAACGATGATCGCTTTGCCCAACCGCGGCGTAGCGGCCACGGTGACGCCAACATGCGCGACCAGCGCAACCGCACACAGCGCGCCCCAGCCGAAGCGGGTTGTCCAGCGCGTCGAGCGCGTGTCCAGGCGGAGCAGCCCATCGATGCGCTGGCTCAAGCCACTGCGGGTGGCGGACATGCCGACGGCCAGTGGCGCGCTGCGCCCCCGCGGTGTCATCAGTCCGGCGATACCGGTCAGCAGGGAATCGGCATAGCCGCGGCCACTGCCGGTGCGCAGGGCCGCCTGCTCGTCGCAAGCCATCTCGCGGGCGAGATCCAGCCGACGGCCCAGCAGGCGCAGGAACGGGCTCCACCAGTACACGGCGAGCAGTGCACGCTGTGCAGCCGTGATCCACAGATCATGCCGACGGATATGCGCGGCTTCATGCAGCAGCAGATCACGCAGCGCGGCCGGGGGCAGGGTGGATGCCATCGTGGTCGGCACCAGAATGCGCGGCGACCACAGGCCAACCACCATCGGGCCCGGGGCGATATCGGACAGCGCTATGCGGGCACCGGACGGCAGCTCCCAGCGCAGCAGTGACTCCAACGCGGGCGCAGGCCGTGCGCTGCGATGCAGGCGATGTGCCTGCCAGGCGCCCTGGCCCAGTCGGCCCAGCCCCCACAGCGTGCCCAGCAGCCAGATCACCACGACGGCATGCAGCAGGCTCGGTGTGGTGGAGGAGGTGGTCATCGCGTGGCCAACGTCGACCGGCTTCGGCGCGATAACCTGCACTGCGTCGCTCGCGGTGGGCAGCGACACAGTCTGCTGCGTGACCGCAACTGGCATCGGCGCAGTGCGCGGCAGCAGGACCAGCAGCGGTGACGCCGCGGCCAGCACGAAGGCTGCGCACAGTGCCCAGGAGCGCGCTTCAGCACTGAGCCGACTACGCCCCAGCACAAGCACTACCAGCGCGAACAACAAGGCGCTCTGCCAGAGATGTTGCACGGCCATCGTTGCCAGGGCCTGGGTCCAATGCACGGTCATTTGGGCGTCCTCGAAGGAGATGCGTCGTCCACGCGCTGCTGCAGCGCTTTGAGTTCGTCAGCGTCCATCTCGTGCTCATCGATCAGGTGCTGCGCCAGCACGCTGGGCGAATCGTTGAAGAAGGACTTGAGCAGATTCTCCAGCGCCTGCTTGCGCGCGTCGCTGCGGGTGATCGCGGCGCTGTAGATGAAGGCGCGACCCTCGCTGCGATGGTGGACCAGGCCCTTCTTGTCCAGCACCTTGAACATGGTCAGCACGGTCGTATAGGCGACCGGCTTCTTCTTGGACAGCTCGTCGGCGACCTCGCGCACGGACGCCTCCTTCTTCTTCCAGAGCACCTCCAGAATGCGGCGTTCGGCGTCAGTCAGGGCAGGCGATACGGGGCGGGCCATGTCTATCTACTGGTTATTTAGTTGATGCCCGCATCGTGCGCCCGACGGATCGGGCATGTCAACTATGTAATTAGTAATGGCCGGCCTGCGCGGCGAACCATGGCTCCGCTGCGGCCACGTCGCCGGTACACACCTATGGGTCGTCATGACCACGCAACAGCGCACAGCTGGCGCAGC
Organism: Stenotrophomonas sp. AGC87; assembly: GCF_057333975.1. Classification (NCBI taxonomy): domain Bacteria; kingdom Pseudomonadati; phylum Pseudomonadota; class Gammaproteobacteria; order Lysobacterales; family Lysobacteraceae; genus Stenotrophomonas; species Stenotrophomonas sp. AGC87. The sequence continues at coordinate 83,059 of NZ_JBHFHW010000044.1, forward strand.
AGTCGCTCATCGGCCTCTGCCGCAGGGCAGCACGCAATGCCGCATGGGCCGCAGGATGCGCACCAAGGCCATGCAACAACAACGTAAGTGCCAGCCCACAGCAGGCGTTTCCGGACGCGCTGGGTTCGACACGATGCGCAGCCTCCGGTGTGATCTCATGACAGTCCATGTACCGGTTCCCAGCGTCGACGATGCCCCATGGCAACTATCGTCCGCTGCCGTCTCAGATGCTGAGATCGTGGCCGAGTGATGCCAGCATCGCACCGCTGAACACCTCAGCCGGTATCAGTCAGCCCCGTGCACGTCACGTCAGCAATACCGCGATTTCTTTCACGGCTCACCCAACCCCCGCTCCCTAGGATCGAACTTCATTCCCCATCGCTCCAAGGAGTTCCCATGGCTGCTTCCCGCGTTCGCCTGCACGTTGAAGATTCCGGTGGTACCGGCCGCCCGGTGGTGCTGATCCACGGCTGGCCGCTGTCGGCCGAATCGTGGAAGGCGCAGGTCCCCGCGCTGCGCGAGGCAGGCTACCGTGTGGTGGCCTATGACCGCCGTGGTTTCGGGCGCTCGGACAAGCCGGCCGATGGCTACGAGTACGACACGCTCGCCGATGATCTGGCCGGTGTGATCGAGGATCTGGACCTGAAGGACGCCACCCTGGTCGGCTTCTCGATGGGCGGCGGTGAAGTGGCGCGCTACGTCGCCAAGCACGGCGAATCACGCCTGCACAGCGTGGTATTCGCCTCGGCGGTGCCGCCCTACATGCTCAAGACCAGCGACAACCCCGAGGGCCCGCTGACCCAGGAAAAGGCCGATGAAATGCGCGAAGGCCTGGAGAAGGACCGCGACACCTTCTTCGATGGCTTTACCAAGGATTTCTTCAGCGCCAACGGCGAGCTCAAGGTCAGCGAGGAAGAACGCCAGGCGGCTATCAAGCTGTGCCAGCAGTCCGATCAGACCGCGGCGCTGGGCTGCATGAAGGCCTTCGGCACGACCGACTTCCGCAGCGACCTAAAGAAGGTGACGGTGCCGACCCTGGTGCTGCACGGTGACAGTGACGGCACGGTCCCGTTCGAGGGTTCTGGCAAGCGCACCCATGCGGCCATCGCGGGCAGTGAGGTGGTCGTGCTGAAGGACGCGCCGCACGGCTGCAATGCCAGCCACGCCGATGCGTTCAACAAGGCGCTGCTGAACTTCCTGAAGAAGTAAGTCGCAGGTCGTTCTTCGCAGATCGCGCCCGGCACGTTGCGATGACGTGTCGGGCGTTCTTGTACGCTTTACCCGCTGAGCGAGAATGCAGCGCTACGCTACACGAGACCGTCCATGCGCCAGTCCCAGACACCGCCCTGGAAGAAGCCCAGTCCCAATGGGAAGAAAAAGTCGCAGCCGCTCTCCGAGGCGCAGAAGGATGCGGCACGTCAGCGCGCCGAGGAAAACGGGCGACGTTATCCCAATCTGGTCGACAACATGTGGGCGGCCAAACTGCCACGCGGCAGTTGACCAACCCCTTGTTCAGCGCTTGACTGCAAGCACCCCATCCATCGCCAGCTCGGCCTTGAAGCCTGCCTTTTCCAGACGCTTGGCGACCTCGCGCGGCACATCGCGGCCGCTGGTCAGTTTGTTCGGCGCACCGGTGTAATGGAACATCCGGCCGCCCTTGCGGATGACGCGCGCGAGCTGGTCATAGAACACCTGTGAATACAGTTCGCCGGCGATGCCGAAACGCGGCGGATCGTGCAGGATCGCGTCGACCGAGGCGGTCTCCAGCGTTTCGATTTCCTGCGACACATCCCCCTGGCTCAGCGCCAGCCGACCGCCGCTGCTTTCCGCGTCCGGATCGGGCGACCAGGGGTTGAGCGTGCGCAGCCACAGCACATCTGGATTCTTCTCGAACGAGCGGATACGGGTGACCCCACCTTCCAGGCAGCACGCGGCGAAGTAGCCCAGGCCGCCACAGGTATCCAGAACGGTCTTGCCGGCCGGCGCGATCAACGCGACCTTGCGGCGGGCATCCTCGAACGGGGAGACCTGCGCGCTGGGCAGCATCTTGATGCCGTCGATCTCGAAGGTCGGCGCGTCCCAGTCGGTCGGCACCAGCTTGATCAACGCCGAGCCGAAGCGCGAGATGGCCAGGAACTCCTCGCCATCCCAGTAGTACAGGGTGCGGTCCTTGGTCTTGCCGGGATAGGCATAGGTCTCGCCCTTCCACTGCCAGTGGTCGGTGGCCAGCGTGGCGGTGCCGGTGGAGCGGCCGAGGTCGAGCGAACCGGTCCATTGCCCGGTGCCGGCATCGCGGGCGCGGATCAGGCTCTCGGCGAGCGGGCGGGTCAGCAGGGGGCCGGTGTAATGGGGCACGGGATCTAAGGCCGCGGCGCAAGCGCCAGACGGCATGGCAGTCAGGGGTGGGCATCGTACCTGAGAAGCCACTCGCCGGCCGTCATGGGGCCCGTTCATGACGGGAGCCCGACCCGTGGATGCGCCGGTCTCCGAGGTGCTCACAGGGAGTGCACTGATCGTGGCTCGGCCTGGGGCTTTGGATACTTTGGCCATGTCCTACGACCACTTCCTCTGGCCAACCGGTACCGCGTACTTCTTCAGTGCGCACCTGCGCGATCGCAGCAGCAGCCTGCTGGTGGAACAGGCGCAGATACTGCGGCTGGCGTTCCGGGTGGCGCAGCAGGCGCGGCCGTTCCGGATCAACGCGATCGTGGTGCTGCCGGACCATCTGCATGGGGTATGGACGTTGCCGGAGGGCGATGAGGAGGGCCATCGCCGCTGGGCGCAGATCCAGGCGATCTTCGACCGCCAGTTGCCGATGACTGATCCCCGGCTGCAGCTCCGGCGTGATCGCAGTCTGCGGCCGCTTTGGCACAACGGCTTTCGCGAGCATCGGATCGTGGATGCCGAGGATCTGCAGCGGCATGTGGCGTATGTGCACCACAACCCGGTCAAGCATGGGCATGTGCGTGACGCGACGCAATGGCCATACAGCTCGATCCATCGTGGGCGCCGCGAAGCCGAGGAGGGCGACTGACGTATAGGGATGGGGGCTTGCCCACGGAGGCGTGCGGCAGGCGGTATCGGGGGATGGGTGTTGCGGACCGGGCTACTGGTGCGGGCGTGCGGTGGGCCGCAGCCGGCACCAGTGCCCCGGTAGGGGGGCGCGAAGCATCTTGGCGGTCAGGGGCACTTCACCGGGAAGACCGGCCCAGCGCCAATCAGGACCAGTGCCATGTAGTCGCTGTCCTTGGCCTTGCCCTTGAGCGTGGCCCCCGGGTTGAACTTGAAGATGCCGAAGCCGCCACCGGGGCGCACCAGGGCCTTGTTGATCTGGTCGGCATCGTCGCGGAAGAACTGGGCGATCTCGGCGCGGCTGGATTCCTGCAGCGGTGTGGCGTCGCGCTGCCATTGCTCATCGCGGTTGAAGGACACGTAGTACTGGCCCTGCTGCTGCTCGATGCGGAATTCGGCCGGCTTGCGCGCGTGGGTGGCGTAGCAGCCGAGCATCGGATCGGAGGAGAACACGCCGGCGCTGTTGTCCTTGCCGCAGCTGGTCAGCAGGAGCGGGGACAGGAGGAGCAGGCAGGGCAGTACGCGCATGGCAGATCCTGGCGACGGGTGTTTCAGCATTGTCCAACACCGCATGAAAAGATGCCGTCTGCGCACCCCGCGGGTGATGGTGTACGGTGATGCGATTCTCAGGAGACACCCCGTGCCGCCCGATTCTCCGCAAGCGCCGCGCTCACCGTCGACGGTGCCGATCTCGGCTCAGCGACTGCCGCTGCTCGGCCTGGTCAGCTTCCTCGGCCTCCCCATCGGTGCCGCCGCCGCCCACATCGCCACCGCCGCAAATCACGGTGTCACCGCAGGCGCCAGCACCACCGGCGTCTCCATCGGCGTCCTCGCTTCAGCGGCCGTGGGTCTGATTGCCACGGTGGGCTCGCGCGTGCGTCAGGAACGCTGGCCGTGGCTGGGCATCACCGGCGCGGTACTCAGCGCCGCGCCGCTGGTGTTGTTCCTGGTCGGGATGATGTTCAAGCACTGAGCCGAGCCGCACGCTCAGTGCCGGTGCCGCCGCCAGGCGTTCCACACATGCGTGCTGGCCAACAGCAGGCTGCCGACCACGGTCATCGGGGTTTCGGCCTCGTGGCTCGGCCAGCCCATGGCGCCGGCCAGCAGCAACAGCAGCCCGACCAAGGCGGACGCCATCGCCAGCACGGGCAGGCGGTGCTGGCGGTGCGCGCGCCACAACGCGAAGCCGGTCACCGGTGCGGCGATCGCCACAAACAGGGCATGCACCCATTCGGCCTGGGCCCACACGCCCAACAGCGGGAGCATCGCCGCGAGCAGCGGCAGGGCCAGGCAGTGCAGCAGGCATAGGCCGGACAGCGCGATGGCGCCGGCATCCAACAGGGCAGAGGATCGCTTCATGGGGCGTGGGGTCTTGGTCCGTGAATGTTATATAGTAACATTTCATTTCCCCTCCAGACCTGCTCCGCCATGACTGCCTCTGCTGCCCTTCATGATTCCCGTCTGCCGGTAACGGTGCTGTCCGGCTTCCTCGGTGCCGGCAAGACCACCCTGCTCAATCAGCTGCTGCGCAACCGCGAGGGCCGCCGGGTGGCGGTGATCGTCAACGACATGAGCGAGATCAATGTCGATGCGCAGCTGGTCCGTGATGGTGGCGCGGCGCTGAGCCGCACCGAGGAGACGCTGGTGGAGTTCAGCAACGGCTGCATCTGCTGCACGCTGCGCGATGACCTGCTGCACGAGGTGCGCAGGCTTGCGGCGGAGGGGCGCTATGACTATCTGTTGATCGAATCGACCGGGATCGCCGAGCCGATGCCGGTCGCGGCGACCTTCTCGGTACGCGATGAGGCCGGCTTCAGCCTCAGCGACATCGCGCGGCTGGATACGCTGGTGACGGTGGTCGATGGCGCGCAGTTCCTGCGGGACTTCGGTTCGAGTGATCGGCTGATCGACCGCGGGCAGCAGGCCGGTGAGGATGACGAGCGTGGCGTGGTGAATCTGCTTGCCGAGCAGATCGAGTTCGCCAATGTGATCGTGGTGAGCAAGTGCGATCTGATCGACGACGACACGCTGCAGTCCACGCTGGCCGTGCTGCGCGCGATGAACCGCGATGCGCGGCTGGTGCTGTCAGAACACGGCAACGTGCCGCTGCACGAGGTGCTCGATACCGGCCGCTACGACTTCGTCAAAGCGCAGCTGGCGCCGGGCTGGATGCAGGCGCTGCGCGGGCAGCACACGCCGGAGACCGAGGAATACGGCATCACCAGTTTCGTCTACCGCTCGCGCCGGCCGTTCCATCCGCAACGCTTTGCGCGCTTGCTGGAGACCGGGCTGGGCAGCGTGATCCGCAGCAAGGGCTTCTTCTGGCTGGCCAACCGCATGGACTCGGTGGGCGAGCTCTCCAGTGTCGGTGCGGCCACGCAGACGTCGGTCGCGGGGGTCTGGTACGCCTCGCGTGAGCGCATGGAGGCGGGCCTGGAGAACACCGTGCCCGAGCTGTCACCCACGCGCGTGCCGTACACGGACATTGGCTGGGCCCGCCAGCAGGCGGGGTACTGGACCGCGTCGCTGCCCAGCGTGGAGCAGGTCGGCGATGCGGGCGAGTACCAGGCGATGCGCCGGCTGTGGCATCCCTGGTGGGGCGACCGCCGCCAGGAGCTGGCGGTGATCGGCGTGGCGATGGACGAGCACGCGGTGTGTGCCGAGCTGGATGCCTGCCTGCTCAACGATGAGGAACTGCGCGCCGGGCCGCTGTTGTGGCAGTTGTTGCCGGATGCGTTCCCGGCGTGGGCGCGCGCTTAGCCGAACGCTTTACACCGGCGTCAACTGCCAACCCTGATCGGATGCGCGCAGGGTATGGCTCAAGCCGACCGCCTGCAGCAGCGCGTCATCGTGCGACACGATCATCAACGTGCCGCTGTACCGGCTGAGCATCTGCTCCAGCGCGGTCAGCGAGGGCAGGTCGAGGTGATTGCCGGGTTCGTCGAGCAGGAGTAGCTGCGGCGGCGTCTGCGCGTATAGCACGGACGCCAGCGCCGCCTTCAGGCGTTCGCCACCGCTGAGCGTGCCCAACGGCCGCAGGCTGCGCTCGGCATCCAGGCCGAGCAGGGCCAACTGGGTGCGCAGCGTGCCTTCGCTGGCCAACGGATGGGCGCGCTGCAGGAGGGACAGCGCTGATGCGTCGCCGGGCAGCATCGTGAGCGACTGATCAAGCAGGGCGACGCTGGCCGCCACCTCGATGTGCCCCGACACCGGCGCCAACGTCCCGGCCAGCAGCCGCAGCAGCGTGGATTTGCCGCTGCCGTTGCGGCCCTGTACGCCGATCCGCTGGCCGCGCTGTACCGTGAGGTCCAGCGTGTGCCAGGGCGCCTGCACCCACGGCAGTTCGGCGGCGATGAGCTCGGCCACCCGCTGGGGCCCGGGCTCATGGATCACCGGGGCGAGCAGGGCGATCTCGATGTCCTGCTCCACCTCGCCAGCAGCTTCGCGCACGCGCGCATCCAGTTCGGTACGACGCTCGCTCTGCTGTGCCTGCCAGCGGCCGGCAGTGTGCTCGCTGCGGTTCTTCATGCCACCGAGCAGGATCGGTGCCTGGTTGGCGGTGCGTGCCTGGCGTGTAGCACGCGCCTGCCGATGCTCCATGCGCTCACGCTGATCGCGCAGCTCGGTCTGCTGCTGGCGGCGCTCGCGCTTGCGCAGGGCCAGCTGGGCATCCGCGCTCCGCCGCTCGTCCTGCTTCTGTTCGGCGTAGAGATCGTAGTTGCCGCCGTACTGGCGCAGCCCGCCGGGCGACAGTTCGACGATGCGCGTCATGTGCCGCAGCAGCGTGCGGTCGTGGCTGATCACGATCAGGCCGCCGTGCCAGCGCTGCAGCGCCTCGATCAGGCGCGCGCGATGGGCGGCGTCGAGGTGGTTGCTGGGTTCATCCAGGATCAAGCCCTCGGCACCGGACAGGAACGCACCGGCCAGCGCGACCTGCATCGCCTGGCCACCGCTGAGCGTGGCCGCCGGCCGCAGGGGATCCAGCGCGGGCAGCCCGAGCAGCTGCCATTGGGCCTGCAGCTGCTCGCGGAGGTCCCAGCGCTCACCCACGCGGGTGAAGTCGTCCGGATCGACGCTGCCGGCTTCGATGCGGTGCAGGGCGTCGAGCACCGCGCCGACGCCGGCCAGATCGGCGATACGGCCGGCGGGTACGCCGCTGTGCTGCGTGAGCAGGTGCACCGGCCCGCTGCGCAGGATGCGGCCGGCGCTGGGCGTGAGATCGCCACTGAGCAGGAGCGCGAGCAGGCTTTTGCCCACGCCGTTGCGCCCGACCAGGCCGGTCGGGGTGCCGTCGAACGCGGCGGACAGTTCGGAAAACAGAACCCGGCCGTCGGGCAGGGTATGCGTCACGCGATCGAGCGTGAGAGCGAATGCGGTCATGCGACCTCCATTGGATGCCAAAGACTCCCCTCCTGCAGATCAGGCGGGTGGAGACGGGCCGTCAGACGACGGCGGCATCAATGGCGCATGTAGGCCTACCTCGGCAACAAAGGCGGCTGGCTGCCGCGCGGCCAGTATAAAACCGCCCGCCGGCAGGGCGATGAACGCCGCCTGCTCAGCAGCTGACCCCGGTAAGCCGGGCGCTGATGAAATCGATGAAGACCCGCAGCTTGGGCAGCACATGGCGGCCGGAGGGCCACAGCAGGTAGAAGGTGCCGCAGGCATGGATGCGGTCGGCCATGACCCGTTGCAGGCGGCCGTCGGCCAGGGCCTCGCGCACCGAGTGCTCGGGGATGTAGGCGATGCCGCGCCCGGCCAGCGCGAACGCCAGCCGCGCCTCGATCGTATTGCTGACCATCGAGACCGGCAGTGCCAGCGGGGCGGCGCCCGGCGTCTGCGGCAGCGGCCACGGTTCCAGCTTGCCGCTGCTGGGGAAGCGGTAGTGCAGGCAGTCGTGCTGCAACAGGTCCTCAGGCGCGCGGGGGGCACCGCGGCGGGCCAGGTAATCCGGGGAGGCGACCAGATAGCGCGGGAACACGCCGAGCTGTCGGGCGCTCAGGCGCGAGTCGGTCGGTGCGCTGACCCGCAGCACGGCGTCGAAGCCTTCCTCGATCACATCCACCAGGCGGTCATCGAAATCCAGCTCCAGGCGGATGCCGGGATAAGCGGCCATGAACTCGGTGAGCAGCGGTAGCGAGATGTCGCCGACCAGCGGCAGACTGACCCGCAGCACCCCCGTGGGCGCCTCGGTCTGCTGGACCAGCTCGTCGCGGGCGGCGTCACGCTCATCGAGGATGCGCCGGCACCGGACCAGGAAGCGCTCGCCCTCCGCGGTGAGGGTGACGCTGCGGGTGCTGCGATGGAACAGCCGCACGCCGAGTGCCTGCTCCAGCCGCGACACCGTCTTGCCGGCGGCCGAGGCGGAGATGCCGAGCATGCGGCCGGTCTCGACGAAGCTGCGGGTGTCGGCGACCTGCACGAAGGTCTGCAGGTTGCCGAGATTGTCCAAGGCTGACATGGGCGGTGCCACGGGGAGGAAAGCGGGCACTGTAGCGGTCGGCAGCGGTGGCGGGGCGGGAGGCGGCGGCAGCGGCCCGCAACACTGTGGTGCGCGGGGGGGGCGGTGGGGGCCGGAGACCTTGCAGGGAGCGCGCCTTGCCGATTGCGGCCTCGCGGCTCCGGAATGTGCGGAGCGCCAACCGGCTGTTTCATTGAACCCTCACGGCCTACCGTGGCGCTCCCTCACTTCTCGGCGGCGCCATGTCCTGCTTCCCTTACCTCCACGACCCCACGTGCCCGCTGGATGCGGCCCCCACCCAGGTGCAGCCATGAGCGGGCACGCGGTGGATGCCACCGTGGTTCCCCTGCCCAATGCCGCCAGCCGGTTGCCCTTCGGCGGGCTGCTCGCCCTGGCGTGCGCAGGCTTCATCACCATCCTCACCGAGGCATTGCCGGCCGGCCTGCTGTCCCCGATGAGCGCCGATCTCGGCGTCAGCCGCGCGCTGGTCGGGCAGCTGGTGACGATCTACGCGCTGGGCTCGCTGGTCGCCGCGCTGCCGATGACCGCATTGACCCGGCGCTGGCCGCGCCGCCCGCTGCTGCTCACTGCGATCGCCGGTTTCGTGGTGGTCAATACCATCACCGCGATGACGCACCACTATGGGCTGATGCTGGTCGCGCGCTTCTGCGCGGGCATCAGCGCGGGCCTGCTGTGGTCGCTGGTGGCCGGCTATGCCAGCCGCATGGTGGTGCCGCAGCTGCAGGGCCGCGCGATCGCGGTGGCGATGGTCGGCACGCCGCTGGCACTGTCGTTGGGCATCCCCGCCGGTACGCTGCTCGGCCAGACCATTGGTTGGCGCTGGGCGTTCGGGTTGATGTCGCTGCTCAGCGTCGGCCTGCTGGTGTGGGCGCGGCTGGTGCTGCCGCCCTTGCCGGCCCCGGGCGCTGCGGCCCAGCAGCCGCTGGGCAACGTACTGCGGCTGCGCGGCATGCGCACTGCGTTGCTGACGATGTTCCTGTACGTGCTGGCGCACAACGTGCTCTACACCTACATCGAACCGTTCGCGGCGCTGTCCGGCGCGTCGGCCTGGCTGGATCGTCTGCTGCTGGTGTTCGGCGTGGCCGCGCTGGTTGGCATCTGGATCACCGGCCTGCTGGTGGACCGCTGGCTACGCGCGCTGGTGATCGCCAGCACGCTGGCCTTTGCACTCTCGGCGGTGGCGTTCGGCCTGTGGCCGGGCTCGCCGTGGGTGCTGGTGATCGGCACGGTGGTGTGGGGGGTGTCGTTCGGGGGCGTTGCCACCCAGTTCCAGACCGCGGTGGCGCGTCGTGCCGACGAGGCCGGGGACATCGCGCAGTCGTTCGTGGTGACCGGCTGGAATCTGGCCATCGCGCTGGCGGGCATCCTCGGTGGCGTGATGCTGGAAACCGTCGGTGAACGCTGGCTGCCCGCGGTCCTGCTGGTGCTGCTGCTCGCCACGTTGATGGTCGTGCTGCGCCAGCCGCGCGCCTGGGCGCCGATCACGCACTGAGCCCAGCCGCCGCACCCGGCAAGGTGGGCCGCGATACCCGGCGCTATGCTGGGGCCGGGTATCGCGATGGGAGCCGCGGGTGCGCAAGGGATTCTTTCGATGGGGGGTGCTGACACTGCTGTGCCTGGCCGGTATCGCGCACGCGGCCGAGCCGGAGCGGCGCATCGCGCTGACGATCGATGATCTGCCCTGGCAGCGCCTGGACGAACGCGCCGAGCCCGAGCTTGCCGCCCGTCATGCACAGTTGATCGCAGCCCTGAAGCAGGCGGACGTGCCGGTGGTGGGGTTCGTCAACGAGGTCAAACTCGAGGTGGATGGACGGGTGCAACCCGCGCGCGTACAGATGCTGCGCGACTGGCGCGATGCCGGTTTCGAACTGGGCAACCACACGTTCGGCCATGTCGATCTGCACGCGATCGGGCTGGCCGCGTATGAGCAGGACATCCTGCGCGGTGAGATGACGCTGCGCCCACTGCTGGCCGAAACCGGGCAGACACCGCGCTGGTTCCGGCATCCGTATCTGCGTGCCGGGCAGTCACCGCAGGAACGTGCTGCGCTGGGCGTGTTCCTGCAGCAGCATGGCTACCGGATCGCACCGGTGACCGTCGACAACAGCGAGTGGATCTGGGCGTTCGCCTACGATCACGTGCGCGATACCGAGACCGATCCGGTCGCGCGGGAGACCCGCCTGCGCCAGCTGCGCCGTGGCTACGTGCCGTACATGCTCAACAAGCTGGACTACTACGAGCAGCAGGGGCAGCAGCTGCTGGGCCGGCTGCCTGCACAGGTGTGGTTGATCCACGCCAATGCGCTCAGCGCGGACTGTGTGGAAGAACTGGTCGCAGCCACGCGCCGGCGCGGCTATCGCTTCATCTCGCTGGAGGCGGCCCTGCAGGATCCGGCCTACCAGCATGCCGATGGCTACAACGGCGCTGGGGGCATCAGCTGGATACAGCGCTGGGCCATGGCCGAGAACAAGCCGAAGGCGTTCTACGCTGGCGAGCCGCAGGTACCGGCGTGGGTGATGACGCTGGCGGGGCTGGAGGCCGAATAGACAGTCGGCTCAGCCGGGTTCGTCGTTGCCGGGTTTCTGCATGTCTTCCGGCGCCTGTCCGTACTGCTGCTTGCGGTGCTGGTGGAAGGCCACGAACTCGTCCGGTGGCAGTGCCTTGGAGAACAGCCAGCCCTGCCCGAACTCGACCTGGCGCGCTTGCAGGTAGGCCAGCTGCGCGGGCGTTTCCACGCCTTCGGCCACGGTGAACAGCCCCAGCGTCTTGGCCATGTCGATGATGTGCGAGGTCACCGGGCTGGTGGCACTGTCGGTGCCGATCGCATCGATGAACGACTTGTCGATCTTCAGCGCATCCAGCGGCAGCTGCTGCAGGTACTGCAGGCTGGAATAGCCGACACCGAAGTCGTCGATCGCCACGCAGTGCCCCATGCGCCGTGCATTGGCCAGGCTGGTACGCGCCCGGCGGATATCGATGAAGCCGCGCTCGGTCGCCTCCAGCCAGATCTGCTGGGGATGGATGCCGGTGCCCTGCAGTTTGGCGCTCAGTACCTTCAGCGCCCGTCCGCTGCTGACATCCTCGGCGGCCAGATTGATCGCGATGTGTGCGGTGCGGTCCTGTATCAACAACTCGCGCATGTCCGCGATCACGTGATCGATGACCTGGTCGGTCAGTGCCTCGATCAATCCCGCCTCCTCGGCCAGCGGGATGAACAGATCCGGTCGCACCAGGCTGCCGTCGGGACGGCGCCAGCGCACCAGCGATTCGGCGCCCACGCAGATGCCGGTATCCAGCTCGATGATCGGCTGGTAATGCATGAAGAACTCGCGCCTGCGCACCGCCGTGGCCAGTTCGCCGCGCAGCGACAGCCGCCGCCGCGACAACCACACCACACCCCCGATCGCCGCCAGCGCGCCGAGCACGCCCAGCGGAATGAACTGCCCGATCTGGTGGCGGAACGCGGCGACCAGATCGGTGCGCGGCGCGGTGGCGATGGCCAGCCATTCCTGATCCTGCGCGGTGGCGTAGAGCGTCTGGCCTTTCATGCCGCTGGCCGGCTCGCGCAGCAACCGCTGCAGCAGCCCCTGGTCCTGGATGTCCTGCTGCGCGATCAGGCGCCCGTCCGGGCTGGCCACCGCCAGCCGCACGTTGGGGTCGGCGATCACATCGACCAGCCGTGCCGGGTCCATCAGGATGTCGTACTGCCCGTAGCTGAGCGCCATCAGCGGCTGCTCCACATTGCCGGCCAGCGGCCGTACGCCCAGGGTGATGCCGGCGCCTTCGGCGGTCACGTACCCGGGCGTGGGCTGCGGGATCTCGGCGGTCACCGGCCCCCACGAATTGCAGACCAGCCGGCCCTGTTCGAAGTAGCCCACCTGCTCGGCCGAATGGGTACGCATGGCCAGGCGGCGCATCAGCTGCAGGTGCTCGGGCGAGCAGGGCGCCAGTGTGCTCTGGTTGAGCTCGTGCAGGGCGGTCAGTGCCATCTCGTAGGCACGATGCGCGCGCTGCAGGGTGCGCTCGGCCGTGGTCTGCAGGCGCACCTGCTCGGATTCGCTGGCGCGGCTCCAGGTGAAATAGAACACCGTGGCGATCGGCACCAGGGCACCGAGCAGGGCCAGCAGGATGGTGACGGCGATGATCCGGGCGCGGTTCAAGCAGATCTCGATGCCTCGTCGAAAGGGGGTTCCATGGCAGCCCGGCGGGCCAGGGCAGTCGCGGCCCCGAGCCGCTATATGACCATCAGTGCGCGGGGATTGAAACCGGGGCCGTGGGATGCCGCCCGGCGAGGTGGCTTGGCCGACCACGGAGCGCGGACAAAACCGGCCGTTTCCGTCACCCGTCCCTGCCGCCGGACACTCTGGTCGCGCGGGTGATCGGCCCGGTATTCACCTTCGGTTCGCGCCCCCGGCCGGATCATCGCGCCGCACGCTTCCGTGCCCCGCTCCGAGCCCGATGAATCCGACCCTGCCTGCCGCGTTGGCCCTGTTGTCGATGCTGCTGCCTGGCCTGGCATCGGCGCGCACGGTCTATCGCTGCGTGCAGAGCAACACGGTCAGCCTGGCCACCGCCCCCGAGCCGGGCTCCAAGTGCACCCCGCAGCAGATCGATGACAACGCCGTGCAGACCCCCAACCTGTGGGGCAACATGGGCGTCTTCAGCGGCACCCTGTACGAACGTGAGCAGGATGGTGCACTGGTCTACTCCACCCGCAACCTGCCGGGCTCGCGGGTATTCCTGAAGTTCACCGTCGCCACGCCACCCGGCGAGCCGGCGCACGAAGGCTTGGGCAAGGTCGGTACGCCGCAGTTGAACCGGCATGCCAAGCAGTTCAAAGCGGCAGCCAAAGCTACCGGCGTGGACGATGCCTGGTTGCGCGCGATCGCGCATGCCGAGAGTGGTTTCGATGTCGGTGCGATATCCCCCAAGGGCGCGCAGGGCGTGATGCAGCTGATGCCCGATACCGCCACCGAATACGGCGTGGCCGATCCGCTCTCGGCCGAGCAGTCGATCAGTGGTGGCGCGCGTTACATGAAGGCGCTGCTGCAGCGTTACAAAGGCGACCGCGTACTGGCTGCGGCCGCGTACAACGCCGGGATCGGTGCGGTGACGCGCTACAAGGGCGTGCCCCCGTATGCCGAGACGCTGGCCTATGTGGAAAAGGTCAGCGCGCTGTACGTGCGCTACCGCGAAGCGATGGGGTTCAAGGTGGAAACGCCGGCGAAATAGGGCGGCGTTTCAGGGCGGTACGTCCTTCCTTGGTGACAGCCCCGATTGAAACCGGAACGTGGCATCCACCCACGTCGCTGTCGCCGTGCAGGGTTTGCAGGCGCGCTGCGAGCGGCTAAGGTCGTGTCCCGAACAGCAGCAGGCAAGGACAGCGATGACGCGCGGACGATGGACGATGGTGGTGCTGATCGCCGCCCTGATGGCGGCAGCGCTGGCCTGGACCTTCCTGCGCGAACCGGCGCCGCCGGCACCGCCACCGGGACCGGTGGCGACGGTCCTGGGTTGGACGCCGCAGATCAGCGTGCTGGCCGGCGACGGCGTCGGCGGCACTACGGACGGCCCCGCCCTCCAGGCGCGCTTCGCTGATCCGTACGGCCTGGCGGTGGACGCCCATGGGGTGGTCTACATCGCCGATGCTGGCGACAACAACCGCATCCGCCGCGTCCATCCCGACGGCCGCGTGGACACCCTGGCCGGGCAGGGCGAGGGCTGGCGCGATGGGGCTGCCTTGCAGGCGCAGTTCAACACGCCCTCCGGTATTGCGGTGGATGCGGCCGGCAACGTCTTTGTCGCCGATACCGGCAACCACGTGATCCGTCGCATCGCGGTGGACGGCACCGTGAGCACGCTGGCCGGTGATGGTCAGCGGGGCTTCGTGGATGGGCCGGCTGCGCAGGCGCGCTTCGATGGCCCGATGGGCGTGGCGGTGGACGCCGGCGGCCGCGTGTATGTGGCCGATACGTACAACGACCGCATCCGCGTCATCGAGACCGACGGGCGGGTGCATACCGTCGCCGGTGGTGAGCGGCCAGGGCTGGTGGAGGGCATCGGCCCGGCTACCCGCCTGGATACGCCGGTGGCGCTGGCGTTGGATCCGCAGGGCAACCTGCTGATCGCCGACCTTTACAACAACGCGATCCGCCAGCTTGCGCCGGATGGCACGCTGAGTACCCGCGTCGCCGATGGCGGCCTGCTCAGTGGTCCGCTGTCGTTGGCGGTGACCCACGACGGGGTGATCTACGCCAGCGACATCAACGGCAAGGTGGTGCAGATCTCGGCGCAGGGGCATCAGCTGGCCTTGGCGGGTGTGCCGCCGCAGCCGCGCTTCGCCCGGCCGACCGCGCTCGCGCTGGATGCCGAGGGCGGTCTGTACCTGGCCGATGCCGCATCCTACCGTGTGCACCGGCTGCATGCGCTGGCGGCGGGAGATATCGCACCGCCGGCGCTGATTGGGCCCGCGCCGGACGCGCCGCTGCCGCAGACCGCCGGCCGGTGGCCGCTGGCCCCGCAGCACGGGTGGCATGAGGTGGTCGGCACGCTGGGTGAAGTGCGCGGCGACTTCAAGGGCGAGAGTCGCCACCACCTGCACGGTGGCTTCGACATCCGCGGCGATGTCGGCCAGCCGGTGCTGGCGATTGCCGACGGCAAGGTGGATACGCCGTTCGCGGCGTGGTCGGTCGGTGGCCAGGCCGAGGGGCTGTCCCTGGGCCGGCTCAAGTACATCCACATGAAGGTCGGCCGCGACCCGCGCGATCGTCCGTTCGATGCGCGCTGGCAGCAGCTGTTCGGTGAGGACGGAAAGTTGGAGCGCATCCGCGTGCGCCGTGGCACGCACTTCGCCGCGGGTGACGCGCTGGGCAGCATCAACCGCATGGCGCATGTGCACCTGAGCGTGGGCGCCAGCGGCTTCGAGCGCAATGCGGTGGCGCTGGGCTTCATCGATTACGCCGACACCTTCGCGCCGCGCATCACCGAGGTGGCGGTGCTGGACGATCTGGATCAGCCGATCCAGGCCGGCGCCGATGGCCGCCTTGCAATTCCGAGGCAAGGCCCCGGCGTGCAGATCGTGGTGGAGACGTGGGACCAGGTGGACCGCAACCTGCCGCGGCGCCGGCTGGGGCTGTACCAGGTCGGCTATCAGGTGCTGGATGCCCAAGGCCAGCCGTTGGCCGGCTACGAGCAGCCGCGCTTCAACATCGTCTTCAACCGGATGCCGCGCGAGGACAGCGCCACCCGCGTGGCCTACGCGCCGGACAGTGGCATCACCGTGCATGGCAGCGCGGTCACACGGTTCCGCTACCTGGTCACCAACACCGTGCGCGATGGGTTGGTCGAGACCGGCCGCTGGCAGCCCGATGCGTTGCCGGCCGGCGACTACATCCTGCGCGCCAGTGCGCGCGACTACAGTGGCAATGAGGCCGTCGGCCCGCGCGATCTGAAGATCACGCTGCTGCCGTGAGCGACATCAGGCGCCGACGCGCACGCGCTCGGCGTCCATGTCGGCCAGGGGGCGTACCTCGATGCTGCCGAAACGCGACCACGGGAACTGCTGGGCGATGCGCATCGCCTCGGCGTGGTCCGGCGCGTTGATCAGATTGAAGCCGGCCAACAATTCGTGGGTCTCGGCGAACGGGCCATCGGTGATGCGGGTCTGGCCTTGGCGCACGCGCAGCGTACGCGCGCTCTCCACCGGTTCCAGCTTCTGCGCGAGCACCAGCGTGCCTTCGGCCTGCAGCCGGTCGGCGTGCTGCAGGCAGTCGTGCATCAAGCGGTCGTACGCGTCGCCTGGCAGGGCCTGCAACAGGCCTTCGTCGATATAGATCAGCAACAGGAATTGCATGGCCAGACCGGGATGAGCGGGGGAACGCGCATGATGCCCCAGCCGGCGCCCGTGACGTGTTGCAGCGCAGCAGCGGCGCCCTGTTCAGGGGCGGAAGAATAAATCCGTGCGGCGTGTCGATTTCCGCCCCGCGGGCACGTTGTATCCAGTGAACGGCCCGGGTTACGGGCTGGCACACAGGAGCACCCCGTGAAAGTCATGGTACTGGTCAAGGCAACGGCGGCCACCGAGGCCGGTCAACTGCCCACCGAGCAGGAAATACGCGCCATGGGCGCCTACAACGAGCAGTTGGTCCAGGCCGGGATCATGTTGGCCGGCGAGGGCCTGCACCCGACCTCGCGCGCCCGCCGGGTGGCGTTCGGCAGCGAACCGCCGCGTGTCATCGATGGGCCATTCGCTGAAACGCGCGAGCTCGTCTGCGGGTTCTGGCTCTGGCAGGTGCGCTCGCTGGACGAGGCCACCGAATGGCTCAAGCGCGCCCCGTTCGCCCCGGGCGATGTGGTCGAGCTTCGCCCGATCCTCAGCGCCGAGGATTTTGGCGATGCCTTCACTCCTGAATTACAGGCGCAGGAACAACGTCTGCGCGACCAGATTGGCAGCACCGACTGATCCCCCGCATCCCTGGAGTATTCCCATGAAACTGATTCCGTTCCTCGGCTTCAACGGCAAGACCCATGAGGCCATGGCCTTCTACGCGCAGGTGCTCGGCGGCAAGGTCACCTCGGAGATGAAGTACCGCGATATGCCACCGATGGAGAGTCAGGAGGGCTGTGGCGAGATGCCGCCGGAAACGCTGGACCACGTTGCCCACAGCCAGCTGGAGGTTGGCTCGGCGGTGCTGATGGCCGCCGATGGCCCGTCGCCGGACGGTCAGGGCAGCACCACGATCAACATCGAGGTCGACTCGGTCGACGAGGCCGAGCGCGTGTTCAAGGCGCTGGCCGACGGGGGGGAGGTCAAGATGCCGATCACCGAAACCTTCTGGGCCCATCGCTGGGGCTTTCTGATCGACCGCTACGGCAAGCCGTGGATGGTCAACTGCATGAAGCAGCCTTGAGCCCGGACGGGCGCGATGGCACGCCGCGGTGCGGCTTGTACCCGGGCCGCACCGGTGCTCTGATCGGCCGCATGGACACGGCACTGACGCAACGACTGGAGACGATCTGGCGCATGGAGTCGCCAGTGTTGACGGCCCGCCTGACCCGCCTGCTTGGCGGCGATGTCGGCCGTGCCGAAGAGCTGGTCCAGGACACCTGGCTGGCCGCGCTGGAGCGCTGGCCCAGCCAGGGTGTACCGGACAATCCCGGAGCGTGGCTGATGACCACCGCGCGTAACCGCGCCATCGATGTGCTGCGCCAGCACCAGCGCGTCGCCGGCCAGCATGCGCAGTACGGCAGTGCGCTGGAGCCACTGCCGTTGCCGTTGCCCGACGACAGCGGTGCGCTGGAAGACGACATCGGCGATGACCTGCTTCGGTTGATGTTCGTCGCCTGCTACCCAGTGCTGGCCGCCGATGCGCGCGTGGCATTGACGCTGCGGCTGCTCGGCGGGCTGACCACCGAGGAGATCGCGCGCGCCTTCCTCGCCCCGGAGCCGACCATCGCCCAGCGCATCGTGCGCGCCAAACGCACGCTGGCGCAGAAGCAGGTGCCGTTCGACGTGCCACGCCAGGCGGCGCTGCCGGAGCGGTTGGCCTCGGTGCTGGAGGTGGTGTACCTCATCTTCAACGAAGGCTATGCCGCCAGTGCCGGCGATGACTGGATGCGCCCGGCGTTGTGCGATGAAGCGCTGCGGCTGGGCCGCGTACTGGCCTGCCGGCTGCCGACCTGGCCGCAGGTGCACGGTCTGCTCGCGTTGATGGAACTGCAGGCATCGCGCACCGCCGCACGTACGGATGCGACCGGCACACCGATCCTGCTGCCCGACCAGGACCGCACGCGCTGGGACTGGCTGCAGATTGCGCGTGGCCAGGCGGCCCTGCAGCAAGCGATTGCGCTGGGCGGCGGCGACGACGCGTATGCACTGCAGGCAGCCATCGCCGAGTGCCATGCACGCGCACGCCGCGCCGAAGACACCGACTGGGCGCGGATGACCGCGTTGTACGCGCGGCTGGCCCAGCGCCAGCCCTCGCCGGTGATCGCGCTGAATCACGCGGTCGCCTTGTCCCGGGCACAGGGTGCGGCCGCCGCATGGCCCTTGGTCGATGCGCTCGGGGACGATGCGCGCTTGCGCGACTACGCGCCGCTGGCCGCGGTGCAGGGCGATCTGTTGGCCCAGCTGGGCCGTCACGACGAAGCGCGCGCGGCCTTCGCGCGTGCGGCGGCGCTGACCGCAAACGCACGTGAGAAGGCGTTGCTGCTGGCTCGCGCGGCTGCTGTGTAGACCGGCACTGCACCCGGCCACGGCTCTGGCCTACACTCGGGCGATTGTCGGTCAGTCATGAGGTGCAGCGTGAAGCGTGTGGTAATCAGCCTGTTGGCGTTGTCGGTGTCGTCGGCCTTGATGGCCGCCACCCCCAAATTCGATGGCGCGCGGATCTCCGCCGACGTCAAGGAACTGGCTTCGGATGCCTATGAAGGCCGCTCGCCGGCCACGGCCGGTGAAGAGAAGACGATCGCGTTCCTGAGCAAGCAGTTCGCGGCGGCCGGCCTGCAGCCGGGCGGCGACCTCAAGGACGGCAAGCGCCTGTGGACCCAGGCCGTGCCGCTGCTCAAGGGCGATATCGTCGGCACCCCGAGCCTCTCGCTGAGCAGCAAGGGCACGCCGCAGACGCTGAGCCAGGGCAAGGAAATCGCCGTGCGTGCCGCCATGAACGGTGCCAGCGAAGTGGACATCAAGAACGCGCCGCTGGTCTTCCTCGGCTACGGCGTCAAGGCCGGCGAGCGCAACTGGGACGATTTCAAGGGCGTGGATCTGAAGGGCAAGATCGCGGTCGTGCTGATCAACGATCCGGACTTCGAAACCGGCCAGGGCGATTTCGACGGCAAGGGCATGACCTACTACGGCCGTTGGACCTACAAGTACGAAGAAGGCGCGCGTCAGGGCGCCCTCGGTGTGCTGATCGTGCACGAGACCGCACCGGCCTCGTATGGCTGGGCCACCGTGGCCGGTTCCAACACCAACACCATGTTCGATGTGGTCCGCGACAATCCGGCCGAAGCGCATCCGCTGCTGGAAGGCTGGATCCAGCGTGATCTGGCGGTGGAACTGTTCAAGCGCTCGGGCCTGGATTTCGAGGCGCTGAAGAAGCAGGCGCAAACCCGTGACTTCAAGCCGGTGGAGCTGAAGGGCGAGACCTTCTCGGCCAAGTACGCGGTCAAGACCGAGGTGATCACCTCGCACAACGTGGCTGCGCGTCTGGAGGGCAGCAAGCATCCCGACGAGACCGTGATCTACAGCGCGCACTGGGATCACATCGGCGTGGGCAAGCCGGACGCGAACGGTGACACCATCTTCAACGGCGCGCTGGACAACGCCAGCGGCACCGCCTCGCTGATCGAGCTGGCCCGCGGCTTCGCCAAGGCCAAGCGCCCGGAGCGTTCGGTGCTGTTCCTGGCCGTCACCGCCGAGGAAAAGGGCTTGCTCGGCTCGGAGTACTACGCTACCCACCCGTTGTATCCGCTGGGCAAGACCGTGGCGCTGATCAACATGGATGGCATGGCGCCCTTCAGCCCGTCGCGTGATTTCGGCATCTACGGTTCGGCCAAGCTGGAGCTGCTGGACCAGCTCAAGGACGTCGCCAAGGGCTGGGACATCCGCTATACGCCCGATCCCAAGCCCGAAGCCGGCCTGTTCTTCCGTTCCGATCACTTCCCGTTCGCCAAGCGCGGCGTGCCAGCGGTGTCGTACTCGGCGGGCCAGGACTGGGTGGAAGGCGGCGTCGCCGCTGGCAGGGCGGCGTCGGATGACTACACCGCCAAGCGCTATCACCAGCAGGGCGACGAATGGCAGCCGGACTGGACCTTCGCCGGTGCCTCGCGCGATCTGGAAGTGCTGTACACGCTGGGCAACCAGCTGGCCAATTCGCGGGCCTGGCCGAACTGGAGCGAAGACTCCCAGTTCCGCGCCCCGCGTGACGCCAGCGCCGCCGAGCGGAAGTAAGAGCGCGTCCGGCCGGCATCGCCGGCCGGACCCCCCGCC
>NZ_JBHFHW010000044.1:103664-108928 GCF_057333975.1 Stenotrophomonas sp. AGC87
CCCCCCCCCCCCCCCCCCCCACCCCCAGCCCGGCGCCACGCCATGCGTGGTCAAGCAGTCCCGGCCCCGATGTAGAGCCACGCCATGCGTGGCTTCGCCATCCCGGAACGAACGCCTGCCACCCATGGGGTGGCGCTACGCGGCTTCGTCCCCCCAAACGCCGCCTTCGTCGCATGCCGCTTGTTCCCCGTGGCGGCAGGGCTATGCTCGCCTCACTCCCTATGTGATGACGCCGCCGTGTTCGCCAGCCTCTCCCTGATCTTCCGCATTCTGTTGGCCTGGGCCGCCGCCATCGTGGTGGCGGGGTTCGTCTGGAGTGGCTTCTTCCATGGCATGGACGAAGGTCCCGGATGGGTGTTCGGCTTGCTGGCCCTGTTCGTGATGGTGACGGCCCTGGGCAGCTGCATCGCCCATATCCGCCGGGTCCAGCACGCGGCCGGGCGCCTGGACGCGGCCACCCTGTCCAGCCGCCAGCGGCGCCAGATCGAGGTCCCAATGGATGCGGGCCCCGCCTTCGCCTTGGTCGAAGCCGCCATCGCCGAGCTGCCGCGGGTGGAAGACATCGAAAGCGCTCCAGGCAGCCTGCAGGTCCGTGCCTACGTGCGCCGCGTGGACACCTACAACGGCCGCCCGCCGTCCCGCTGGAACCTGCCTGCGCGGCTGGCGATCAAGCGCAACAGCGTGCTTGCCACGGTCACGCCGGGGCAGGGCACCAGCAGTGTGACGCTGCTGTTCGAGCCCGATGCCGGCGTCTGGGCGGACCTGCTGGCGGTGGATGAAGGCAGCAATCATGAGAACGCCGAAGCGGTGAGCCGTGCGATCACCCGCCGGGTGGCCGAGCAGCGCCGCGATGAGCAGGCCGCCGCCGAGCAGACCGCAACCGAGAAGGAACTGTCGGTGGCCAAGCTCAACCTGCTGCATGCCCAGGTTGAGCCGCACTTCCTCTACAACACCTTGGCCAACGCGCAGGTGCTGACCCGCACCGATCCGCCGCGTGCAGACCAGATGCTGGGGCACCTGATCCAGTACCTGCGCAGTTCGCTGCCCAGCGTGGACGAATCGATGTCCACCCTGGGGGTGGAGCTGGAGCGCACCCAGGCCTACCTGGAAATCCTCAAGATCCGCATGGGTGCACGCCTGGCCCTGCAGGTGGATGTGCCGCCGGCGCTGACCAGTGTGCCGCTGCCCTCGATGGCCCTGCAGACCCTGGTCGAGAATGCGATCAAGCACGGGCTGGAACCCAAGCCGGGCGGTGGCACGGTATGGATCATCGCGCGCGCTTTCGAGGACCATGTCACCCTCACCGTGGCCGATGATGGCCTCGGTTTCGGGCAGGGCACCAGCGGTACCGGGATCGGCCTGAAGAACCTGCGCGAGCGCCTGCGCCTGACCTGCGGTGAGCGCGCCGGCGTGGCCATCGTGTCCAATTTCCCCACCGGCGTGGCGGCGACGATCACCCTGCCACGCGATGCCCGGGAGGCGATCCATGCAGCTTGATGCGCTCATTGCCGAAGACGAAGACCTGCTCCGCCAGTCGCTGGTGGCCCAGCTGCAGCGGTTGTGGCCGGAACTGCGGCTGGTGGCCGAATGCGAGGACGGTGCCAGCGCGCTGGAGCGCCTGGCCGAGTTGAAGCCGGACCTGGCCCTGCTCGATATCCGCATGCCGGGCATCACTGGCATCGAGGTGGCCCGCGCACTGCCCGAAATCAGCCCGCGCACCCAGGTGGTGTTCGTCACCGCCTACGACCAGTACGCCATCGATGCCTTCGAACAGGGCGCGATCGACTACCTGCTCAAGCCGGTCAGCGATGAGCGTCTGCTCGCCACGCGCGAGCGGATCCTGGCGCGCATGCAGCTGGGCCGACCGGACAGCGGCATGCTCGAACAACTGCTGCAGCGCCTGGGCCAGCAGCCCGCCGCGGCCTCAAGCGCGCCGCCGTTGGCGTGGATCACCGCCAGCAACGGGCGCGACACCCAGCTGATCATGCTCGAAGACGTGATCTACTTCCGTGCCGACAGCAAATACACCACCGTGGTCACCGAGCAGGGTGAAAGCCTGCTGCGTACCTCGCTGCGCGAACTGCTCGACGCGCTCGATCCGCAACGGTTCCGCCAGATCCACCGTTCCACCATCGTCAACATGAAAGCCGTGGCTGCGGTCACCCGCGATGACACCGGCCGCGGCCAGCTGCGCCTGAAGCACCGCGCCGAAGTGCTCAACGTCAGCCAGCCCTTCATGAGCCTGTTCCGCGGGATGTAACGCGCCTTTTCTTTCGTCGGGAGCCTGCCATGCGTATCGCCGTTGTCGCCAGTTTCTGCGTGCTGGTGCTGGCTGCCTGCCAGCAATCGAGCAACACCTCCGTCACCCGCATCCGCGCCAATGGCGTGGATACGCTGTACAGCAAGACCACGGTCGACAACGGGGTGGCCAGCTTCGCCTGCATCGCCAGCAGCAGTGGCCACTGCCATTACCTGGTGCTGGATGCGCGCTGCGGGAAGGACAAGGACTGCGCCTATCCGCCGTTGCACCGGTTGGCGGTGGCGGTCGGCAAGACCGAGCAGATGGCGGGGCTGCCGGCTGGGTTCCAGCACTGCGTCAGCGCAGTCCAGAAAGAACAATGCCACCGTGAGTGATCACGGTGGCATCGTGGCTCCCCCCGCGTTTCAGTAGGGTCAGAACGCCGGTTGCAGATGCAGGTTGGTACCGTTGGGCTGCTCGCCCACGTGGTTGAGCTGGCCGACCAGTTCGGTGTGCTGCTTCATCCGGCCGATCTCGCGCATGATGCGGATATCCTCGTGGCGCAGCTCGCGCTTGGCGCTCACGGCCTGCTTGTAGTCCAGCACTTCCGGATAGTGCTGGGCCATGTCCAGCGCTTCGGCCACGCACTCCACCGTGTCGGCATCGGAGGTGATCCGGGCGCGGCTGTTGAAGGCCTTCATCCAGCGTTCGAAGCCGGCGGTGTGATCGAACATGTTGGCCATGAACCAGATCACGAACAGGATCGACACCCATGAGCCGAACACGATCACCACGCGGGTGAAGGTGATATGGAAGTCATCCTTCCACAGGTAGTTGCTGATCAGGCCGAGGATCAGCAGCGAGGACGCCTGCCACCCGACGATCGAGGCCATCAGCCATTGGCCCTTGGCCTTGGCGAGCACCGCGACTTCCTCGCGGATCTGTTGTTCACTCTTGTTACGCCAATGCGCGACCTGTTTTTCGAACGGGCTGCTGTACAGCTCGTTGTCCTGCAACAGCAAACCCAAACCTTTGAACAAAGCGATCATGACGAGCTCCTTCTGGAACGTGCGGCAGCGCATTGGACGACGTTGTGGCACGTCCAGTTCTAGCACTTTCACGGCGCTTGGCAATGGGCAAAGCGCAAAGATCCGGCGTCATTCCTGCCTGAATGGGCAAACTCGCAGCGGATTTGCGCACTGCGGCACGTAAATCACCGGGTAAATAGGCCGCAGACGCCGGTTCCCATGCTGCAGTTGCACAATGCGCAGGCCCAGCGCGACGGCGCCCTCGCCAGCCCCACCGGTATCACGCAGAATTGACGCATCCGCGCGAAACGCCGGTCCGCTCCGCCTCGGTACTGTTGATGTCTTCCCTGCTGCATTCGCTTGCCCGCCCCGCCACCGCCCCGATCCGCCGCTGGGTACTGGGTGCTTTCCCCCGCGGCCAGAGTGGGATCGATTACGACCATCCCTTGGGCGACCCTGGTTGGTTCGGCCCGGACAGCATCACCTGGCGCGTGCACTCGGAATTTCCCGGGATGCTTGCCGGCGGTCTGTGCGCGCTGATGCTGCAGACCCTGCATCCGCTGGCCCTGGCCGGCGTGTACGACCACTCCAACTTCCACGATGACCTGGTCGGCCGCCTGCGTCGCACCACCGCGTTTGTCGCGGGCACCACCTACGCACCGACCGCGGAAGTCGAGGCGCTGATCAGCAAAGTGGCGCGCATCCACGCGCAGGTGCGCGGACAGACCGCCGACGGGCGCGCGTATTCCGCCGACGATCCAGCGTTGCTGACCTGGGTGCACGTGACCGAGGCCTACGGCTTCCTGCAAGGTTGCCGGCGCTACTGCCGCGATGTCCCCACAGCGATCGCCGATCAGTATTACCGCGAGTACAAGCGTGTGGCCGAGGCGCTCGGCGCCACCGATGTGCCCGCTTCGGAAGCGGAGGTGGACGCGTACTTCGCGCGCCAGCAATCGGCGTTGGTGTTCGACGCGCGTTCGCGCGAAGTATTGGCGGTGCTGTCGGACATCCGTCTGCCGGTGCCGATGGCGGGGCTGTCACGCGAGGTGTTCCTCGGCGCGGGCGCGGCGCTGTTGCCGGACTGGGCGACGTCGATGCTCGCGCGCACACCGATGCAGCGTGCGCAGTCACGGGCGTCTGCCGTGATGCTGAAGGGCATGGCGCCGCTGTTCCGGCGTGCACTGCAGGATGGCCTGGCGACGCGCGCATGCACGCGGATGGGTCTTCCTGCCAGCGTGCTTGCTGACTGGCCCTGAAGCGGTAGGTACCGACCGTTGGTCGGTAATCGCGAGTGCCTGTGTCTGATGGTCGGGTCGGGCACGTGCAGGCTTCCGGGACCCGCTGCAAGTCCCGCTCCGCGGCCCGGCCCAGCCGCTGGCGACTGTGCGTTCAGTCGCATGCGAGGCAGTGCCTCGCAAGCAATGCGCCTTCACCCAAGTAAGCTCGTATGCCGCCATCCATGGCGGCATACGGTCCCTCCAGCCTGCACGTGCCCGCCCCCTGACACTTGGCTGGTGGCCATGCTGAGGTCAAAAGCCAGCGAACAGCACCACGCGGCAACGCGGAGTAGCAGCGCTGCAGAAACGCGGGGCAGTAGGGCTAAGCAGCAGACTAAGTTGCAGTGCCAACCAGTGGATCAGAGTGGCGATGCTGGGCAGCTGAAGAGCTAAACGGCTAAACAGCTAAACAGCGAAGCACAGAAGTGCAGAGGTGCAGAAGTGCAGAAGTGCAGAACAGCAAAGCAGCAGAGCAAAGCTGTGTTGCTCGACGAAGCCGAGCAGCAAAACTACAGAGCGAATCTGGGTAGCAAAACAAACGTACTCACTGCCGCAGCTGCGGCGCTAACGCCTGCTTTTTCCCGTGCGCACCAGCCCACTGTCAGAGGGTGGGGGGGGGGGGGGGGGGGGGGCCGTATGCCGCCATGGATGGCGGCATACGAGCTTACATGGACGTACTTGCAGCGGGTCCCGCGAACCCCCCCCGGGCCCCCCCCACCC
>NZ_JBHFHW010000044.1:108948-123244 GCF_057333975.1 Stenotrophomonas sp. AGC87
CCCCCCCCCCCCCCCCCCCCCCCCGCCCAGTTCAGAGAAGCCGCAAACCCCAGCCGTTGCTCTGCTCCAGCTCTCCAGCTCTCCAGCTCTGCAGCTCTGCAGCTCTACAGCAAAGAAAAACGGGCGCCGAAGCGCCCGTTCTCTCAGCTCAGCAAAACGCGATGAAAAGCCTCACCACACCTTGACCCGCTTTTCCGGCGCCAGATACAGCTTCTGGCCCTCCTTCACCTCGAAGGCCGGATACCACGCATCCAGATTGCGCACCGTCAACGCACGGAACTGCCCCGGCGCATGCACATTCGTCAACAGCGAATTGCGCAGTGCCTGCTCACGCGCCTTGCTGCGCCACGCCTGCGCAAAGCCCAGGAAGAACCGCTGATCCGGCGTAAAGCCCTCCAGCGTCTGCCCCGGCTTACCCTGCAACGACAACTGATACGCATCGTAGGCCGTCGACAGCCCCGCCACGTCCGCAATGTTCTCGCCCAGCGTCAAACGACCATTCACCGACACCCCCGGGAACGGACTGTAGCTGCTGAACTGCGCCGCCAGCGCATCCCCGGCCGCGTTGAACTTCTTCAGATCTTCCGTCGTCCACCAGTTCTGCAGCTTGCCCGTCTCATCGAACAGCGCACCGGCGTTGTCGAAGCCGTGGCTGATCTCATGGCCGATCACCGCACCGATCGCACCGTAGTTCACCGCATCATCGGCCGCACCGTCGAAGAACGGCGGCTGCAGGATCGCAGCCGGGAACACCAGACGGTTTTCCAGCGGCACGTTCATCGCATTGATGGTCTGCGGCAGCATCGCCCACTCGCTGTGGTCCACCGGCTTGCCCAGCTTGGCGATGTTGCGGCGGTACTCGAACAGCTCCGCACGCTCGGCATTGCCCAGCGCGTCATCGCGCTTGATCTCCAGGCCCGTGTAATCGCGCCACTTGTCCGGGTAGCCCATGCCCACCGTCAGGCCGTCGACCTTGGCCCTGGCACGCGCCTTGGTCTGCGGCGACATCCACTCCAGCGCATCGATGCGCTTGGCGAACGCGGCAATGATGTTCTTGGCCATCTCGTCGGCACGGGCCTTGGTGGCCGGGTCGAAATGACGCTCGACGTACAGCTTGCCGATCGCTTCACCGACGGCATGGTTGCTGTCATCCACCGCACGCTTCCAGCGCTCGCTCTGCTGCGGGGTGCCGTTGAGCGTGGTGCCGTGGAAGGCGAAGCGCGCATCGGCGAACGACTTGGGCAGGTACGGGGCGGCGCGGTCCAGCGCGTGGAAGGCCAGGTAGTCCTTCCAGACCTCCAGCGGCTCGGTCGCGACCAGGCGCGAAATGCCGGCCACAGCCTTGGGCTGCCACACGATGAAGTCCTGCTGGGCATCCAGGCCGGCCGAGGCCAGGAAGGCGCTCCAGTCCATGCCCGGCGCCTTGGCGCTCAGGTCGGCCTGCTTCCAGGCATTGGCGCCCTTGGCGACGTCGTTGGTGTCTTCCTGGGTGGCGTGGGCCTGGGCGATCTTGGTCTCCAGCGCGACGATGCGCTGGGCCTTGGCCGCCGGATCGGCGACGCCGGCCAGCTGCAGCACCTGAGCGATATACGCCTGGTACTGCTTGCGGATCTCGGCCATGCGGCCGCCCTGCAGGTAGAAGTCGCGGTCCGGCAGGCCCAGGCCGCCCTGCACCAGGTACGGCGCGGTGCGGTCCGGCTGCAGCAGATCCACCGAGACCCACACGCCGAACAGGCGGTCGGTGTAGAAGTTGGTGGCGTTGAGCAGGTCCACGTCGGCGCGCAGCGTGCCACCCAGCGCGGTGGCCAGCGCGGCCTTGTCGCTGATCCCGGCAATGGCGTCCAGTTCGGGTTTGACCGGTGCGGCGCCGCGCGACTCGATGCCGGTCTCGTCCATGAAGGCGGCGTAGTAATCGCCGATCAGCTTGGTCTCGCCCTCGGCCTTGGTGTCGGCGGCGGCGCCTTCAAGGATGGCGCGGGTGTCGGCCAGGGTCTTTTCGGAGATGACGTTGAAGCTGCCGTAGCTGGAGCGGTCGGCCGGGATCTCGGTGTTCTTGACCCAGGTACCATTGGCGAAGCCGAAGAAGTCATCGCCGGCGGCGATGCTGCGGTCCATGCCGGCGGCGTCGAAGCCGAAACTGCCGAGCTGCGGCTTGGGCGCGGCCGGTTCGGCCGGAGCGGCTTCGGGCGCGGCCGCGGCCGGCGCAGTCGCCTGGCGGTCACAGGCGGCCAGGCTCAGCGACAGGCTGGCGGCAATGGCGAGCATCAGGGTGGGGCGGCGCAGCTTGGACATTGAGCTTCTCTGCAACGGAAACATCCAAGTCTAATCCTGTCCCGGGCGCACGGTTATGCCGGCTTCGGCGGCATCGGGTACCGGATCTGCCCGTCCCCGGATTCACCGAGGTGAACGGCCCGCTGCGGTGCTTCCCGTCCTGCGCGTGCTCGTGCATGCTGGAGCGGCACGGATTCCGCGCGCGCCCCGTCGGCGCCCGCGTGACGATCAAGGCGTCAAGAATCCCGGGCAGCGGCCGCTCAGGTTTGGGGAAACCAGGAAGCGTTTACAGATGAAGTCAGCCTGTCGTTCGGGAAAAGGGTTGCGATGCCCGCGTTGAACCGTGCCCTTGCGCGGCCACTGCGGACGTTCGTGTGGCTGGGGATTTCCCTGGGTGCGCTGCTGGCTGCCGGGCTGGTGGCCACGCTGGTCAATGATGGCCAGCGCCGACAGGAGGCCGCGCAGCGCCAGAGCTCGGCGCTGGCGACCGGCGCCCAGCGCTTGCTGCGGCTGGAGCTGCGCAATCTGGAGCGGGTGATGCAGGGCATTTCCCGGGATGGTGCGCTGCTGTTCCAGCGCGTGCCCGCGCAGGCCCCCGATCTGCTCGACGCCAGCATCGCCGGCGCCCTGCAGCGGCATGCCGAACTGCACAGCATCGTGGTGGTCGACCAGTACGGGCGCGCCCTGACCAGTGGCAGCGGCGATCTGCAGCTGCCGCTATGGGCGGTGGATGACAACCGCGGCCAGGGCAGCCAGGTGTTCCTTGGCCCGCCCCAAGCGCTGGATGCCGCGCAGTGGATCCTGCCGCTGGCGCTGCCCATGGGCGGCGACCGCTGGCTGCTGGCACGGCTGCGCACGGCCGAACTGCAGTCGATCATCGGCGGCATGGACACCGGCGATGCCGGCGTGATCTCCATCACCGACCCGCATGGCTATGTGCTGGCGCGCAGTCCGGACCCGGCCGGGGTGGTGGGGCGTCGTTTCGGCCTGGCCAAGCGCGAGCTGCTGCGCCGAGACGCGTTGACGCCACTGGGGACGGAGATCAGCGCGGTCGATGGCATCGAGCGGATTTCCAGCCTCAGCACGCTGGCCCAGTACCCGCTGGCGGTCTACGCCGGGCTGGGCCGGCGCGATGTGCTGGCAGCGTGGTGGCCGTACGTGCAGGCCTCGATCGGCGTCTACCTGCTGTACTGGGCGCTGTTCGGCGCGGTGTATGTGAGCCTGCGCCGTGCCACCCGCGATCAGGACACGCTGAGCGAGGAGCTGCGCACCGGCCATACCGAACTGCGCATGGCGCACCAGGTTGGCAAGGTCTGTACCTGGTACGTGGATGAGGATGCCTGCCTGTTGCGCTGGTCACCGCTGGCGCGTGAGATTTTCGGCATCGACATCGAGAGCCTGCCAGTCGCCGATTTCTTCGCACGCGTGCACCACGAAGACACCGTACGCATGCAGCAGGCCTTCGACGCCGCGTTTGCCGGCAGCGGCGTGCTCGATGAAATGTTCCGCCTGGTGTTGCCCGGGGGCGCGATCCGCTGGGTGTCCGCGCGTGGTCAGCGGGTGGCGGTGGTGGACCGTGAGCGCCGCATGATCGGTGCATTGACCGATGTCAGTGAGCGGGTGGATGCGCTGGCGCGGGTGCAGCAGGCCGAGCGGCAGTTCCGGCTGCTGTTCGACCGCAACCCGGCGCCGTTCTGGGTGTTCGATCCGGACACGCTGCGCTTCCTGGAAGTCAACGAAGCGGCGGTGCGCCAGTACGGCTACAGCCGCGATGAATTCCTGGCGATGAGCATCCTGGATATCCGCCCGCGCGAAGGCTGGGAGGAGATCCGCGGGGCGATTGCACAGGCCCGCATCGGCGACGTGCAGGATGCGCAGGTACGCCTGCACCAGCGCAAGGACGGCACCGTGTTCGAGGTCCGTGCGCATCTGGCCCGGCTGGATTTCGACGGGCGCCAGGCTTGCCTGGTGCTGGCCGAGGATGTCAGCGAGCGCCTGGCCTACGAGCGCGACCTGGCGTATCACGCCACCCATAACCCGGCGACCGGCCTGCTCAATACGCGTGCGCTGGCCGCGCAGCTGGACGAGGAGGGCGGGGCGTACACCATTGCCTACGTGCAGTTCCGTGGCCTGCAGCTGGTCGCCGATACGCTCGGCCGGGAGGGCGGCGACGTGGTGCTGCAGGCGATGGCCAAGCGCCTGGGCGGGCTCGGCGTGCGCTATGGGCTGCTGGCCTTCCAGCCGGCCGAGGATTTCATCTTCGCCATCCGCGACGACCATCAGCGCCAGACCGCGCTGGATACGCTGGTGCAGACCGTCTCCGAGCCGGTGCGCGGGCAGGATTGGCTGCATCAGTTCGAGCCCCGTATCGGCGTGGCCGTGAAGTTCGACGGCGATGCCAACACGGCCGAACAGGTGATCGGCATGGCCGCGCAGGCCGCGCATGCGGCGCGCGACGAAGGCAACGTGATCGCCTGGTATGACACCACCGTGAGTTCGCGCCTGTCCGAACGCCTGCGCCTGGCCGGGCGCATCCACAGCGCGATCGACACCGAGTTCGAGCTGTACTACCAGCCGATCTGCCACGCAGGCGACAGCAGCCCGGCCGCGCTGGAAGCCCTGCTGCGCTGGCCGCAGGCCGACGGCAGTTTCATTCCACCCGGTGAGTTCATCCAGCTGTGCGAAGACACCGGCCTGATCCTGGCGCTGGGCCGCTGGGTGATCCGCGCCGCCGCGCAGGCACAGCGGCAGCTGGTCGATGCCGGCTGGGACCTGCCGATCGCGGTGAATGTCTCGGCGGTGCAGTTCTTCAACAGCGACCTGGTGGCCGAGTTCACCCGCGCCAGCCAGGAATTCGGGCTGGCCCGCGGCGCGCTGCAGGTCGAGCTGACCGAGAGCAGCCTGATGCGCAAACCCGGCCAGGCCAAGCAGACCATGCAGCGCCTGCACGAGCAGGGCATCTGCATCTCGCTGGACGACTTCGGTACCGGCTATTCGAACATGTCCTACCTGCAGCACCTGCCGCTGGACATCCTCAAGATCGACCGCAGCTTCGTGGCGGACGTGGAAACCAATCCGCGCAATGCCTCGATCTGCCGTGCACTGCTGTCACTGGGGCACAGCATGGGCCTGACCATCATCGCCGAGGGCGTGGAGACCCCCGGGCAGCACCAGTGGCTGGCCGCGCACGGCTGTGACCAGGTGCAGGGCTATCTGCTCGGCCGGCCGATGCCGCTGGCCAAGGTGATCGCACAGTTGGATGCGGTGGAGGCGTAGTTCGCCGGGCGCTGCCCGGCCGCCGCCACGCATCATCCGCCCAGCGCTTCCACCAGGTAATCGATGAAGCTGCGCACCTTCGGCGCCAGATGGCTGCGGCTGGTGTACACCGCATGGATGCCGATGCCCGGCACCGTCCACGCGGGCAGTACCCGTTCCAGTCGACCATCGGCGATGGCATCGGCCACCAGGAAGTCCGGCTGCACGATGATGCCCATGCCGGCGATGGCCGCTTCGCGCAGCACGTCGCCATTGTTGGCACGCACCCCGCCATGTACCGGCACGGAGACCTCCCCGCGCGGACCGTGCAACTGCCACGCATCCCCGCCGGCCCAGTAGCTGTAGTGCAGGCACTCGTGTGCGGAGAGATCTTCGGGTTGCTGCGGCCGGCCATGCGCATCCAGATACGCCGGCGCCGCGCACAGGCTGATCTGCGCGTCGGCCAGCTTGCGGGCGATCAGTGCCGGGCTCGGT
The DNA here is from genome assembly GCF_057333975.1 of Stenotrophomonas sp. AGC87. NCBI lineage: Bacteria > Pseudomonadati > Pseudomonadota > Gammaproteobacteria > Lysobacterales > Lysobacteraceae > Stenotrophomonas > Stenotrophomonas sp. AGC87. The sequence goes on from NZ_JBHFHW010000044.1 coordinate 114,970, forward strand.
TGGCGGGTGATGCGGATCGCCACGTCGTAGCCTTCTTCGACCATGTCCACCAGGCGGTCGGACAGCGACAAGTCCAGCTCCACCTGCGGGTAGCGCGCGCGATAGCCGGCCAGCACTGGGCCCAGCCGGGCGATGCCATAGCTGACCGGCGCGTTGATGCGCAGCCGCCCCGAAGGCTCCAGTGCCTGCGCGCTGATGCCGGCCTCCAGTGCATCGAACTCGGCCAGCAGCCGCACGCACTCGGCGTAATAGGCCGCGCCCGTGCTCGTCGGGCTCACGCGGCGGGTCGTACGGTTGAGCAGCCGGGTCGAGAGGCGCTTTTCCAGCGCCGCGATCTGCCGGGTCACCCCCGCGGTGGACAGGTCCAGGGCCTGCGCGGCGGCACTGAAGCCATTGCGCTCGACCACGGCGACAAACACACGCATGGCATCCAGAGTGTCCATTGTTTCTCTTTCCGAAATAAACAGCGTCGATGCATCGTATTTATTGGCTGATCTGTGCGCAATAGTCTGATCGGTAGAGTGACCCGTCGGGTCCTGCACCTGGAGTCCGTGATGTCCCGCTTGCCCTCCCTGTACATCTCCCACGGCTCGCCGATGACCGCGCTCAACCCCGGTCTGGTCGGTGAGCGCCTGGCGGCCCTGGCGGCGCGCCTGCCGCGACCGCGTGCGATCGTCATGGCCTCGGCGCACTGGCTGACCCACCAACCTGTGGTCGGCGGGCATGCCCAGCCACCGACCATCCACGATTTCGGCGGTTTTCCGCAGGCGCTGTTCGATCTGCAGTATCCAGCGCCGGGCGACCCCGCGCTGGCGCAGGAGATCGCGCAGCGGCTGATCGCGGCCGGCCTGCCGACCGCGATCGACCCGCAGCGCGGTCTCGACCACGGTGCCTGGGTGCCGCTGCGCTTTCTGTACCCGCAGGCGGAGATCCCGGTCGTGCCGCTGGCGATCCAGCCATTGCTTGGGCCGGCCCATCAGTTCGCGCTGGGCCGCGCGCTGGCGCCGCTGCGCGAGCAGGGCGTGCTCTTGATCGGCTCGGGCAGCATCACCCACAACCTGCACGATTGGCGCAGCTACCAGGACGGCAAGGAAGCGCCGTATGTGCGGCCCTTCATCGAGTGGGTGGAGCAGCGCCTGCAGGCCGATGACAGTGCCGCCTTGCTGGACTACCGCCGTCAGGCCCCGTACGCCGTGCAGGCGCACCCGAGCGACGAGCACCTGCAACCGCTGCACGTCGCGATGGGCGCGGCCGGTGGCGATGCGCTCGGCGCGCAGCGTATCGATGCCGGGATTGATGCCGGTTTCCTGGCGATGGACATCTATCGCTTCGACGGCGCCGACGCACCGCAGCGCGCCGCATGAGTGCCGTGCTGTCCGCGAACTGAGCCTGGCGCGCCCCGCGCATTCGCGTGGCGGCGCCTGTGTGGTACGTTTTTTCCTGTTTCCGGCGCCGGCTGCCTGCAGCCTCCCCCGCGCTGCTTACTGGAAAATGCATGCATACCATTGAAGTCGTCCTGGCGATGCTGGTGGCGGTGGTCGCCAGCGGCTACCTGGTCCGCGTCCTGCCGTTGTCGCTGCCGCTGCCGTTGGTGCAGATCGGGCTGGGCGCGGTCATTGCCGGGGTGTTCAACCGCGGCCACGCGCTGGAGCCGGAGATGTTCTTCCTGCTGTTCCTGCCGCCGCTGCTGTTCCTGGATGGCTGGCGCATCCCCAAGCAGGGCCTGTTCCGCGATAAAGGCGTGATCCTGGAACTGGCCTTCGGGCTGGTGGTGTTCACCGTGATCGGGGCCGGTTTCCTGATCCACTGGATGATCCCGGTGATGCCGCTGGCGGTGGCGTTCGCCCTGGCCGCGATCATCTCGCCGACCGACCCGGTGGCGGTCAGTTCGATCGCCTCGCGCGCGCCGATCCCCAAGCGGCTGATGCACATCCTGGAAGGCGAGTCGCTGCTCAACGATGCCTCCGGCCTGGTCTGCTTCCGCTTCGCGGTGGCGGCGGTGATGACCGGCTCGTTCTCGCTGGCGACGGCCTCGCTGACGTTCCTGTGGGTGGCGGTGGCCGGGCTGGCGATCGGTGTCGCGGTGACGCTGGGTGTGTCCACCTTCCAGCGCTGGCTGTGGCGGCGCTTCGGCGAGGAGCCGGGCGCGGCGCTGCTGGTCAACCTGTTGATTCCGTTCGCGGCCTACCTGCTGGCCGAAGAGTTCAACGCCTCGGGCATCCTCTCGGCGGTCGCCGCAGGCATCACGATGAGCTATGTGGAACTGAGCGGCCGCGTGTCCGGCAGCATGCGCGTGCAGCGCACCGCCGTGTGGAACATGCTGCAGTTCAGCTTCAACGGCATCATGTTCGTGCTGCTCGGCGAGCAGCTGCCGGGCATCGTGGAGCGCGCGATCAAGACGGTCAGCGAAAGCGGGCACCACAGCGCGTGGTGGTTGCTGGTCTACGTGGTGGTGATCAATCTGGCGCTGGTGCTGCTGCGCCTGGCCTGGGTGTGGCTGTCGCTGCGCTGGAGCCTGCTGCGCGCGCGTCATCGTGGCGAGGCCCGGCAGGGCACGTCCTGGCGGATCGTGGTGGCGACTTCGGTGGCGGGCGTGCGCGGTGCGATCACTCTCGCTGGCGTGCTGACCCTGCCGCTGTTCCTGCCCGACGGCAGCGCCTTCCCGGCGCGCGATCTGGTGATCTTCCTGGCCGCGGCGGTGATCCTGTTCTCGCTGGTCGGTGCCAGCATCGCGCTGCCGCGCCTGCTCAAGGGCCTGGAACTGCCAGCGGATTCGGGCGAACGCAAGGAAGAGGATCTTGCCCGCAAGCTGGCGGCAAAGGCCGCGCTGGCCGGCGTGGAGCGCACGCGCCAGCAGCTGGTGCAGAACCAGACCACCGAGAACGTGCAGCTCTACAACGATGCCGCCTCGCGGGTGAGCCTGCTGTACCAGCGCAACCTGGAGAAGGACGCCGGGCCGGATGCCGATCCGGACAAGGTCAAGCGGATGGAGCAGGGCTACCGCCAACTGCGCACCGCCGGGTTGACCGCCGAGCGCGAAGAACTGTTCCGCCTGACCCGGCGCGGCAAGATCTCCGATGAGATCTCGCGCAGGCTGATCCGGAATCTGGATCTGCTGGAGACGCGGCAACGCGATTGAGGCCGCACCGTGCCACCGGTAGAGCCACCCCATGGGTGGCTGCGCGGACCCACTGGAACCCACGCGCCCGGGATGAAGGGCGGCCACCCATGGGGTGGCGCTACCCCGGCAGACGTTGGATCAGGCGTCTCCGGCACACGTGGATCAGGCGTCTCCGGCAGACGTGGGATCAGGCGTCCGGCTTCTGATCCAGGAAGTAGGCCACCACGGTGCCCTTGATCTTGATCGTCATCGGGTTGCCGCGGCGGTCGCGGGCCTTGCCGGCCTGCACGCGGATCCAGCCTTCGCTGACCGAATACTCTTCAACGTTGTCGCGTTCGACATCGTTGAAACGGATGCCCACGCCGCGCTCCAGCGCAGCGGCATCGTGGAAGGGACTGGTCGGGTTGATCGCCAGGTGATCGGGAGGGGTATCGCTCATGGTCACAGGTTGCTGACGACCACCAAGGCCGCCTTCTGCCGTACAGGATAAACCGCAGCGGGCCCCGCGCCGAATTTCGCTTCCTGCCAACGCCCTTGCACGGCAGAATGCGCCCCTGTCTCCAGGAATACCGGCCATGCCCGACAACAGCGATTATTTCGACTTCGAAGAAGAGGAACGCGATTTCGACGAAGACGATTTCGAGGCACGGATCTGGAATCTGTTCGTGCTGATCAACCCGGGCGATGAGGAACTGGCCCTGCAGCAGTTCAATCGCTGGCGCGAGGCGCTGCTGGAGAGCGGCGAAGGCATTGATGAGGACGCCGACTGGCTGCCGCCGATGATGGCGGCGATCGCCTGGCAGTCCGGGTTCGAGGTGGAACGCAGCGATGCCGATGCGCTGATGTCGGCGGTGAACGAGCTGTCCGCGCGCTGGAACCTGCAGATCGACTGGGGCGGCGACCTGGACGATGAGGATTTCGCCGCCGGGGTGGATGCGCCGATGCTGATGGCCACCGCCCATGACCGCCTGCGCGAGCACAACTACGCGCTGTGGAGCGTGGATACCGGCAATGACACCCTGGCCGGGTGGATGGCGCTCAACCGCGATGACGATGCGATGCTGGCGCTGTGCTCGCTGCTGGGCGTGGAAGTGCGGCCGGGCAGCGATCCGTTCTGAGGGCGTGACCGCGGTCTGCGTGTGCCGACCAACGGTCGGTACCTACGCCTGGGGCAGGTACTGCCCACGCGCGTTGGCGATGACCGCTTTGACCAGCGCGCGGTCCGTATGCCGTGAGATGGCCTGTGCGCCCAGGGCGATCGCCTGCAGGCGCAACGGGGCGGGCACGTCGTAATGCGCGCCGCTGCGGCGGTTCTGGAACGCCCGCCGCGGAATCCCGAGCTGCGCCGCCATGGCGTGCAGCTCGGGCAGGGTGTCGGCCATCAGATGCGCCCAGCGCTCGCCGCGCCAGGGATGTACCGCATCGTCGATATAGACCGTCACCGGGTGGCCGTGGCTCAGGCCTGCGGCTTGTCGTCGCTGGCGGCCGGGGCCGGCTCGGCGTCGGCATCGGCTTCGACGGCAGCGTCGGTCACGATCTCGGCGTCTTCGGCCTCGTCGTCACCTTCGCCTTCGCCTTCCACGCCTTCGAACTCGGAGACCAGCTGCGACAGGTACTCGTCGGCGGTCTTGCCTTCGTCAGCGGCCAGATCGTCGATCAGCTGCTGCAGCTGGGTCGAGTACTCCAGGTTGACCTTGCGGCCTTCCTTTTCCTGGACGTTGGACAGGTGCTTGAGCATGGCCAGCATCGGGACCGGGTTGTCGGCGTTGCCCATGGTCTGGCCGCCGATGGCCAGCAGCCACTCGGTGCCCTGCAGGCCGATCGCAGCGACGACCTGGCCTTCTTCGTTGGTCAGCACGGCATGGTTCTGCACCGGCTGCTGGGCGTTGAGGCGGTTGATCGGACGCTTGGGCTGCTGCTTCTTGCGCTTGTCGCGCTTGGCCTTGGACTGCTTGGACATGGGTGCGGTCTATCTACAAAAGGAAGGCCCCATTGTAGTGCCGGCCGCCCGCCGGCTCCACGGATTCCCTGAATTCCCCCTGCCGCCGCCGCCGCCGCCGCCCCCCTTAAGGCGCGACAGCCGGCGCGAGCGTCGCCTGGATATCGGCGTCGGCAGCGGTGGGCGACAGTGCCACTTCCTGCCCGGCACCGGCCAGGGCCGCCGCTTCGGCCGCCTTGGTCATCACCACGATGCTGATCCGGCGGTTGATCGGGTTGTCCGGCTGGGTCCGGTCGAACAGCACCGAGGAGGACAGGCCGACCACACGGGTCACCTTGTCTTCGGTCATGCCGCCATCCAGCAGTGCTCGCCGGGCGGCGTTGGCGCGGTCGGCACTGAGCTCCCAGTTGCTGTAGCCATGGGCCGCGTTGTAGGCGGTGATGTCGGTGTGGCCGGTGATGCTGATCCGGTTCGGCACGTGGTTGATGAACTGCGACAGCTCGCGCAGGATCTCGCGCGTATACGGCTTGAGCGAGGCGCTGCCCATGTCGAACATCGGGCGGTTCTGCTTGTCCACGATCTGGATGCGCAGGCCTTCGGGGGTGAGGTCGAGCAGCAGCTGGTCCTTGAACGGCTCCAGCGCCTGGCTCTTGCTGATCGCTTCTTCCAGCTCCTGCTTGAGCGCTTCCAGCTGGCGTTTTTCGCGCTCGCGCTCGTCTTCCTGCGGCACGGGCCTGGAGGCCTGCTGGTTCTGGAAGGGATCGTTGCTGTTGCCGCGCGAGATGTCGGTCGCGCCGCCCAGCTTGATCATCGAGGTACTGGCGCCGCCTGGGCCGGCCATGCCCGGGGCCGGGGTGGAACTGCTGCCGGCCAGCGGGCTGGGGTTGCGGAAGTACTCGGAGATTGCCGCGCGCTCTGGCTTGCTGGTGGCGGCCATCAGCCACAGCACCAGGAAGAAGGCCATCATCGCGGTAACGAAGTCGGCATAGGCCACCTTCCAGGCACCGCCATGGTGCGCGGCGTGGCCGGCCTTCTTGACCCGGCGGACGATGACGGTGGGTTTGGTCTCGGCCATGGCGCTGCCTTACTTGACCGTCTTGAGGTGCTGTTCGAACTCGCTGAAGCCCGGGCGCACGTTGGAGGGCAGGGTCTTGCGGGCGAATTCCAGGGCGATCTTCGGGTTGTAGCCGCGCAGGCAGGCCAGCAGGGCGGTCTTGACCGATTCGTAGATGCGCGCGTCCTGTTCGGCACGGGCTTCCACGGCCGAGGCCAGCGGGCCGACGAAGCCATAGGCCAGCAGGATGCCCAGGAAGGTGCCGACCAGCGCGCCGGCGACGTGCGCACCGACCTCGGTGATTTCCCCGCCGATCGAGCCCATCGTGATCACGATGCCCAGCACTGCGGCGACGATGCCGAAGCCGGGCAGGCCGTCGGCGACCTTGTTGAGCACCGCGGCCGGCTGCATCGCCTCGCCGTGGTGCTTCTCCAGCTCCAGCTCCAGCAGCGGTTCCAGCTCGTGCGGCTCGATGTTGCTGCCGATCATCAGGCGCAGGCAATCGGTGATGAAGTCGACCAGGTGATGGTCGGCCTGCACCTTGGGGTAATTGGCGAAGATGCTGCTCTCGGCCGGGCGCTCAACGTGGTCTTCCAGCGCCATGAAGCCTTCGCGGCGCGCCTTGTTGAGCAGTTCGTAGAGCAGGCTCAGGACGTCGATGTAGTCCTGCTGCTTGTAGCGCGGGCCCTTGAACACGCCTACGGTGGCCTGCAGGGTCTGCTTCACGGTTTTGACCGGGGTGCCGACCAGGAACGCGCCCAGTGCCGCACCGCCGATGATCACCAGTTCATAGGGCTGCCACAGCGCGCCGAGTTTGCCGTGCGCGCCGACATAGCCGCCAAGCACGCTGAGGATGACGACGAGAAGTCCAACGATGATGAGCATGGGGCCGACGCGGGAAGGGGATACCTCCATGTCGGCCCCTTCACGCCCTTTCTGAAGGGGGGCGTTCGCTCGATGTCACACTTTTCCGGATTCAGGCGGCCGGCTCGGCTTCCGCACCACCGCGCTGCAACGGATCCGGATAGGCCTGCCCGTTGGGCGTGAACGACAGCGAGACCGAGTTCAGGCAGTGGCGTTCATGGGTCGGCGGCGGGCCATCGGGGAAAACATGGCCGAGATGGCTGTCACACCGCGCACAGACGATCTCGGTGCGGACCATGCCATGGCTGGCGTCGCGGATCTCGCGGACATGCGCCGGGTCGAAGGGCGCGAAGAAGCTCGGCCAGCCAGTGCCGGAGTCGAACTTGGTGCTGGAGCGGAACAGCGGCAGGCCGCACAACCGGCAGCCGTAGACCCCGTCCTGCTTGTTGTCCAGGAAGACCCCGCAGAACGGCGCCTCGGTGCCATGGTGAAGCAGCACGCGCTGTTCATCGGCGCTGAGGCCGGCCACCAAGGCCTGGCGCTGGGCGTCAGTGGGCGGGGAAAGGTCGAAAGCTGTCATAAGCATTCCCTATTGATGTGGTACGTAGATTGGGCTGTTGCCTCTAGAGGTTCAAGCCGGGGCATTCATCGTGCTGATACCCGTGGCGGTGCATGGTGAAGACCTGAACCGCCGCCGGGAGATCGCCATGTACCGCCCACGCCGCCTCGCCGCTGCCTTGCTGGTGCTGCTGCCGTTGACCGCGGCCGCGCAGATCGGCCCGCCGCCCAGGCCCACCGCGACGCGGCCGGTGGTCACGCCGCAGCCCGCGCCACAGCCCCCGGCCGTGCAACCGGTGCCGGTCGACAGCCTGTCCGACAGGATGGCCCCGGTGAAGTCGTCCTCGCAGACCCAGCAGCAGCTGCGCACGCACCCGATCCAAAGCAAAGGCCCCGCGCAGCCCGCACCGCTGCAGGGCCCGGCTGTGCAGAGCAAGGTCTACGACCGCCACGGCCGGATCATTCCGGGGGTCAAGCAGGTAGGCCCGAACCGCGTGCTCGATACCCGCACCGGCCGCTATTACGACGCCGTCCCCAGCGGTGACGGCCAACAGATCAAACCCTGACGCTCGTGGTGGCAGGCGGCAACATGAATGGTTTACATCGCCGCCCGCGCAGTCATCCCCGTCAACGCAAGGCCTCACTGTTTTTTCGCCTGTGATTAACCGGATTGGCGGGACCCTGTACCTGCGCCGCAACACAGCGCATCCCCCGAGGTTTTTCGAGAAGAGTGCAATCA